>NZ_RJVA01000010.1:0-300000 GCF_003751385.1 Desulfosoma caldarium | reverse complement strand
GACATGAATCGGCAAGTGGTAGGGCAGCTGGATTTGCGCGACGACATCTTTAACGTTCCGGCCAAAAGCCATGTGGTCCACCATGTGGTGCTTTACCAGCTGGCCAAGCGCCGTCGAGGCACGGCCAAGACGAAAGGCCGAAGCGAAGTTTCGGGTGGAGGCAAAAAGCCGTGGCGTCAGAAAGGAACAGGTCGTGCTCGAGCCGGGACCACTAGGTCGCCGCTATGGCGAGGAGGGGGCACGGTGCACGGACCCCAGCCCAGAACCTATAACTTAAAGGTGCCCAAGAAAGTGCGGCGACTGGCCTTGAAGATGGTGTTGAGCCAAAAGCTCCGCGATCAGGCTTTGGTGGTTGTGGACCAGCTCCAGTTTCCAGAAATCAAGACCAAACATTTTCATGCCTGGATGCACCGATTCGCCTTACAAAAGCCTCTGGTGGTCCTTGCCGGCAAGGATGAGATCGTGGAAAAATCTGCGCGCAACATTCCTGACGTGAAGGTGCTGCGCAGCGAAGGCCTCAACGTTTTCGACATGCTCAAGCACGGAAACCTGGTGCTCACCAAAGACACGGTTTCCAAAATAGAGGAGTCTCTCGGGTGATGCGGGACAAGACCTATGTGATCCTCAAGCGCCCTTTGATCACGGAAAAGAGCACGACGGACAAGGAACAGCATAACAAGCTCCATTTTGAAGTGGACCGACGTGCCAACAAGATTGAGATCAAAGAGGCCGTGGAAAAGATGTTCAAGGTGAACGTGCTGGAGGTGCGTACCCTTAAGGTCAAAGGGCATAACAAGCGCGTCGGGCGCCACACTGTGCGCACGAGCGATTGGAAAAAGGCCATTGTGACCATCAAGCCCGGTCAAAGGGTCGAATTCTTTGAAGGCGTTTAAGCAGGTGACGGGTGCGACGAGGAGTGCTCGGCCGCCAAGGGGTGGTCAGGCTCGCTCGAATGCCTAGTGAGGTTGAGCTATGGGAATTAGGAAAGTCAAGCCGCGCAGCGCCGGAACCCGGTTCATGACTTACGCCACCTTTGAGGAGATTACGAAGAAGGAGCCGGAACGCAGTCTCGTGGAACCTCTGAAGAAAAAGGGCGGGCGCAACAACTATGGCCGCGTGACGGCCCGGCATCGAGGTGGGGGTCACAAGAGGCTGTATCGCATCATTGACTTCAAACGTGACAAGGAAAATGTGCCCGCCAAGGTGGCGGCCATCGAGTATGATCCGAACCGGTCGGCCCGCATTGCCCTTTTACACTATGTGGATGGAGAGAAGCGCTACATTTTGGCGCCTTTGGGCCTGAAGGTGGGCGACGTGGTTGTCACAGGGGCTGAAGCGGATGTGAGGCCGGGCAATTGTTTACCTCTGGAGAACATTCCGCTGGGCACGGTGGTGCACAATGTGGAGATGATTCCTGGCAAAGGCGGCCAGATGGTGCGATCCGCCGGAGCGGGAGCGCAGCTTATGGCCAAGGAAGGGCGCCATGTCACGCTGAGGTTACCATCCGGCGAGATGCGCATGGTGCTCGCGCGCTGCAAAGCCACCATCGGCCAAGTGGGAAACATTGAACATGAAAACATTAGCCTGGGCAAGGCGGGTCGAAGCCGATGGCTGGGGCGACGGCCCCATGTGCGCGGCGTAGCCATGAATCCGGTGGATCATCCCATGGGCGGTGGCGAAGGGCGGAGTTCCGGAGGCAGGCATCCATGCACGCCGTGGGGCAAGCCCACCAAGGGATATCGCACCCGCAAGAGGAAGAACAGCGATCGGCTCATCGTGCGACGCCGCAAATAGATGACCTAAGGAGGGTAAGGTGCCTCGCTCTTTAAGAAAGGGACCCTTTGTGGATGACCACCTGCTGAAGAAGGTGCTGGCCGCCAAAGAGACCGGAGATCGCAAGGTGATCAAGACCTGGTCTCGGCGATCCACCATTCTTCCTGATTTCGTCGGGCTAACCATTGCCGTTCACAACGGCAAGAAGTTCATTCCTGTCTTTATCACGGAGAATATGGTGGGTCATAAGCTGGGTGAATTCTCGCCCACACGAACCTTCTACGGTCATGCTGGGGATAAGAAGTCTAAGGTCAAGGGGAAAAAGTAATGGAAGTGAGAGCGGTTTCCAAATACGTGCGCATCTCACCGCGCAAGGCGCGCCTGGTGGCCGATCTTGTCCGCAGCAAGAATGTGGGGCAAGCATTGACCATATTAAAGTTTACGCCTAAGAAAGGGGCGCGGCTGCTGAGCAAGACGTTGCGGTCGGCCATGGCCAATGCGGAAAACACCAAATCCATGGACATGGAAGGCCTTTACATCAAAGCCATTTATGTCAACGAAGGGCCCCGGTTGAAGCGATGGAGGCCTCGAGCTATGGGCCGGGCCACGCGCATTGTGAAGCGCACCAGCCACATCACGGTGGTTCTCGGGGAAAAGTAATCGGGAGGTCACAGGATCTCGGAGGTGGAGATTGGGACAGAAGGTCAATCCTAAAGGTTTTCGTCTAGGCGTCATCCGAACATGGGATTCCAAGTGGTTTGCCGCAAAGGGGTACGCCAAGCTGGCCTATGAAGACCGGAAGATTCGCGATTTTATAAAAGGACGATTATACCATGCCGGTATCGCCAGAATCGAGATTGAAAGGGCCGCCAATAAGGCCAAGATTCGCATCTTTACGGCGCGTCCGGGGATCGTTATCGGCAAGAAAGGCGCGGAAATCGAAGCCTTGAGGAAACAGCTAGAGAAGAGATTTTCGCGCGAAATCCTCATTGACATTCAGGAAGTGCGCCGGCCAGAACTGGACGCCGTCTTGGTTGCAGAAAACATCGCCTTGCAGCTGGAACGCCGCGTGGCATTCCGCCGAGCCATGAAGCGCGCGGTGACGTCGGCGCTCAAATTTGGGGCCAAGGGCATTCGGGTGGCCTGCGCCGGGCGCCTCGGGGGTGCCGAAATGGCACGGCGGGAGTGGTATCGCGAAGGTCGAGTCCCCCTCCACACGCTTCGAGCCGACATTGACTATGCCGTGGCGGTAGCTCGAACCACATATGGAGTGATAGGAGTCAAGGTGTGGATCTTTAAAGGGGAAGTGCTTCCGTAGCAACGCTCAAGTTTCGGGGCCAGGCACGAGATGGGCTTAATAGAAGCGAACCTCCTGCGGAGAGAGCTGAGGAGATAATCCATGTTAGCGCCCAAAAGAGTTAGGTATCGAAAGCAACAAAAGGGCCGCATGCGAGGCATGGCCTCACGAGGGAACCAATTGCACTTTGGGGACTTTGGGATCAAGGCCTTGGAGGCGGGTCGCATCACGTCGAGGCAGATCGAGGCGGCTCGTGTGGCCATCACCAGATATGTCAAGCGCGGCGGAAAGCTATGGATTCGTATCTTTCCGGATAAGCCGGTGACCAAAAAGCCGGCAGAAACCCGCATGGGAAAAGGCAAAGGCGCCCCCGAAGGCTGGGTCGCCGTGGTCAAGCCAGGACGAATCCTCTATGAACTCAAAGGCGTCACGGAAGAGGTCGCCCAAGAAGCATGTAGGCTGGCGGCTCATAAACTTCCTGTGGCCACGCGGTTTGTGTCGAGGCAGGATGTGTTATGAAAGCAGCGACCTTACGGGATATGAGTGTGGATGAATTGAGGCAGAAGCTGGCGGAGTTGCGTGAGTCTCTGTTTAGTCTGAAGTTTCAGCATGCAACGGGACAGCTGGAAAACACGGCGCAGCTCAAGCGGCACAAACGCGATATTGCGAGAGTGTTGACCATATTGCGTGAAAAGCAAAGCGCCGGTGAGGCGTAGAGGGCATGTTCATGGAAGAGCGCAGAAGCAACAGGAAGACCCGGGTCGGCACCGTGGTGAGTGACCGAATGAACAAAACGGTGGTGGTCAGTGTGGAGCGGCTGGTCAAGCATGCCAAGTATGGCAAGTACATTCGGCGCCGCAGCAAATTCAAGGCGCACGATGCGGAAAATCAGTGCCGCATAGGGGATCGTGTGTTGATTCAAGAAAGCCGTCCATTAAGCAAAACCAAGCATTGGGTGGTCGTAAAGATTTTGGTACGGGCCGCTGTCTGAAAATCCCTCGAGCACGGCGCGACGAGGCTGCGGTCGAGGAAGTTGGGTGAAGGCGGTCAAGGGAGGCCATCATGATTCAAGCGGAAACGCAGTTGAACGCCGCTGACAATTCGGGTGCAAAGCGGCTGTACTGTATCAAGGTTCTCGGTGGGACTCGAAAACGCTACGCTACGGTGGGTGACATCATCGTGGTGTCGGTCAAGGAAGCTATCCCCAATTCCAAGGTGAAAAAGGGGGATGTCATGAGGGCCGTGGTGGTGAGGACCAAAAAGGAAGTGCGACGGCCAGACGGGTCGTACATCAAGTTTGACGACAATTCGGCCGTCTTGATTAACGCCGCCAAGGAACCCATCGGAACCCGCATCTTTGGCCCTGTGGCCCGTGAGCTGCGTGCCAAGCAGTTTATGAAGATCGTCTCGCTGGCTCCCGAAGTGCTCTAGTGAGGCGGATGGGGAAGGTCGCCAATGGCTGTCAGAAAAAAGTATCATGTCAAGAAGAACGACACAGTGATGGTAATTGCCGGGAAAGAAAAGGGCAAATCGGGCAAGGTGTTGCGCATCTTGACCAAAAAAGATCGAGCGGTGGTGGAAAAGCTCAACATGGTCAAAAGGCACATGAGGCCCGGACCCCACAGTCGGCAAGGCGGAATTGTGGAAAAGGAAGCTCCCATTCACATTTCCAATCTCATGGTGATTTGCAGCAAGTGCACGGATCCGACCCGTGTGGGCTATAAGATCCTCGATGACGGGCGCAAGGCCCGCTTCTGCAAGAAGTGCGGGGAGATCATCGACGGATGACGTCCACAGCGGCGGGCGGAGTGGAGGCGTTCATGGCACGTTTGCGCGAGTTGTACGAAAAAGAAGTGGCCCTGCAATTGGCCAAAATGTTTCATTACAAAAGCCCGATGCAGATTCCAAAGCTGAGCAAAATCGTGCTCAACATGGGCCTGGGAGAGGCAATACAAAACGTTAAGATTCTGGAAACGGCTTCCGAGGAACTGGCGCAGATCAGCGGCCAAAAACCTGTGATCACGAGGGCGCGCCAGAGTATCGCGGCCTTTAAGCTGCGTAAAGGCATGCCCATCGGATGCATGGTGACCCTGCGGGGCAACCGAATGTACGAGTTCTACGACAAGCTCGTCAACATCGCCCTGCCTCGAGTGCGCGACTTTCGCGGTGTATCTGCCAAGTCCTTTGACGGGCGGGGGAACTACACCCTTGGAGTGCGGGAACATATCATTTTCCCGGAAATCGACTACGACAAGATCGACAAGATTAAGGGGCTCAACATCACCATCGTGACAACGGCGAAAACCGACGACGAAGCCCGAGAGCTGTTGGCCTTGTTGGGAATGCCGTTTCGAAAGTAAGGGGACAAGGGACAGAAGGAGGCAGCCTTGGCCAAGAAATCCATGATCGCAAAAGCCCAAAGAAAGCCGAAATTCAAGGTAAGAGCCTACAACAGATGCCCGCTCTGCGGACGGCCACGCGCTTTCCTTCGCAAATTCGGCATGTGCCGCATTTGCTTTCGCAATATGGCCCTCAACGGCGAACTTCCCGGCGTCGTCAAATCCAGTTGGTAGGACCCGGAACGAGAAGGAGTGAACCTGTATGGTGATGACGGATCCCATTGCCGACTTTCTCAATCGCATCAAGAACGCCCACAGGGCGCGCCACGATAAGGTGGATGTCCCCGCGTCGCGCATGAAGGTGGAGCTGGCGCGCATCCTCAAGGAAGAAGGCTACATCAAGCATTTTAAGCTCATCAAGGACAACAAGCAGGGCGTGTTGAGAATCCATCTGAAATATGGGCCGGACCGCGAGGCGGCCATTCGTGACATGCGCCGCATCAGCAAGCCCAGCCGGCGAATCTATGTGGGATGCAAAGAAATGCCGAGGGTTCTCAACGGCCTGGGCGTCGCCATATTGTCCACTTCTCGCGGCATTCTCACCGACAAGCAGGCACGGCGAGAGGGTGTGGGTGGCGAACTGATCTGTAGCGTGTGGTAAAGAGCCAAAGGAGTCCCAAGATGTCGCGTATCGGCAAAAACCCCATCCCCATTCCCAAAGGGGTGGACGTGACCCTTCAGGGGGATGTGGTCGTTGTCAAGGGCCTGAAAGGGCAGTTGGAAAGGCGGGTGCCCTCGGAAGTGACCGTGTCGGTGGAAGACGGCCACATTGTGGTGCGCCGCAAGAGCGATCAACGTCGAGCCAGAGCCATGCATGGCCTCACGAGGGTCTTGCTCCACAATATGGTCACGGGCGTCAGCCAGGGCTTCACCAAGGTGTTGGAAATTCACGGGGTGGGTTACCGCTGCGATGTAAGCAAAAATGTGCTGACCTTTACCCTGGGTCATTCGCATCCGATTAGCTTTCCTCTGGCTCAAGGAGTGAGCGCTTCAGTAGAAAAGCAGACGGTGATTCGCCTGGAGGCCGTGGACAAGGAACTGCTCGGGCAGACGGCGGCCAACATTAAGGCTTTGCGTCCGGTGGAGCCGTACAAAGGCAAAGGTATTCGATACGCCGATCAATGGGTCCGGCGAAAGGCCGGTAAGACGGGCGCAAAGAAGAAATAGGAGAAGGACGACCTATGGGTTCCAAAACGAATCCCAGCGTTGTGGCGCGCCTGAAACGTAAACGGCGCATTCGCAGAAAGGTGCACGGGACGCCAGAGCGCCCGCGACTGACGGTTTACAAAAGCCTGAAGCATATATATGCCCAGATCATCGACGACACCAGGGGCGTGACGCTGGCGGCCGCGTCGACCCTCTCGCCTGAATTCAAGGCCTTAGGTCCCGTGGAAGGTAAGGTGGGGGCGGCGGAAAAAGTCGGTCAGATCGTTGCCAAGAAAGCCTTGGACAGGGGCGTCACCAAGGTGGTCTTTGACCGAAATGGATTCATCTACCATGGAAGAATCCGCGCCGTGGCGGATGGAGCGCGGGCGGCAGGGCTAGAATTTTGACCTTTATTGGCGGGCAAGGAGGCATATCTTGGCACCTCTCGATTCACAAGACATTCAGTACATCGATAAGATCGTCCATATCAGCCGAGTGGCCAAAGTGGTCAAGGGCGGGCGGCGGTTTTCGTTCAGCGCCCTAGTCATCGTCGGCGATGGCAATGGGCGCGTGGGTTTTGCTTTGGGCAAGGCGAACGAAGTGCCGGAGGCCATTCGTAAGGGTCTAGAAGGGGCGAAAAGAAACATGTTTGAGGTGCCCTTGATGGACGGGACATTGCCCCATGAAGTCTTGGGCAAATTTGGAGCTTCCTCCGTTGTGTTGAAGCCGGCCTCTCCGGGTACAGGAGTCATTGCGGGGGGGGCCGTGCGGGCCATCATGGAAGCCGCCGGTGTGACGGATGTGCTCACCAAGTGTGTGGGATCCCGCAACCCGCACAATGTTGTCAAAGCGACCATCGCTGGTCTCAAAGCCCTGCGCAGTCCCGAGCAAATTGCCAAAACACGAGGTGTGGATGTGATGGAGGTGAAAGCTCAAGGAGCCGGGAGGTGATCCATGGCGAAAATGATACGCGTTAAGCTGGTGCGTAGCCCTATCGGCAGGCCGGAGAAGCACCGTAAAATTCTCCAGGCCTTGGGGCTCACGCGACTGCAAAGGGAAGTGACGCTTCCCGCGATTCCACAGGTCGTGGGAGCCGTGCGAAAGGTCAACCATCTGGTCCAGGTGACGGAAGCCTAAGCTGGACCGGTCGGACACACAGGTGAAGGCTATGCGATTGAACGAACTGAAACCTGCAGCGGGATCCCGAAAAGACAGAAAACGGATCGGTCGAGGGGCTGGATCAGGCCATGGAAAGACTGCCGGAAAGGGCCATAAGGGCCAAAAAGCACGGGCCGGAGGTGGCGTGGTGCCGTGGTTTGAAGGCGGCCAGATGCCCTTGCAGCGTCGGGTTCCCAAGAGGGGATTTCGTAATCCGTTTCGGAAGGTTTATGCGGTGGTCAACGTAGGGGATCTGCAACGATTTGAGCCCGGAACCACCGTGGGCCCCGAGGAACTGGCGCGAACGGGTCTTGCCAAGAAAAAGGCTTGCGGCATCAAGCTTCTCGCTGACGGCGAACTTAAAAAGGCCCTTTCGGTTCGCGTCCACAAAGCCAGCGCGGCGGCCGTGGCGAAGGTAGAAGCGGCCGGAGGTCGTGTAGAAATCCTAAGCTGAGAGGATCAAGCGGGTGCTCACGGGTTTTCAAAATATCGGAAAAATCCCCGAACTGAAAAAGCGCATCGGTACCACACTGGTACTTTTGGCCGTATACCGCATCGGCGTGCATGTGCCGACGCCGGGCATCAATCGGGAAGCCTTGGCGGCTTTTTTTGCTGCGGCCCAAGGTACGCTGTTGGGGCTGTTCAACATGTTTTCCGGCGGCGCCATGAATCAGCTGTCGGTTTTTTCGCTGGGGATCATGCCCTACATTAGCGCCTCGATCATTCTGCAGCTGTTGACTGTAGTGATTCCCCATTTGGAGCGGCTGAGCAAGGAAGGCGAGGCCGGGCGAAAGAAGATCACGCAGTACACGCGATATGGCACGGTGGTGCTCAGCATCATTCAGGGCTTTGGCATCGCTTTCGGTCTCGAGGGCATGACCGGACCTGGTGGTGAACCCGTGGTCCTGGCTCCGGGCTGGGGATTTCGCCTCATCACCGTGATCACTCTAACGGCCGGCACGGCTTTTATCATGTGGCTAGGTGAGCAGATCACGGAGCGGGGCATCGGCAACGGTATTTCGCTCATCATTTTTGCAGGCATCGTGGCCGGCATGCCCGGTGCCATGGGTAACACGCTGCGCCTCATGCAAACGGGGGAAATGAGTGCCTTTAAGGCTCTGGTCCTTTTGGTCATCATGGTGGCTGTGGTGGCCGTGATCGTCTACGTTGAGCGCGCCCAGCGCCGGATTCCCGTGCAGTACGCCAAAAGGGTCGTGGGAAGGCGAATGTACGGAGGACAAACCACCCATTTGCCGCTCAAGATCAATACGTCGGGCGTCATTCCACCCATCTTCGCCTCGTCTATTATTATGTTTCCGGCTACGGTGGCCAATTTCATTCAGATTCCTTGGATGCAAAAAATCGCGCAGTTGCTCATGCCGGGCCACTGGCTTTATTTGGTGCTTTATGTGGGGTTCATCATCTTTTTTTGCTATTTTTACACTGCCATCGTCTTCAATCCCGTGGATGTGGCCGACAACATGAAAAAGTATGGAGGCTTCATACCAGGGATTCGTCCAGGGCGATCCACTGCGGAATACATTGATCGCGTACTCAGCCGCATAACTTTGGGTGGAGCCATCTACGTGTCCATTGTGTGCGTGCTCCCCACGATCTTTATTCAGAACTTCAACGTGCCATTTTATTTCGGCGGGACAGCCTTGCTCATTGTGGTTGGGGTTGCCATGGACACCGTGGGACAGATCGAAGCCCACATGCTTACCCGGCACTATGAAGGCTTTCTCAAATCCGGACGCATTCGAGGGCGACGATAGAGACGGAAGATCAGGGGGCGCTGCGCCTTATGGCCCAACGTTGTGGGTCGTCGTGATCTTGAAAGAGTCGACGCAACGATGGTGAGGCTGAAAGACAGGGAGGGAGACGATGAACATCATTTTGCTGGGACCACCGGGTGCTGGAAAAGGAACGCAAGCCAAGCGCATGATCGAACGCTACGGCATTCCGCAAATTTCCACTGGGGACATGTTGCGGGCTGCCCTCAAAGCCGGAACGCCCCTGGGTCTTGAGGCCAAAAAGTATATGGATCAAGGAGCGTTGGTTCCCGACTCGGTGGTTGTAGGTCTTGTGAAGGACCGCATTCAGCAAGAAGACTGCAAAAAGGGCTACATGCTGGACGGGTTTCCGCGCAACGTCAGCCAGGCCGAAACTCTTGACGGCATGCTTAAGGAATTGGGGCAAGGGATCGATCATGTGGTCTGCATTGATGTGCCGGACCAGGAACTCATTCAGCGCCTTACAGGGCGACGGACGTGCCGCGAGTGCGGTGCCGGCTTTCATGTGATGTTTGATCCACCAAAGAAAGAGGGCGTATGCGACAAGTGTGGAGGCCAACTCTATCAGAGAGACGATGACAACGAAGCCACCGTGACATCCCGGCTGAAGGTATATGCCGATCAGACCAAGCCGCTCATCGATTACTACGAAAAACAGGGCAAACTGCGAAAGATCAACGGCGTGGGCTCCATTGACGAGATTTTTGACCGCATCAAGGCCGTGCTGGGTTAGAGGGCACTTTGATCATTCTCAAGACCCAAGAAGAGGTTGAGAAAATAAGAAAAGCCTGCCTCATTGTGGCCGAGGTGCTGGAGCGGCTTCGGGAGGTGGTTGTGCCCGGGGTGAGCACGTGGGATTTAAATGCCATCAGTGAGGAGGAAGCACAAAAGCGTGGAGCCGTGCCGGCCTTCAAAGGCTATCACGGCTTCCCTTATGCGCTGTGCACTTCGGTCAATGAAGAAGTGGTGCATGGCATACCGAGCAAGACGCGCATTTTGCAGGAGGGCGACATCGTCAGCGTGGATTTCGGTGTGGTTGTGGACGGGTTCTACGGAGATGCGGCGGTGACGCTTCCCGTGGGCACCATATCGAAGGAGGCGCAACGATTATGCCGCGTGACGCGGGAAGCTCTGGACCGAGCCATCGCTCAAGCCGTGGTGGGTCATCGGTTGTCGGACATTTCCCACGCGGTGCAGGCCCATGTGGAACCTTTTGGCTACTCGGTGGTGCGCGAATTCGTGGGGCACGGCATCGGGAGAAACCTTCATGAAAGCCCCCAGATTCCTAACTTTGGCCCTCCAGGGCGAGGCGTGAAGCTCAAAGCCGGTATGGTGTTTGCCATCGAGCCGATGATCAACGAGGGGGTTGCAGACATTCGCATTTTGGAAGATCGATGGACGGCGGTGACGGCCGATGGAAAGCTTTCGGCTCACTTTGAACACACCGTGGCCGTGACGAAAAACGGACCGGACGTGTTGTCTCTATTGAAGTAAATGGTCTTTACATAGGCAGAAAGACCTTATACAATAGCGTGCTTTCGTGGGCGTGGTGAAAACGTGACCTAAATTGAGGAATGGTGCATGGTAAAGGAAGAAGCGATTGAGGTGGAAGGCACGGTCATCGAGCCTTTACCCAATGCCATGTTTCGTGTTGAGTTGGAAAACGGCCATCGAGTCCTTGCGCATATTTCCGGTAAGATGCGTATGCACTTCATTCGCATTTTACCGGGGGACAAGGTGACGGTGGAACTATCCCCATACGACCTGACTCGAGGGCGCATTATTTTCAGAGCCAAAAGCTGACGGGTTGGGGTGCGCTGGGCGAAAGGGAGTGAATCATGAAAGTGCGGGCGTCAGTGAAAGTCATCTGCCGAAAATGCAAAATCATTCGTCGGCACGGCCAGGTGCGCGTCATCTGCGAGAACCCGAAGCACAAACAGCGTCAAGGCTAACTGGAGGAAAAAGCATTGGCACGGATTGCAGGCATTGACCTACCCAGAAACAAGCGCATGGAAATCGCCCTGACGTATATCTATGGAATCGGGCGGACGACGGCGTCCAAGATCCTGGAAGAGGCAAAGGTGGATCCCGGAACAAAGTCCGATGACTTGACGGAGGAACAGATCACGGCCATCCGTCGCGTCATCGACACTCAGTACAAGGTGGAAGGGGATCTGCGCGCGGAAGTGTCCATGAATATTAAGCGCCTCATGGATCTGGGTTGCTATCGAGGGCTGAGGCACCGCCGCGGACTTCCCGTCAGAGGGCAGCGCACCCATACGAATGCTCGGACGCGCAAGGGTCCACGTCGATCGGTCATCGGCAAACGTAAGAAGTAGGAAAGTGGAGGCACCATGGCACGTGGCAGAGGTGGTCCGCGAAAGAAAAAAGAGCGGAAAAACGTTCAAAACGGTATTGCGCATATTCGTTCAACCTTTAACAACACCATCGTGACCATCACGGACATGAGTGGCAACACCCTTTCGTGGGCCAGTGGTGGCAACCAAGGGTTCAAGGGATCGCGCAAGAGCACGCCTTTTGCCGCCCAGATGGCCGCTCAGGCTGCGGCCAAGGCGGCGATGGAACACGGCTTGCAAAACGTGGAGGTCTACGTGAAGGGGCCGGGATCGGGCCGTGAGGCGGCTCTGCGGGCGTTGCAGGCGGCCGGATTAAATGTGACGGTCATTCGGGACGTGACGCCCATTCCTCACAACGGATGTCGGCCGCCCAAGCGTCGCCGAGTGTAAGCAGCGAGATGATCAAGGAGGCCTGAGGGCTTCGGTATATAGAAGGAGGAATCGGTCTTGGCGCGATACACAGGTCCGCAATGCCGGCTGTGCCGGCGGGAAAGCATGAAATTGTACCTCAAATGGGACCGGTGCTATTCGGACAAGTGCGCCTTTGAACGGCGCAATTACGCTCCGGGTCAACACGGGCAGCGCCGCGGTAAACTTTCGGACTACGGCGTGCAGCTTCGTGAGAAGCAAAAGATTAAGAGAACGTACGGTCTCCTAGAAAAGCAGTTCAAGGCCTACTTTAAGGAAGCCGATCGGCAAAAAGGGGTGACCGGGACGAACTTCCTGATCCTGCTGGAGCGCCGTCTGGACAACACGGTATATCGTCTGGGCTTTGCCAACTCGCGTTCTCAGGCCCGTCAGCTGGTGCGGCACAATCACTTCCTCGTCAACGGGCGAAAGGTGAACATACCTTCCTATCTCCTGCGGCCCGGTGATGTGATCAGTGTGCGGGAAAAGAGCCGCTCTTTGGGAGTGATCAACGAAGCGCTGGATGCCCTGCCGCGACGCGGTCTCGTTCCATGGTTGGAGTTGGAAAAGGAAGCGTATCGAGGCACGATGAGAAGCCTTCCGACGCGAGAAGAAATGCCGCTGCCGGTGCAAGAGCACCTGGTGGTTGAATTTTACTCGAAGTAACAAGGAAGATAGACTTGAATGCAGGGCAGAGGGTCCGCCTTGCCTTATGGCGGAGGCCTCTGTCCGTTTTTGAGGCCGTGAGGTGAAGCCCATCACGTTCACGGGTCGGCCGAAGGTATGAGGGCGGGTATGGAGAAAAACTGGCGCGAATTGATTCGACCGAAACCCCTGGTGGTAGAGCCCGGGGAAGACCCGAACTGCTATGCCAAATTCATCTGTGAACCGCTGGAGCGAGGTTTCGGGACGACTCTAGGAAATGCGCTGCGACGGGTGCTGCTGTCGTCTCTGAGAGGCGCGGCCATTACGTCCGTAAAGATCGACGGTGTGCTTCATGAATTTTCCTCAGCCCCCGGGGTTGTGGAGGATGTGACGGACATCATCTTAAATCTCAAGGAAGTGCGCCTGCGTTTGAACGGGGACGGTCCCAAGCGTGTGGTTCTGGAAAAAGCCGGAGAAGGTCCCGTAACGGCTGGCGACATTCGAACGGACTCCTCGGTGACCATTCTCAACCCGGACAAACACATCTGCACCCTGGCGCGAGACGGTAAAGTGCGCATGGAGCTTGTGGTGGACGAAGGCAAGGGTTACGAGCCTGCCGAATGGGGTCCGGAAAAGGTGGAAACCATTGGCACGATCCCCATCGACGCGATTTTTAGCCCGGTGCGCAAGGTAAGCTACAACGTCAGCCAGGCTCGCGTGGGGCAGCGCACCGACTATGATAAACTGACCATGGAAATCTGGACCGACGGTAGTGTCACACCCGAGGATGCCCTGGCCGTGGCGGCCAAGATTCTTAAAGACCAGCTCAGTGTCTTCGTGAATTTTGAGGACTATGAGGCTCCGGCGTTTGCGGAAGAGGAAGCTGAGGAGCCCACCTTCAACGAAAATCTGTTTCGCAGCGTAGATGAGCTGGAACTGTCGGTGCGCAGTGCCAACTGTCTGAAAAGCGCCGACATTCGCTACATCGGCGAGTTGGTGCAAAAGACCGAAGCGGAAATGCTTCGAACCAAGAACTTCGGTCGCAAGTCACTCAATGAGATCAAAGAGATTCTTCAGGAGATGGGCTTGACGCTGGGGATGAAACTGGACAACTTTCCGAGTCGGGAAGAGATCGAACAGAGAAGAAAGGAAGAGGAATAGCCATGCGCCACAGGAAATCGGGTCGGAAGCTCAACCGAACTTCCAGCCACCGAACGGCCATGTTTCGCAATATGGTTACCTCGCTTTTGGAACACGAACGCATTGTGACGACCATTCCGAAGGCCAAGGAAATTCGGCGATGGGCTGAAGCCATGATCACGCTGGGTAAGCGCGGGGACCTGCACGCCAGGCGGCAGGCTTTGGCCGTGATTCGCGCCAAGGGCGTGGTGCATAAACTCTTTGCAGAACTGGGGCCGCGGTACCAGGCACGTCAAGGTGGTTACACGCGCATCGTGAAGATGGGATTTCGAAAAGGCGACGGCGCGCCCATGTGTCTCATCGAGCTGACGGGAGCCGAAATCAAGACAACGCCCAAAAAGAAGACACAATCCGAAGAGCCGACCGCGGCGCAGCGTTAGTGGTCTTGAGAGGCCCGTTGGCGGAGTGCAAGGAGGGCGAAACCGTGCAAGGGGTGAGCGGCATAAGCGGCCGTGGACCGTGTGGTCTCGGGAACTAGGCGCCGAGTCCTGTGGCTCGTAAGGTGCATGGCCGTGGAGAGAGGCGGTGGTCGCGCGGCTCGAAAGCGTCCGCTGAGCGCCTGGAGAAAACATAGCTGCATGGAGCTTCTTGCCGCCAGAAACATGGCATGAAGGCCCTCCGCAGTTATCTGGGCTACATCCATGGAAATCAAAGGACAGCCCGGCGCCCTAGGCGACGGGCTGCTTTTTTATGCCGAGTGGAAGGGATTCTGGTAAAAGGGGCAACGGCTACAGGTGAAGCCCGTCCAGAGAGCCTTGGCGGCCTGATCCAAGCAGTCGTCGTAATGAGTACAGTCAAAGAAACGCACCCCTCGACCCTCTCGGCACGCCACAGGATGCGGCACGGCCTTCAGGGATTTCGAAGCGATGGGCGCTTTGGGCTGTGAAATGGTTTTGGTTCTCGGCATATACAACCTCCTTGGCCGCATAAGGTGTCAGCGCATACTATGCTTAATCACGGGCGCGCGGAAAGCAAGGGCCCCTCTAAAGTCGTGGCGTCCACGATGAGGTGATGGCATGAAGGCGGTTAGGCAGCGTCTCAGAAGGATTCGCAACATCGGTATCATCGCCCATATCGACGCCGGAAAAACCACGGTGAGCGAGCGCATTCTGTACTACACAGGGCGATCCCACAAGATCGGCGAAGTCCATGAAGGCACGGCCATCATGGATTGGATGGAACAGGAACAGCAACGCGGCATCACCATCACGTCTGCCGTGACCACCTGTGAATGGAAGGGATACCAGATTCAGCTCATCGACACTCCCGGCCATGTGGACTTCACCATCGAGGTGGAGAGATCCTTGCGTGTTCTCGACGGCGCTATTGCCGTGTTTTGCGCCGTGGGCGGCGTAGAACCACAGTCGGAAACCGTCTGGAGGCAGGCGGACAAGTACAGGGTGCCCAAGATTGCTTTCGTCAATAAGATGGACCGTATCGGCGCCGATTTCTATCAGGTCCTGGAACAGATGAAAGAAAAGCTTCAAGCAACGCCCATCCCCGTGCAGATTCCCATGGGGCGAGAGTCCGATTTTCGCGGCGTGGTGGACCTCCTTCGCATGCGCCAGATTGTCTGGAAGGATGAAACCCTTGGCGCGGAATACACCTATGGGCCTGTGGAGCCGCAGTTTTTGGATGCTGCCATGGAAGCGCGGGACGAATTGGTGGCCAAGGTGGCCGAATGGGACGACGGCGTCATGGAAAAATACCTGGAGGGAGAGGAGGTCGCTCCGGAAGAGATTGAACGTGTGCTGAGGCGTCTGACCTTAAATCTGGACGCCGTGCCCGTCTTGTGCGGGGCGGCTTTGCGGAACAAGGGTATTCAGCCCCTTTTGGATGCCGTGGTCCAATTTCTTCCGTGCCCTCTGGATATTCCGCCGGTTGAAGGCGTCGATCCCATCACGCAGGAGAGGGTGCAACGCTTGGCTGACGACAGCGAGCCTCTGGCAGCCTTGGCTTTCAAGATCTTTATGGATCAAGGACGCAAGCTCACCTATGCGCGCATTTACTCGGGTCGATTGCGCGCCGGTGATGCGATCTATAATGCGCGGCAAAAGACGCGTGAGAAGTTGTCTCGCATTTTTCGCATGCATGCCAACAAGCGGGAGCGGCTTGAAGAAGCCGGGGCCGGAACCATTGTGGCCTTGATGGGCCTCAAATCGGCCGCCACGGGTGACACGCTTTGCGATGAAAAACATCCGATTTTGCTTGAGCCCATAGAGATCTATGAGCCCGTCATGGCCGTGGCCGTGGAGCCGAAGACGCGCACGGACCAGGAAAAGCTTCCCGATGCTCTGGCCAAGCTGGCCGATGAGGACCCCACATTTCGCTATAAGGAAGACCCGGACACGGGGCAGCTGGTCATTCGCGGCATGGGAGAGCTGCACCTAGAAATTCTGATTAACCGCCTGGAACGGGATTATGCCGTGGGCGTCAATGCCGGCAAGCCTCAGGTCGTCTATCGCGAAACCATTCAGAAACCTGCTTTGGGCCGCGGCCTGTTTGACCGAGACATTGGTGGAAGCAAGCATTTTGCCGCGGTGGAGGTGCGTGTGGAGCCCAGGGAGCGGGGGAAGGGAAACCGGGTGGAGCATCGAGTGCGGGATGGTTCCATTCCCGAAATTTGGTGGCCCGCCGTGGAAGAGGGGATCATGGACGCCTTAACCAGCGGAGAACTCATGGGATATCCCGTGGTGGATGTGGACGTGGCGGTCATCGGAGGAGAACATCGAGAGGGCCTGTCCACAGATTTGGCTTACCGCGTGGCGGCCGGCATGGCCTTTCGGGATGCCTTTTCGAAAGGGGAGCCCTTGTTGTTGGAGCCGTACATGCGAGTGGAGGTGCTGACCCCGGACGAGTTTCTCGGGGAGGTAATTGGAGACCTCAACTTGCGCAAGGCACGCATCGAAGGCATCACGGCCAAGAGGGGCGTTCAGATAGTGGAAGCAACCGTCGCCCTGTCCAAAATGTTCGGATATTCCACGGCGCTGCGATCGGCTAGTCAAGGGCGGGCAACCTTTACCATGCAGTTTTTCCGCTATGATGCGCTAAGTTCTTAAAAAGCCGTTGCCTTCAGAGATGGCTCGTGATAAACAGAACCGCTTAAGAGCATGACGGCAGGCTCACGACGTGTAGCTCTCCCCGCGGCGTGCCGGACGCCGTCGGGAACGATTCCAACGAAAACCCCGTAAGGGTTTTTTTGTTGCTGAAAGGCAGGTGAAATCTGAATGACCGAACCGGAGGCTACGGAGAGTTTTGAAAAAAAGATCCGCAAACTGCGCAAGGACTTTCAAAAGAATGTGCAGCCCGTCCTGCGGCGACACAATTACTACCTCTCCAAAGGGGAGCGCCGCCGGATAAAGCGGAAAAAAGCCATCAAAAGGATTCAGCGCCGAATGCGGCGTCTACAGGGCCTGTGAGAAGTCCCTGGGATGGTTCTATGGGCGCCAAGATGTTCAGAGGGGCCCTCGAGGCGGCCCCCGGTCGATGAGCCTGCAGTTTGCCATAAAAAAACCCCGGACGAAGGCCGGGGTTTTTTTGTTCCGGTGCCCTGTTGGGCCTTTTCCGCGATGTGGTTTTTTGTGAACGGGAGGCCTCTTTCCCCAGGGCCCTTGCTCACGAGCGGTGTGAAGGGCAACCCTCAGTGGGTTGGCTGAACGGAGCCAAGCCGCGGACAAGACGCCGGCGGCTCGGTTGTTATCTAAAAAGATGATGCCCCTAGTGGGGTGGGCCCTAAATTTTTCCTAGAATACCGCGGGAAATGACAAGCCGCATGATTTCGTTGGTGCCTTCGTAGATCTGGGTGATTTTGGCATCGCGCATGTGGCGTTCCATGGGGTATTCTTTGCAATAGCCGTAACCACCCAGAATCTGAACGCCCTCCATAGCGGCCCACATGGCCGTGTCGGAGGCGTACATCTTGGCCATGGCGGCTTCCTTCTCATAGCCCCGATTGTTCTGTTCCAACCACGCCGCTCGAAGTGTCAGCAACTCCGCTGCATCCAACTGAGTGGCCATATCTGCCAGCTTCCACTGAATGGCCTGGAAGGAAGCGATGGGTCGACCGAACTGTTCCCGAGTCTTGCTGTAGGCGATGGCTTCTTCCAGGACGGCTCGTCCGATGCCGATGGCTTGGGCGGCGATGCCGATACGGCCGCCGTCCAGGGTAGTGAGCATTTGCTTGAAACCTTCGCCTTCCTTTCCAAGAAGGTTTTCTTTGGGAATGCGCGCATCTTCAAAAATGAGTTCTGCCGTTCCCGAGGCGTTGATGCCCATCTTTTCTTCCACGCGGCCCACACGGAATCCCGGCGTGTTGTGCAGATCTACCAGAAAGGAGCTGATGCCTTTGTAGCCCTTCTCTTTATCGGTGACGGCCGCCAAAACGCAGTAGCGGGCCACGTTCCCATTGGTGATGAACTTCTTTTCACCGTTGATGACCCATTCGTTGCCGTCGAGGACCGCGGTGGTGCGCATGCGGGCCGGATCGGACCCCGCGCCGGCTTCCGTAAGTCCGTAACAGCCCAAGTATTCACCGCTGGCCACCGGCGTCAAGAACTGCTGTTTCTGCTCTTCCGTGCCATAGGTGTAGACCGGGAAATTGTACAGGCTGTTACACACACTCATGATGACGCCGCAGGAGGCGCACGCCTTGGAAATTTCAATCATGGCCAGCACGTAACAGATGTAGTCCATGCCTGCGCCCCCGTATTCGGGCGGAATGGTAATGCCCATAAGGCCCAGTTCACCCATCTTCTTGACGATCTCTTCGGGATGGCGATGCGTGCGGTCCAGTTCGGCGGCGATCGGCGCGATTTCCCTTTCTGCAAACTTGCGCGCCATGTCTTGAATCATTTTTTGCTCTTCGGTGAGTTCAAAATGCATGGTCCTGTTCCTCCCGGATCACTTTAGGCGATGAAAGAGCCCTTGAAGTTGGGTTTTCTTTTTTCCAAAAAGGCCAAAGCCCCTTCCTTGGCGTCTTCACTGGCGAAACACAGGCCAAAGGCTTCAACTTCCAGGCTGCACCCGGCCCTGAGGTCTGCGTCCACACCCCGGTCAATGACAAACTTGATGGCCCGCAGAGCCAAAGCGCTTTTGGACGCCAAGGTCTTGGCCGTCTTGAGGGTTTCGTCCACAAGGGTTTCGGCGGGAAAGACCTTGGCCACCAGTCCCCATTGCAAAGCCGTGGCGGCGTCGATCATTTCCCCTGTCATGCACAGCTCCTTGGCCTTGGCGCGTCCCACGAGCCGTGCCAGACGTTGTGTGCCACCAAAGCCGGGAATGATGCCCAGATTGATTTCCGGCTGGCCGAACTTGGCTTTTTCCGAGGCGTAAATGAAATCGCAACTCATGGCCAATTCCAGTCCCCCGCCTAATGCGAACCCGTTGACGCACGCGATCGTGGGTTTGGGTAGCTCCTCCAGGGCAAAAAAGACGTCTTGACCTTTCTGAGCGAAAAGGCGGGCCTGCAAAGCATTCATCTTGGGAAACTCACCGATGTCTGCTCCGGCCACAAAAGCCTTTTCTCCGGCTCCCGTCAAGACCAGAACGCGCAACCCGTCGTCTTCGCGCACTTGATCGATGGCGCGCTTGAGTTCATCGAGGGTTGCGGGGTTCAGGGCGTTAAGAGACTTGGGACGGTTGACGGTCACAAGGGCCACATGATCGTGCACGTCAAAAAGAATGTTCTGAAATGCCATGGTAGAACCTTTCCTTTGCGAAGGTTAACGTTCAATGGTCAAGGCACAGCCCTGGCCGCCGCCGATACACAATGTGGCCAACCCCCTACGCGCCTGACGCCGTTTCATTTCGTAAAGGAGGGTCGTCAGAATGCGCGCGCCGGAAGCACCGATGGGATGCCCCAAAGCGATAGCTCCACCGTTGACGTTGACGATGTCCGGATTCCATTCCATGGCCTTGTTTACGGCTAAAGCCTGGGCCGCAAAGGCTTCGTTGGCTTCAACCAAGTCCAACTGCGCCACAGACCAACCGGCTTTCTTTAAAGCCTTGCGACTGGCGGGGATGGGGCCCGTTCCCATCATGGCGGGATCGACGCCGGCCGACGCGTAAGAGCGGATGAGGCCTAAAGGTGTGAGTCCCAAGGAGGCCGCTTTTTTCTCGGACATGACAACGAGAATGGCCGCTCCGTCATTGATTCCGGAGGCGTTGCCCGCCGTCACCGTTCCGTCCTTTTTAAAAGCGGGTGGAAGCTTCGCCAAGGCTTCAAGGGTTGTTCCAAATCGTGGGTGTTCGTCCGTATCAAACACCATGGGATCGCCTTTGCGCTGGGGAATTATTACGGGAACGATTTCCTCCTTAAAGCGACCTTCCTTGATGGCGGCTTCAGCCTTGGTCTGGCTAGCCAGGGCAAACCGGTCTTGTGCCTCTCGGCTGATCCCGTAATGAGCGGCCACGTTTTCCGCCGTGATGCCCATGTGGTAATTGTTAAAGATATCCCATAAGCCGTCGTGAATCATGAGATCCAATATCTGCCCGTGGCCCATGCGGTGGCCCCAACGAGCTTGGGTGAGGGCATACGGAGAGGCGCTCATGTTTTCGATGCCGCCGGCCACGACCACCTCGGCGTCTCCCAGGGCCACGGCCTGGGCCGCGAGGATTACGGACTTCAAGCCTGAAGCGCACACTTTATTAATGGTGTACGCAGGAACCTCATGGGGAATGCCGGCATGCACGGCCACTTGGCGCGCGGGGTTTTGTCCCTGAGCTGCTTGAAGGACGTTGCCCAAAATGACTTCGTCCACCTGCTCAGGAACAAGCGCGACCCGTGCCAGAGCTTCCTTTAGGGCGATGACACCCAGCTGCACGGCGGGAATATTCGCGAGCGATTTTCCAAAAGAACCAATCGGGGTTCGAACGGCACTGACGATGACAGCATGTTCCATGAACACCTCCCGAGCGTGGCGTCGCCGCGGCTTGGCGCCTGGCCAAGAACCGCAGCATATCACTGATGTGCAAACCTAACTTACCTTATCCCATATACGGGATGCCTTTGAGGTTGTCAAACGCAAGAACGCTCCCGTGGACAATGACATTCGAGGCGCTTCGGGCGCTGCGCACGGCGACCTTTGGGCACGAGGAGCCGTCTAGATTTAGCCGACGCCGCTGGCGATGTGGTACGCCGCCAGACTTACCCCGCCCTCGATGAGCACGGCCGTAAAGAGGCGGCCCCGGGTGTCCAAAGGACGAAACTCTGTGTTGCCGACGGTGCTGCGCGTGATGGCGGTCATGTAGAGCGCTTTCACGAACGTGGAGCCGCACGAGTAATATAGCCAGGGAGGTCTAAGGCGACGGCGGCCAGGAATGAAGCCAGGATCACCAGAACTCCACGACTCGTGATGGCATGTCCTTGGGGCATGGAAAGCTTTGCCGAGAGGTCGCATCCCCCCTCTCTGGCGGCCTCGACGGGCGGGCGTCCGAAGCTGGCCCGCGCCGTCACGCGGCTCGCGGCCCCAAGAAAAAAGGCCGCCTTCGCAGGCGGCCCTGTATCCTCTGGGGTGAGTGATCGGACTCGAACCGACAGCCTCTGGGGCCACAACCCAGTGCTCTGACCTCTTGAGCTACACCCACCACAACATCTTACCTTTTGAAAAACGTTCGTTTCCTACCATGAACGCCACGGCGCGAGCAAGAAAAAATTTTTTCGACTCGGGACCTCAAGTTTTGGCCGCCACATGCCGATCCCTTGTGTGTCACGCAAACATCACAAGCACTTGGCCGGGATAGGCAAGCCAAAGGGCAGTGATGGAGAAGCCCCTGGGCGTCTTGGTCGGTGGCAAGGATAGAGAAAAGCTTCCATTCAGGGCACGGACGCATTGAACATGACAAGGAGGAGAACGATGAGCATGATGACGGCCAAAGCTGAGGAGGAGAGAAAGGATCGCGAGGGCAAGTACTTGACGTTTTCTTTGGGTGGGGAAGAGTACGGCATCGGCATTCTAAAAGTCAAAGAAATCATCGGCATGATGCCCATCACCCCTGTTCCCCAAACTCCGGACTACGTCAAAGGGGTCATCAACCTTCGAGGTAAGGTGATTCCGGTGATCGACCTGCGGCTCAAGTTCGGTATGGAAAGCATGGACTACAACGAACGCACCTGCATTATTGTGGTGGAAGCGTCAGGATTGGCGGCCGGGCGCGTCATGATGGGTCTCGTGGTGGATTCCGTTTCCGAAGTGGTCAACATTAAGGAGGAAGATATTGAGGACACTCCCACCTTTGGCACACGCCTTGCCGCGGAATACATTCTCGGCATGGCCAAGGCAGGAGAAAATGTGAAGATCCTCTTGGACATTGACCGCGTGCTCACAAGCCAAGAGATGAGCGTTCTGGAAAAGGTGGCTTAAACCCAAGCGTTTGTGAAGGAGAGGAAAATGTTCATGCGAACATGGACACTGAGGGGAAAACTTCTTGCTGTTGGTGCTATGGTGGTTTTTTTGAGTCTTGTGACCTCGGGATACCTTTCGACGAGGCAGGCGGCCTCCGGGCTGAGAGAAAACGCCGAACAGGCAACCATTGCTCAAACTAAAGGGCTGGCCCAGATAGTAGCTGACGCGCTGGATCGGGAGAAATGGTCGGCTCGAGCTCTTGCGAGTCTCGATACCTTGCAGGCGGCCATAGAAAAAATTTCTGAGCAGGGGGTGGACACCGCTCGTGAGGAGATTGAGGCGCTAAACCGGGAATTGCTCAGCCTGCTCACCAATATCGGTCGCCATTATGAAGGGGTTTTTGTCTCGGATGCCTTCGGAACGCTATACGCTGGAACCACGCCCGACGGAAATACGGAAGTCTATAAGGGGGTCAAAATCGCCGAACGACCCTATTTTCAAAAGGCTAAAGCCGCCGGGGAAGTGGTCATCGGCGAGCCGGTCATATCCAAGGTTTCCAATCAGCCTGTGGTGGTCGCGGCGGTGCCGCTCAAGGGCCGAAACGGCTCCTTTCAAGGTGTGCTTGGGCTGACCGTCAACATTGACTATCTCATTGAGACCCTGAGCAAGACCAAGGTGGGAAAAACCGGCTACGCCTACATGGTGGACCGACAAGGCCTAATCATTTCCCATCCGAACAAGGAGTTCATTCTCAAGCTCGATCTCACCAAGACCCCGGGCCTGGAAAATCTGGCCAGGGCCATGGCCTCTGGATCGGTGGGCGTGGTGGACTACGTCTTCAAGGGCGAAAAAAAGATTTCCGGCTACGCTCCTGTGGGCGTCAACGGATGGATGGTCGGAGCGACCCAACCGGTGTCGGAATTCCTCGAGCCGGTGCACCGTCAGGTGAAGGGCATGCTCATTATCGGCATGGCGGCCATCTTCATCACCTTGGGTGTGTTTTATGTGTTTTCCCAAAGGCTCACCACGCCCATTATGGAATCGGTGACGGGGCTCAGGGAAGGCGCCGAGCAGGTGGCATCGGCAGCGTCCCAGGTATCTGGGGCCAGTCAGCAACTGGCCGAAGGATCCAGCGAACAGGCGGCATCGCTGGAAGAAACGTCCTCGGCGCTGGAAGAGATGGCGTCCATGACCCGCCAGAACGCCGACAACGCCAGTCAGGCGGACGCCATTGTCAAAGCGGCCTTGCGCGATATTCAGGAAGCGCAACGGTCCATGGAAGCCTTAACCCAGTCCATGAAACAAATCGCTTCGGCCAGTGAAGAGACGCAAAAGATCATCAAAACCATTGATGAAATCGCCTTTCAAACCAACCTGCTGGCCCTCAATGCGGCCGTGGAGGCGGCCCGGGCCGGGGAGGCCGGAGCGGGGTTTGCTGTTGTGGCCGATGAAGTGCGCAATCTGGCGATGCGCGCCGCTGAGGCCGCTCGAACCACGGCCCAGCTCATTGAAGATACGGTCAACAAGGTGCATCAGGGCGATCGTGCGCTTGGAGAAGCCAATAATGCCTTTAGCCAAGTTGCCCAAGGGTCAGGCCGAATCGGGGAACTGATGGGAGAGATCGCCGCGGCCTCCGGCGAACAGGCGGAAGGTATCGACCAGGTGAACCGTGCCGTGGCGGAAATGGACAAGGTGGTGCAGAGAAATGCCGCGAATGCGGAGGAATCGGCTTCGGCGGCGGAGGAATTGAACGCCCAGGCCGAGCAGATGCGCCAATACGTGACGCGCCTGGCCGCATTGGTCGGGGCGAACGGCCAAGACTGGAGGTTTCGGATCGGGAAGAGGCGCCGAGAACCCGCCGAAACGGCACGTGTTTTTCATGAAAAGACAAGGACCTCAGCAGATCACACGCCGCGCACACCATCCGTGACCGGGTCAAAGGCGGGCAACGGAAAAGGTCCAATAAGTTCACCCAAGACGTCAAAGCCGCAAAAGCCCGAAGAGCTCATCCCGTTTGATGAAGACTTCGGCGATTTCTAAGGGGGTCGGTCCAAAAAGGGATTAGTCTTAAGGGCTCGGACGGCCTCCAAGAAGCCGTCCGAGAAAACCCTCTGTGTTTCGATAGTCGAAGCGGCGCATGGCGCGATGCCATTTCGCGACGTGCGCTGCTTCGACGGACGACTTTCCCGATGCGCAGCCTTCGGCCTATGCGGTCTCGCCACATGCGCCCCTTCCATAATGGACACAGATTTCTCATAAAGAGTGAGATTCTGAGCCGAAAAGCTGCGCGAGGACGGCATGAAGCATGTCCACGGAAAAGGGTTTCGTCAGGACGCCGTGAATGCTCAGAGATCTTTTGATCTCGGGGGAAACGTCTTGAGGGTTTCCAGAACAGAGCACAGCAGGCACCTGGTTGCCATATTCTCTGATCTTCGCAAGGAATTCCAAGCCTGTCATGTGCGGCATGGTTTGATCCACAAGGATGAGATCAAAGGGTGGAGTCTCGGGCGATGCCAGAAGTTCGATGGCGTCCTGGGCGGAGGCCGCCGCCGTCACATGATGGGCCTCCGCTGTGAGCAGATCCGTTAGAACCTCACGAACCATCTCCTCATCATCCACCACCAGAATCCTTTTCGACGCGACGCGTATACGGTTCTTATCCATCACAGGGTCTGTGCGAGCCGCTGCGCCCTTAGGCAAATAGACACGAAAGGTGGTCCCCTTGCCCGGCTCGCTGTGCACGTCGATGCCCCCTTTGTGGGTTCGAACAATGCCGTGGACCACGGACAAGCCCAAACCCGTTCCTTCTCCCAAAGGTTTGGTGGTAAAAAAGGGCTCAAAGATGCGGTCCAGAAGGTCCGGCGGAATACCCGGCCCGGTGTCCGTGACACTCAGGCACAGATACATGCCCGGGGCCACACCCAGCGCTTGGGCCAAACGTGGCTCCGACAAGTCCTCTTCTCGTAGCGACACACTTAGAAGACCGTGGGCATCGCGCATGGCGTAGGCGGCATTGGTGCCCAAGTTCATGATCACTTGGTGCAACTGCGTCGCATCGCCAAAGACCAGATCATCGGTGACGTCCAGGTGCGTTTCCATGCGAATCGTGGCCGGCAACGAGCCGCGCAACAATTGCAACGCTTCTTGAACCACGCTCTTTAAGCGCACACTTTGGAACGGGCGATCCTCGCTTCGACTGAAGGTGAGGATTTGGCGCACCATGTCCGAAGCTCGCTGAGAGGCCTGAAGAATTCTTTCCAGCGGCCGATGCACTTTTTCATTTTGGGCCAACCTCATGGCCATTTGGGCATTTCCCAAAATGATCATAAGGATGTTGTTGAAATCGTGGGCGATACCGCCGGCCAGCGTGCCGATGGCCTGCAGCTTTTGTGTCTGCCGAAGCCGCCTCTCCAGCTGCTGCTCCTCGGTGACATCCCGTTTGACATAGACGATGTATTTCAGCTCCCCGTCCTCATCCTTAATGGGTGTGATGCTCGTTCTTGTCTCAATCTCAGCCCCGGACGCCGTCCGATTAACCAGCAAGCCTTTCCAGGTTTGTCCGTGCCGCAAAGCTTGTTCCACTTGGGCGTAGGCCCACTGACTTTGTGACGTTCCCACAAGAGATCTCATGTCCTGTCCGATCACCGCTTTGGGATCATAGCCGAAAACGGTCTCAAAGGCCGGATTGGCATAGACGACACGGCGATCCTTGTCTGTGATAATAATGGGTTCGGGCACCTGTTCAATGGCCGTCATGAAACGCCGTCGGCTTTCTTCGGCCGTCTTGCGCTGGGTGACGTCAAAGAAAGTGAGCAACAAGACGTCCTCAGGACCCACACGTGTTGCACGGAAATAGGTTTCCACCCTCACCGTGCGGCCGTCCGGGCGCCGCAGATCCGCCTCCAGTGGACCTTCCGCAGCATCCGTCTCGCTAAGGCACCCAGGAAAAGGGCCGGACATGTCTTTTAAAGGAGGCTCCGAGGTTTCGTTGTGCCCAGGCGTCATCAACGGGGATGAGCTTTGACGGCCTGCGCGGCTGTTCCAGGTTGCCTCCATGGAGTCGCTGACGGAGCGCTTGAATGCCATCACCTGCTGCAGCGTCAAGGTTTTGAGCTCTTGGGGTTCGTAGCCCATGATGAAAAGCGCCGCCGGATTGGCAAACAAGAACCGACCGCCGGCATCGAGGGTCACAATGCCTATGGGTAGGGTTTCCACAAGCTCTTGGTACCGCTCCTCGGACGCCTTCAGTTTTTCTTCGGCTCGCTCGGCAAAGCGCCGTTGCAGCTCCAGGAAACTTCGAAGCATGGTATTAAAGGAGGCTGCAAATGTGCGAAACTCCCAGAAAGGAATCTTTTCCTCCTCAATGAAATGCGGGGACGGGTTGCTTGCCAGTTGTTCGGTGTGGTGGAGTAAGGATTGCAAAGGGTCATGCATGCGCCGGTAGATAAGAAACCCCACCAAACATGTGGCGCCAAGAACCACAAGAAAAAGCAATCCAAAGGTCTGCAGCAACGTGAAAAAACGTTGCGACAGCGGCTCCAGGGAGAAGGCCGCATGAAGTCCAAATTCGGTCTTCCTCAGAGGTAAAGTGGTATAACTGGGCTTTGTCGAAAGTTTTAGTAAAGACAAAGGGCCTATTTTGTCTCTTTGAATAAACCTTCCAGAGATCTCGTTCCCGGTCAGAACATCTACAAAGTTGAATCCCTTCCAAAAGCCCAGCACCGGAGCTGTTCCTGGGCGGTAAAGGGACCCGAATCTGCTGTCGCCTTGGATGTTGTAGATCAACAGGGCGGTCCCCAGTAGCTCGTTCTTTCGCTGAATGGGCCATGTGGCCACAAACAGGCAATGATTAGAAAGAAAAAACGGAAAGATCTTGGGCCCAAAGGCGAAAAAGGACGAGACGTGTTCTTCAGAAAGTTGAAGGCTTACCATGTCTCCGTCTTGCGGCATGCCATAAACACGCCCCGTTTCAGCGTCCTGGACGAAGATGTGAATCCCGCTGCCCTTTGGGGTGTAATGCTGACGGAGATGCTCGTCGATTTGTTGGGATAGCCCGAGCATCAAGGACACTCGAAGAGCATTGTTCATGGCGCACGAGCGGAGTCTGTCCATCGCAAAGTTGAGGCGCTCTTGGAGGCTGAGCTGGATTTGGGCCGTCTCCATATCGAGGCTTCGTTGGAACTCTTGGGTGTACGAACGAGTGAGTATCAGGTAGATCCAGCCGAGAAGAAGAGCCATAGAAACGGTTTCAAAGGCAAGAAGACTCAGAAGGACAAACCGGCTGTAACGGGGGACCGATGTTCGAGCCATGGCGGGAGAATCCTTTGCCTGAGAATGGATCGGCTATGGATTGGTCAAACGGCTTTCATGGACGTAATCGGCGGCCAGCAAAACGTCTTCGGGGATGTGAATCCCTAGGCGCTTCGCGCGACGCAAATTAAAGCCCAGCGCAATGCGATCCGCCTCCTCAATGGGCACGTCGCCGGGGGGGGTGCCCTCAAGGATGGCCGCGACCATCCTTCCGGCTTTTTCGCCCATGGCAAAAAAGTCCACGGCGGCGCCGCCGAAGAGCCCCATCTGAACGAAATCAAAATTGACGGCGATTTCCGGTTTGCGTGAATGCCGTGCCGTCCACGGAAAGATTTCGGGCGCCGTGTGAGCCAGACCCTGTTTGTCCACAAGGACAAGCGCCGCAGGGTACAAAGCACTCACCTGTGGATCTGCGTTGGCTTCACGAATGATGGCCTTGTAGTTTTCCCACGAATGGGCGACTCGAATCTCCCAATCGCATGGCGCCGCCTCTTGAGCCAACTCCGTCGCGATTTGCTTCCAAATGCCCCGACCGGTGGAAGATGTGTCGGTGATGAAAAGAACTTTCTGGGTTTTGGGAAAAAGCCGCGTGTGCACCCTGAGCGCATCGATCACATGAAGCTTCTCGTGGACCCCGGTGATGTTGCCGCCGGGGTGGCTTCGCGAGTGCATAAAATCCCGTTGGGCATCGTAGT
This sequence comes from Desulfosoma caldarium, assembly GCF_003751385.1. NCBI lineage: Bacteria > Pseudomonadati > Thermodesulfobacteriota > Syntrophobacteria > Syntrophobacterales > Syntrophobacteraceae > Desulfosoma > Desulfosoma caldarium. The sequence goes on along the minus strand of NZ_RJVA01000010.1, from coordinate 271,477 downwards.
CTTCCGGAAAGCCGTTCATGCCGGAGAAAACCACCGGAGTCGAAGTTCCGTTGAGGGCCAGCCCTACGGTGCGAAAGGCGTTGTCATCCAAGGTCACCACCACATCGGGAGCCGAGGCCTTCACTTCATCCAGCGCCTCCCGACCGACCTTTTCGATCAGTTCCGGGGTATTGTTGGTCCTGTAGGTGTCCATGTAGAAGGTGCGGACCTCAAGGTTGATCCCCGGCTCGAAACCGGCGTCGCGCAGCGCTTTAAGCACACCGTCATGCTGCGGCTGGCCGCACACGTGGTCTTGTTCGTAACTGTGAACGATAAAGATTCGACGGAGCCCGGAAGGGTGTTCGGCGATGACGGCCTTGGTCCAGACGAAGACGAAGATAAACAGGAAACCCCATAGGGCGAAACCATCGTTGCGCCGACGGTTGTCATGTCGTGACACGGCTCACCTCCCTCCCCTTTCAGCTCACATGGGTCCTGACGGTCACCATGCCTGTCGTGGAAGATCGGCAGGGCAGGCTCGGGACTTTAAGCTTTTTTTCACCCAGTCAGGTTTTGTTGAAGCCGTGACCTTTTCATGCCGATACAATAGCTGGTAGCACTTCGTTAAGCACCTAAACGTGTGGTGTAAGGGAAGAAAAAGGATGTGGAACTTATTCGGTGAGCCAATTTTTAGCAGAAGATGCGTGTTGTCAACAAGGCGCAAAAAAGAAAGAGGTCTTTGGACACCGCCGGCCGCAAAAGCCTAGGGCTGATGCTTGCCCTCGTGCTGACCCTGTGGGGATGCCACAAGGAACCCATTCGCCTCGGCCTAGCCGGTGTGATCACCGGGCCGTGGGCGGACCTGGGAATCCACGCGCGCAACGGTGCCCGACTCGCCGTCGAAGAGATCAACCGCCGAGGTGGTGTGAGTGGGCGCGTTCTGGAACTTCTGGTCCAAAACGACGAGGGGACACTGGAAGGGGCGAAAAGAGCCCGGGAACTTCTTGTCGCTCAGGGCGCTTCGGTCATCATCGGCCACATGCTGAGCACCCAGTGCCTTGATGCCCTTCCCGAGCTGGAGCGTATCGGTGTGCCGCTTTTCTCTCCCGTGGCTTCCAGTGCCCTCCTGACCGGGAAAAAGGACCTCTTTTTCCGCCTAAGGCCCGACTCGCAAGCTCCGGCCAATTTTTTGGCGCGCCATCTCATTACCCGCGGCCTGGATCGAGTCGGGATTCTCTACGACGCGACAAATCCCGGTTACACAGAACCATGGGTTTCGGCCCTGACGCAGACCCTGGAATCCCTTGGCGGCCACGTGGTTTTAACTAAGGGGTTCTCGCGCCTGGAAAAGGGCACGGAGGTCTCTCTGGCCGAAGCGGTTTTAGAAAAGGAGCCGCGGGCAGTGGTTCTGGTGGCTTCCGCCCAGGAGACGGCCCAGCTTCTGGTGGCCATGCGTCGTGCGAAGATCCAATCGTCCTTCTTCGGCGTGGGATGGGCTCAGACGGATCGCTTGATCACCGAAGCGGGGCGCGCGGCCGAGTTCCTGATCCTGGCCACCAACGATCCGCCGTTGGAAGAGGTGCCTGAGGCGGCGGAGTTCGTCCACGCCTACCGAGAGCGTTTCGGAATGGCACCCAACTTCGCGGCGGCGCGCAGCTATGATACGGTGCGCTTTCTCGTCCAAGCGCTGGAATCCGTAGGGGGTAGGCCGGAGCGCCTGCGAAAGGCTTTGGCTGAGTCCAGGGAATTTCATGGTCTTTTTGGTCGCCTGACCATGGATGCCTACGGGGATGTCCATGGGGAAAGTTACCTGGTGGGCGTGCGCGACGGACGTTTCGTCAAGCTCGCGCCACAATGAGGGGCATGATGGAACGTGGTTTATCTGACGTTATCCAACGATTTTTGCGACGCAGCCTCCTGATCCCACTTCTGGTCCTCGCGGTGTTGGGCACCTGTGGGCTGGTCGCGTGGCGCATCGTGCAGCTGAAAGATGAACACCGGTTGATCAGCTGGAGCGTGGACGGCTACGTGTCCAATTTTTTGGGCGCCGCGGACGAAAACCTGAGCCTGTTGGCCGCCGTCAGCGGCCTCATTGATGCTGCGGCCAAGAAAGATGTTCCTGTGGGAGTCCCGTTGCCGTACCATCGCGTCTTTTTCATCCAACCGGATCGCTCTACGGTTGCGGTCTACGGCCGTGGAATGAATTGGATGACCGCGGGGGAACGGGCCACCGTCTCGCCGCCTCCCACATCCTATTTCTCCAGCACGGGCTACTGGCCCAACTATTCGGTACCCTATTTCCGCTCCGACTTGAACTCGGTAACCGTGGCTACCATGATGCCCACGCGGTGGGGTACGGTGGTGGGGGAACTGGATCTGGGGCACGTTCACAGATTGATCCAGGCGTACTTTCGAAAAGTCCCCCACCGAATCATCTGGATTATGGACCGCTACGGCAACCTGATCGTGCACCCGGACGTCCGTAAAGTGCAGGAACAAGAAAATATGGCTCATGAGCCTCTCATCGCACGGGCTTTGGCGCATCCGGAAGGCACAACGCTCTTGGGGTCGCTGTCGGGAACCACCGTCTACGGGATGAGTTGGCGCATCGAGCCCTGGGGATGGGTGATCCTCGTGGCCTATCCGCTTGGTTCCGCGATCTACCCTATTGTTATGGCAGCCTTCTGCGGGTTTACCCTGTTTTTTGCCTTTCTCCGCCTGGTGGTTTGGGGCCTTATGCGTCGGCTTCGCAAGGGGGTGGTTGGACCCGTGGAGAGCCTCACCCGTGTGGTGCAGCGCTTGGCCGAAGGCCGAGGCGACGCGGAAGAGGCGTGGCCCCAGGTTCAAGAAACCTTTGCAGAATTGGGGATTTTTGCGCAACGCTTTCGAGAAATGAGCCGGGCCGTACAGGAACGCGAAGAAGCGCTTCTGCTGCGACAAAAAGCTCTGGTAAGCGTCCAGGAATCGTTGGCCCGCAGTGAAAGGCGGTATCGAGAGATTTTAGAAAGCATCGACGAAGCCTATTTCGAACTGGACACGCAAGGCGTTGTCACCTTTCATAACAGCGCCTTTGTCCGCCTTTTCGGTTTGGACCCACCTCCGGCCCATCCCTTTTCCTTGGCCGATATGGCAGGGGCCGAGACGGCCGAGGCCATGGAGGCTTTTTTTCGAGACGTGGCCGAGGGCCGCAGCACCGGGCAACTTCAGGTGTTAGCCTTTCATGATGTGCACGGATCTGCCAAAACGGTGGAAATTTCGGCGCAGCCGATGCACGGGGACGACAAAAAGGTTGTCGGCATTCGCGTGATGGCTCGAGACATTACGGCAAGGATCGAGGCGGAAAAAAAGGCGAAGGAACTGGAACGGATCGTCTCCCATGCCCAAAAGATGGAATCCTTGGGGACTCTGGCCAGCGGCATCGCTCATGAATTCAATAATCTGCTTCAAGCCATGACCGGGTATGTGGAACTTTTGGCACGTCACACAGAAGCGGACGATCGAAAACGGCGCTGGATTGTCCGGGTGCAGGAAGCGACAGATCGAGGTGCCGAACTGGTCCGCCGCATGCTCACCTTTGCCCGACAGGATGACGCCAACCCCGAGGTGGTGGACATCAACCGATTGGTGCACGAGACACTGGCGTTTCTTCGGCAAAACATTCCGCGCCGGATTTATCTGGAAGAGAACCTGTCGGAAAATCTTCCTGCTGTTTACGCAGACCGACTGCAGTTAGAGCAACTGCTCATCAATTTGGTGGTGAACGCCCGGGACGCCATCGGCGAGGACGCAGAGGGCTCCATTCGGGTGACCACGGCGAAAGCCACATTTCTCGACGGGACCCAAGGGGTTGTCCTGACCGTTTCCGATACGGGCCGAGGCATTCCGGAAGCCATTCAAGAACGCATCTTTGATCCCTTTTTCACCACCAAGGAACCCGGCAAAGGAACGGGATTGGGGCTTTCCACGGTCTACGGCGTGGTCAAGCGCCTCGGCGGCACCGTCACTTTCCACAGCCGGCCGGGGCAAGGGACGGCGTTTTTCGTAACGCTGCCGGTTCATGCTTCCAGGACGACCGACCAAGCCATGGTCACAGCGCCCTCGAAAGCCAGCAGGCCATCGAAGCCGGCGGACCTTAATGAGATTGCACGAACGGTTCTCGTGGTCGATGATGAGAAGGATATTTTGGAACATATCTCGGAAGGCCTTGCCGACGAGGGTTTTCATGTGCTGACGGCCTCCTCGGGCGAGGAAGCTTTGGCTGTGCTGCAAAGGGAAGCCGGCGGCGTTCATGCGTTGATTCTCGATGAAAATATGCCGGGCATGGGCGGCACGGCCTGCTTGACCCAAGTTCGGCGCCTTTACCCAACCCTACCTGTCATTCTGACCAGCGGTGAGCATAGCGGTTTGGTTTCGCAACAGCGGGCGCCTTCCGAGCACGTGGCGTTCCTGCCCAAACCCTACCGCCTTCGGGATCTCATGGAACTTCTATGCGGCTTCGGTGTCGCGTAACGTTTCGTGGCATCACAGTCCGGCCGACGTGAAACACACCCTCACATGGGAATCCCTTCGGCGGACAGCGAGGCTCGTCTGAAGGCCTGTCCCACAAAGAGCTCGACGACAACCACCACCCGTGCGCCCTTTCAGAGCCGTTTGCACAAAGGCGCCTGAAGGCTTGTCCGGAAGCAGAGCTCGCGATCCTTATGGCATAAATCGAGATGTGACTCCGTTAATTACAAACCTTTTGTCAATGATTTATTGAAAATTATAAAATATAATTTTTTCGGAGGATGGGCAGGGCCGTGGGCAACGTGGTAGCCATGTGGTAGAAGGGAAGCGGCGCCACAGGCGGGTTGCAAACCGCTCTGGCACTGCACTGAACCGATGGCCGAGTGTGCGGCCCTGACAAAGGCGGCGGGCTGACGCGACCAAGTTGTGAGCCGATCATAAGCCCATAGTCAACGCGAAGCCCTGGGATCCATAGGCCGGCATGAAGCACGGCATCCTCACCAGTGCCTAGAGGAGAGAAAATGGAAAAGTCCAACACCAGCGAAAAATCTCTTCTCTTTCAGGAAATTTTTAACCACGTGGCCACGGGCATCGCCGTTTACGAAGCCGTCGACGACGGCGCGGATTTCATCTTTAAGGACATCAATCCGGCGGGGGCGGCCATCGGCAAAATCCCCCGTGAAGCCCACCTCGGTCGCCGTGTCACGGAGGTCTATCCCGGAGTCGAAGGCATGGGCCTTCTGGCGGTGTTTCGAAAGGTGTATCGCACGGGGGTTCCCGCAAAACATCCCGTCACCCAGTATGCCGACGAGCGCCTTTCCCTATGGGTCGAAAATTATGTGGCACGGTTGCCCTCGGGGGACATTCTGGTCGTGTTTAACGATCTGACGGAGCAAAAGCGTGCCGCATCGGAAAAGGCGGAGCTTCTCAAGCAGATTCACCATATGCAAAAGATGGAAGCGCTGGCGGCTTTGGCCGCCGGCATTGGGCACGATTTCAATAACCTTCTTATGCCCATTCTGGGATATGCTCAAATGGGCATGAGCCAAGGCACACCCTCGGATCTGACCTTCCGCTACTTTCAGAGAATTCATGACGCGGCCCGTCGTGCCAAGGACCTTGTGGCCCAGATCCTGCTCATCAGCCGCGAGCAGGATTCCGTCGAAACGACCACCGATTTTGTGCCGATTCTCAAAGAATGCGTCAAACTTCTTCGGGCCGGAATGCCCAAGTCCATTGATGTTACATATTCAAAGCTACCTGAAAGCGCCCCGACGCGCGCCAATCCCACAGAGGCTTACCAGATTTTGATGAATCTTGCCGTCAACGCTTACCACGCAGTGCGTTCCACCAAGGGGACGGTGACCCTGGAATTGGAATGCCCCTGCCGAGACGCCCGTTTTCTCAAACGAGTTCCTTCAGAATTCGCATCCTGGGTGCGCCTTTCGGTTCTCGACACGGGGCCGGGCGTGCCTCCCGAGTTGCGGGAAAAGATTTTTGATCCCTATTTCACGACCAAGAGCCCTGAAGAGGGTACCGGACTGGGGCTTTTTATCGTTTCCGGCGTGGTGCAGCGTCTGGGAGGTACCGTTTGGGTTGATGACGCGCCCTGGGGTGGCGCGGCCTTTCACGTGCTTTTGCCCGCCGCCTCGGCACAAGCTGTAACCTCCATCGAGGAAGTGTGTGAGGGACCGATGCAAAGCCTTGACGTTCGCGTCCTTGCCGTGGACGACGATGCCGATGTGCGTCAGCTTCTGGAAACCTATCTGAAATCGGTTGTGAGCCGACTTACCGTGTGCGAAACGCCACAGAAGGCGATGCATCTTTTCCAACAAAATCCTGAGGGGTTCGATGTGGTCTTGACCGATTACTCCATGCCTCAATGGACCGGGCTTGATGTGGCCAGAAGCGTCAAAACGGTGCGCCCTTCCACGCCCGTGGTGATGCTGACAGGCTATCGCACCTTTGCCGAACTGAAGGATCTGGAAACATCGGTCGTGGACCGGGTGGTCTACAAGCCCGTGACGCGTTCCGACCTATTGAACGTCTTAAAAGAAGTGGTGAAAGCATCTTAATCCATGCAGCAGCCCAAGGTTCTTGTGGTCGATGACGATCCGTGGGTAAGAGATACCCTGAAGGATATCCTTGAAGGGGTTTCATGCGTCGTGGAGTGTGCCGGCGGCCTGGGGGAAGGGAAGACCAGGGCCGCCGCCATGGCTTTCGACATAGTGTTTCTAGACGTGGTTTTGCCGGATGGTTCCGGGCTGGAAGCCATCGAGGCTTTTCGAAGCAGTCTGGGGCGCCCCGAAGTGCTCATCATGACAGGCAAAGCCAGTGCCGATGGTGCGGCCCTGGCTTTACGTCATGGAGCGTGGAACTATCTGAGCAAACCCTTGAACATTGACGACGTGCAGCTCGCCGTCGCCCAAGTGGTGGAGTACCGACGTTCGGGGGGATGGTTTCCCACTTCTGTGCTGCGTCTACCGGACTTTGTCGCCACGTCGGATACCATGGTGGAATGCCTTCATGGGGTCGCCCGAGCTGCCGCATCCCAGGTGCCCGTGCTGATTGTCGGGGAGACAGGGACGGGAAAAGAACGACTGGCGCGGGCTATTCACGAGCACAGCGCCAGGGCTTCCAAACCCTTTGTGGTGGTGGACTGTACGGTCATTCCGGAACCGCTCATGGAAAGCCATCTTTTTGGGCATGAGAAAGGGGCTTTTACGGGAGCAGATCGCCAGCGTGTCGGGCTGGTGGCCTTGGCCCATCGTGGAACCCTCTTCCTGGACGAAGTGGGGGATTTGCCCCAGTCGGCCCAAGCCAAACTTCTTCGAGTCATCCAGGAAAAGACTTTTCGCCCCGTGGGGGCCGGCGACGAGCGATATGTGGACTTTCGCCCCATCGCCGCCACCCATAGAAATTTGGAGAAAATGGTCCAAGAGGGGCGGTTTCGCCAAGATCTCTACTACCGCTTGGCCGGTATGGTGTTGCGAGTGCCGCCCCTGCGGCGGCGGAAGAAGGACATTGTGCCTATCGTTCAGGATGTGCTTCTTCGGCAAACGGAAAGCTCTGCTGGGGAGCTCAAGGGGTTGTCTCCGGATTTCGTGGAGACGATTCTCTCTTATTCTTGGCCCGGCAATGTGCGGGAACTGATCCATGCGGTCTTGCATGCCCTGGCCATGAGCGCCGAAAGCCCCACGCTGTACGCCATCCATTTGCCGGAGCACATTCGAGCCCAGGTGGCCGCCAAAAATCTGGGGCACCCGTTGCCGTCGGCCGAACCTGGCATGACTCCACCCATGGTGCCACCTGCAGCCCCGACCTCTTCGTTCCATCAGCTTACAGAAGAGGCGTGGCCCACCTACAAAGCCTACCGAGAAAAGGTCACCGCTGAGGCGACTCGAACCTACCTGGACGCCTTGATGAAGCGGAGCCGGGGAGACGTGGCCCGGGCCTGTGCCCTAAGCGGCCTTTCCCGATCCAGACTTTACGCCCTCCTGAAAGAAGCGGGTTTGGGCGTCCCCTCTTCTTGCGATGCCACAAAGCCCAGCAGCCCTTGATCCGGTCCGGTCATGGCGCCCGTGGGTTAACCCCCCGGGCGAAACGAACCGTGGCACCGTGGTCTGGCATTCCTGGAAAACAGGACGCCCGGGTCTTGCACAAGGGGACACAACCTTCCGCACCAGTCCGCCAATGGGGTGAGGGTCGGCGAGCGATCCCTACAGAGGAAAGGGTCCGCTTCGGTAGGTAAATTCCAATGCATTTCTGCGTTGGATGCCTTAGGCGCGCCGCAAGGTGCCATCGGGATCTGAAACCCTCACGGCAAAACACAAAATATATTCGAGCAGGCAGCCAACAAGCCTCCAGGGATCATAAATTTTCTCCGTTGTGGCATAAATCAAGCTGTGACCCATTTATGGCCCCATCTTTGCTTAGGAAAACGAAACAACGTGGCGCTGCCCAAAAAGGGAAAAGATCATGGTCCTAGTATGCCATGTTCCGCACGGCTGTAGGTCAAAAAAAAGGGTGCAGCGGCTTTGGGCGCTTCTGTGCCGGTGGGCCATTCAGGAGCAGTGCCGGTTGCTGGATCTGGCGCAAATCCATTGGCGGCAAACCGACATCGCGGATCCAGCCCTGCTGGGTGTGATGGTCGCTTCGGACATAGTGGACCTTTCGCCCATAAGGCTTTTTCGAAGTCGGCTTCCTCACGGGCATCTCGTGGTTGTGATCGTCAACCCCCATCTCGAGCTTCTCGTGGCTGTGCAGCGTTATTCCCCGTGTTTCGTGGCCGTGACCGAACGCGACGATGCAGCGATTCCTCAAGTTTTGACTAGTGTATGCCGCAAATTCAGGCAAGAGAACCTAGAAGGTAAGTTTCCAAAACAAAAAGGAGGGGCATCATGAAGAAACAATGGACGATTGGCAAACGGTTGGCTGTAAGTTTCGGAGTTCTTGCCGTGGCTGTGGCCATCCTAGGCCTTGTTGGCTACGTTGCCGTTCGCGATGGAGTAAAGGCTCTGGAAGAGGTAGGTCGAGTGCGTTTACCCAGTGTGGACGCGACGCTGACCATGGCGCACCAGCTGGAAACCCTCCGTGGAAGTTTGCGCACGTTGGCCATCGCGGGCTTGGATCCGCAAATCCGACAACGCCAGTACGACAACATCGTTGAGGCCAGGGAGACCTACCGAGAAGCCATGAAAGTCTACGAGCCTCTACCACAAACCCCCGAGGAGGCCCAGGTTTGGAAACAGTTCAAAGCGGAACTGGAAGCCTGGGTGACCGAAAACGACAAGGCCATTGCCATGGCGAAAGACTTCGATAAATTGGGGATTCAGGACCCGGACCAAGTGCACCAAGATCTGCTTACTTTTATGACAGATCACTACAAACTAGAATATCTCGTCAACCACATGCTCGCAACCGGCGAGTCCTTTGAAGGGGGCGAGGATCACACCCAATGTCGCTTCGGGAAATGGCTTCCGACCTTTAAGAGCGACAACCCGGAAGTGAAAAACATTATCAGCCGAGTGGCGGAACCGCACCGCCGGTTCCACGAAGCCGTGCGGGCCATCAAGCAGCTGGTGGCCTCCGGTCGCGTCGATGAGGCTCGCGACATGGCGAGTAAACAGCTCGAAGCAGCGAGAGTTTCGGTCTTCAAGGACTTTGAAGATCTCGACGCCGTTATTCTAAAAGCCCTTACCGCCAGGCGTTCCCTAGAAAATCAGCTCATGGGGCCCTGTTTCGAGGCCCAGCGCAAAGCCATGCCCCTTTTGGCCAAAGTGGTGGAGATCAACAAAGAAGTGGGGGAAAAAGCGGCCGATCAGGCGATTCAGCAGGCCTCCCTCTTTCAGGGAATCATGACCGTGGTGGCCCTTGCAGGGCTGGCTTTGGCTGTCATTTTGGGTGCTTTGATCACCCGGCGTCTCAGCGCCGTGCTGCGACGATCGGTGACCGAAATCGGTGAAGGTTCTGAACAAGTGGCTTCGGCGTCGCAACAGGTGGCCTCGGCGAGCCAGCAGCTTGCGGAAGGGGCTTCCCAGCAGGCGGCGGGCATTGAGGAGACCACGTCGGCGGTGGAAGAGATGGCTTCCATGACGCGCCAGAACGCGGACAACGCCGCCCAGGCCGACGGACTCATGAAGCAGGCCGCCAAGGCCGCCGAGCAGGCCAAGAGCGCCATGGCGAATCTTCTGCAGTCCATGGAAGACATCAACCGATCCAGCGAGGAGACGCAGAAGATCATCAAGACCATTGATGAGGTCGCCTTTCAAACCAACCTGTTGGCCCTCAATGCGGCCGTGGAGGCGGCGCGGGCCGGGGAGGCCGGAGCGGGGTTTGCCGTGGTGGCCGATGAGGTGCGAAACCTGGCCATGCGGGCGGCGGAAGCGGCTAAGAACACGGCGCAGTTGATCGAAGGGACGGTGAACCGGGTCAAGCAGGGAGTGAATCTAACGGAATCCACCAACGAGGTTTTTGAGCAAGTCCATGAAAGTGTGGTGAAAGTGGCGGAGCTGGTTAACGAGATTGCGGCGGCGTCCCACGAACAAAGCGAGGGCATCGGTCAGGTGAATACGGCGATCTCCGAGATGGACAAGGTGGTGCAGCAGACGGCGGCCAATGCGGAGGAATCGGCTTCGGCGGCGGAGGAGCTCAGTGCCCAGGCGGAACAGATGCGCCGGGCCGTGGAGGAGCTGGCGGCCTTGGTGGGGCGGCGCGAACAAAGCCTTGGGGGAAAGATTCTCTCACGGAAAAAGAGAGCCGTGGCCTCGCAGACGGCCTATGAGAAACCCCAGGTTGCAAAGTCCGACACCTCAACTCGATCTTCTGGAAACGGCAAGGCCCATCCGGCCCTGAAAAAGGTGGAAAGGCAGCCGAAGCCCGAAGAGCTCATTCCTTTTGACGAGGACTATCAAGATTTTTAAGTTCTATGATAAACTTCCGAACCAAAACCAAGGCTGATCGTTCACAGAGGGTTTTATGAAAATCCCGGAGGTGGGTGGCCCCCGGCATTTCTCTAAAGAAAAGGCGTCCGTCGTCACAAGGTTGGTTGAGGGAACAGGGCGTGTCTTTGTTGAAGAGGGTGCATCATGGGACAGGTCGGGTCATTTCAAGGTCTGGGGACGACCCTTTCCGATGGCCAAGACCATCGTCGCCCACCGTTGCGGTGGATCGCCGCCGGGGCATTGATCCTGTGGACGGCGGCGATCCTTGTCTTGAGCCTAGAAACGCTCAGACAAGAAAGGCGGCACATCGAAAAGTCGGCTCTTTCACATGCCCTGGCCCTGATGGAAAAAGATCTTCTGTACCGTCGATGGAATGCTCAGCAGGGGGGCGTCTATGCTCCCGTGAGCGAAAACCTGCCCCCCAATCCCTACCTCAATGTGCCGGAACGGGACATTGAGACGCCCTTCGGAAAAAAGCTCACGCTGGTCAATCCCGCCTACATGACGCGCATGGTCCACGATCTGGCCCGTAAAAGCGGCGTGAGCTCTTCCCATCTCACAAGCCTCAATCCAACCCATCCGGCCAACGCGCCGAATGCGTGGGAAACCAAAGCCCTGAAATGGTTGGAGAACCACCCGGATAAGCGCCACTTTTACGAAACGGTCGAGGAATCGGGTACACCATTGGTGAAGGTCATGATGCCTCTGGTCCTGGAAGATGCGTGCCGTCGATGCCACAACACCCCTTGGGATGTACCCGGAGCCCTTCGCGGCGGCATTAGCACCGTGGTGCCTTTGAGCGTGTTTGCCGAAGCGCACCGAGAGTCTTTGAGCGCCGTGCTGGGGCGGCATGCACTCATTTGGTTTCTGGGCGTTTTGGGCATTGGCTGGGCGTCCTTTACGGCCTACGCTCGGGTTCGAGAAAGGGAATCCCTTCTCGCAAAAACCCAAAGGCAGGAGCGGTTCTGGAAAAGCGTTCTGGAGAATCTTCAGGATCCCATGGTGGTCCTGGATCGGGACCTAAACATTGTTGTGCTCAATGCGAGCGCGGCTTCATTGGCCGAAACCGAGCCGGACCAAGCCGTCGGACGCTCGTGCAAGGACGTCTTTTCTAAGTGGCATGCTCTTTCCGGGGCCTGCGCTTTTGAAAAATGCCCTGCCCAGCAGGTTCTGACCACAGGGGTTTCGTGTTCACGGCGCATGGAAATCCAGCTCGCGGATGAAACCACGCGGGTGTTTCACGTTGTGGTGAGTCCTTTAAAGAACAACGGCGAAAAAATTTCGGGAGTCATTGAATCCTTTCGGGACATCACGAACGAGGCGCGGGCGCAGGAACGTTTGGCCAAACAGCACCGAGAAATGGAACTTCTTTTTGACCACATGCACGGGGCGTTTGCCTTGCACGAGATACTAACCGACGCGTCGGGAGTTCCCGTGGATTACCGGTTTTTGAAGGTCAACCCCGCTTTTGAAGCCTTGACGGGGTGGAAGGCACACGACGTGGTGGGGAAGACGTTGCAGCAGATCCTGCCGCAGGGTGCACAGGAGTGGGTGCAACGCTATGGACGGACGGCGCTTTACGGCGAGAGGGTGGAATTCATTGCTGACGAGCCAACGCTTCAGAAGACCTTTTCTGTGCGTGCCTACCAGACGGAACCTGGTCGATTCGTCACCCTGTTTTTCGATGTCACGGAGCGTGAAAAGCTTCAAGAACAGCTTCGCCACGCGCAGAAGATGCAAGCGGTGGGTCAATTGGCCGGCGGCGTGGCCCATGAGTTCAACAACATTTTGCAGGTCATAAACGGCTATGTGGAAATGCTTCTTGCGGAAACGCCGGCCGAGGATCCCCGCCGAGAGCACCTGCAGCGAGTGATGCACGGTGGGCTTCGAGCCGCTCGATTGGTCCAGCAACTGCTCGCCTTCAGCCGAAAAAAGGCCCTTCAGCCGGAAGTGACCGACATGAATGAGCTGCTTCGTGATTTTGCCAAGCTAGTGCAAAAACTGGTCGGGGAAACCATCACCGTACGCTGCGTTCTCGGCCATGGGCTGTGGCCGGTCATGGTGGACCGGCAACTTATGGAGCAGGTGCTGATGAATCTGGTCGTCAATGCTCGGGATGCCATGCCTTCGGGCGGTGAGATCGTTCTGGAGACGGCCAATGTGCATCTGCATGAAGACCATGTTCGCCCACACGCTCATTTAAAACCCGGCCCTTATGTGATGGTGTCCGTTGCGGATACGGGGCTTGGCATGACGGCCGACGTGTTGGAACGAATCTTTGAACCGTTCTTTACCACCAAAGAGGTCGGCAAAGGATCGGGGCTCGGCCTTGCGGTCGTCTATGGCATCGTCAAGCAGCACGACGGCGTGCTTGACGTCTCCAGCGAACCGGGCAAGGGAACGGTAGTCAAAATATATTTGCCGCCGCACGAAGGAAAGCCGTCGGAGAGCGAAGAGCAGACGGAGTCTCTGGCGGAAGAGGCCTTACGTGGGACGGAAACCGTGCTCTTGGCGGAAGATGACCCGGCCGTTCGAAGCTACCTGGCGACGGTGCTTCGGGAGGCGGGCTATCGCGTTTTGGAGGCGCAAGACGGCATGGAGGCCGTGGAAGTGTTTGCCACCAGCGAGGAGCCCATTGACCTGGTCGTAACCGATGTGAGCATGCCGCGCATGGGCGGCCAAGAGGCCGTGGGACTTCTTCGGCAAAGAGGCTGGAAGATTCCGGCGATTTTTATCAGCGGGTATGTGAAGCGGCCCGAGGAATGCGCCGACAACCCGAAGGGCCTGAACCTTTTTATCGATAAACCTGTGCGTCGGCGGGTTCTACTTCAGGCCATCCGCTCCCTTCTTGCCCGTTAATGGGCCGTAACGCCACGAAAGAACGACGCAAAACCCCCGCCCTTTTTTCGTCATTGACAAGCCATGCGCCTCGCGTTAGGTAGCCGATGGATGCACAACATGCACAATGCCCGGAGGAACTTTGTTTCATGAATGAACGAAGCCGGTTGTTTTCGGCCGCAGCGGTGGTCCTGGGCTGCGGCAATACGCTCTTTGGTGATGATGGCTTTGGACCAACCGTGGCGGAAGCTCTGGCGACCCATGCTTTGTGTCCGGCCCACGCCTGTGTGGTAGATGCGGGTACGGCGGCCGCCGACCTTCTCTTTGACCTGGTGCTCAGCCCCCAAAAGCCCAAGGCCCTTTTCATTGTGGATGCGGTGCAGATGAGCGGACGCAACCCCGGAGAACTCTTCTGGCTTGCCTTGGAAGACATCCCGGCGGCCAAGCGGGCGGATTTTCTCATGCATCAGTTTCCGTCGGCGGATCTGTTGCGGGAACTGGCGCAAGAAGGCGGTGTCAAGGTAGCCGTCTTGGCCGTGCAGGCGGGGTGGATCCCGAACCATGTGGCCCCGGGGCTTTCAGAGTCGGTGGCTCGAGCGGTTCCTCATGCCGTGGAAATACTTTTAAAGGCTCTGGCCTCGGAGAGGCCGGCAGTGGCCTGACGGCGTCTTGGGCGAAACGGATGGGAGAAGAGCCGTGATTGTGGTGCAAATTGGGCAGCTTGCCAAGCAGTTGGGCGTGCACCGCAACACCATTCGCAACTGGATACGTAGCGGTCGGCTACCGGCACGTCGCGTTCCGGGCAAGCGCTATGTGCTGGACGAGGACGAGTTCATTCGGCTGTGCCATACATACGGCCTGGATGCCTCGGCCATTCAGGGGCGTCAGGTGCCCTCTCCATCGGCGCTGCCTTTTGATCCCAAAGAAGAGGCGGAAGGGGCGGTGGTTGTGGAAGGGCGTTCCCGCACCTTTCGTGCCGTGCCGCAATGGGCCGATGTGTGCATCAATTGCGGCAGTTGCGCGGGCGTGTGCCCTCTGGCGGGTGTGGACGGCTGGGACCCTCGCAAGGTGGTCCGCATGGCGGTTCTCGGAATGGAACGGGAGCTGGGCGAATCCCTGTGGCCCTGGAAATGCACTTTATGCGCGCAATGTGAACAGGTGTGCCCTGCGGGAGTGGACATCACGGGACTCATGATGGCTCTGCGGCAAAGCTGGGATCGGGATCGAGTGCCCGGCGCCTTGCACAGGGGCGTGGTGACTTTGCTGGAGACCGGAAACAATCTGGGGATTCCTCGGGAGGATTTCACGGCGTGTTGTCAAGCGGTGGCTCGGGAATTGGCGGAAACGGAGTGTTCAGGATTTCAGCTTCCGTTGGACGTTCAAGGGGCTCGACTGCTTGTGACCGTCAATTCCAAAGAACCCTTTGCGGAACCCCGGCAGATGAAGCATTGGTGGAAGATTTTTTACGCCGCCGGAGAATCCTGGACCCTTTGTTCGGAGTTTTGGGACGGCGTGCAATGGGGCTATTTCACAGGCGATGAGGAAGCGGTGCGGGTGTCTGTGGGCCGTGTCGTGGACGCCATGCGCCGCCTGGGCTGTGAAGCTTTGCTCCTGCCCGAATGCGGTCACGCTTACTATGCTTTTCGCCTCGCCTTACATCGATGGTATGCGCAAGAAGCCAAACGGTTTCAGGTCCTGACCCTCTTTGATCTTCTTGCGGGCTACCTCCATACCGGACGCCTGCAAGTCCGGTCGGATGGATATCCCGGCATCGTCACATATCACGACCCTTGCCATGTGACGCGAAAGTCCCTGAAAGCCTTTGGGCAAGCCTACGATGAACAAGCCCGGGACATCGTGCGCCGGTGCTGCAGCCGCTTTGTGGAGATGGTTCCCAACCGGGAAGACGCCTATTGCTGTGGTGCCGGCGGGGGGCTTTCGGCCTTGCCCTTTCATGAGGAGCGGGTTTTTTTCGGACGCCACAAAGCGCGCCAGATTCGGCGAACGGGCGCCAGTTTGGTGGTTACAGCCTGCCACACGTGCCGGGATCAAATCCTCAAAGCCCTATGCAAGGAATACGATCTCAACGTGGATGTCAAACTCCTATGGGAACTTGTGGCGGAGGCTCTGGTGATGCCTCACGCCACAAACGATGGAGTGCAAATATGATTCGCCAAAAGGTGGGCGCCGTGTTGGTCATCGGAGGCGGCATTTCCGGGCTTCAGGCGGCCCTGGATTTGGCCGAAGCCGGCTATTTCGTCTATCTAGCGGAAAGGACCGGAGCCATCGGCGGCACCATGGCCCGCTTGGATAAAACCTTTCCGACCAACGAATGTGCCATGTGAATTTTGGCGCCCAAATTGGTGGAGTGCGGTCGGCACTTCAATATCGAATTGATGACCCACACGGAGCTGGAGCGGTTGGAAGGCGAGGCGCCTCGGTTTCAGGCCACCCTGCGGTGTCGGCCTCGATATGTGGATGTCCGTCGATGCGTGGCGTGTGGGGAGTGTGCGCGCGTGTGCCCGGTAAGCATAGAGGATCCTCGATGCGGCCCCCAGGCTCGGCGTGCCGCCATCTTCCTGAGTTATCCTCAAGCGGTGCCCATGGCCTATCAAATCGATCCCCGACGATGTTTGCAGCTGACGCAAGGAACGTGCGGCGCCTGTGCGCGGGTGTGCCCGGCCGATGCCGTTCGCTTTGATGATCGCGAGCGCTGGCTGACGGTTTCCGTGGGATCGGTGGTTGTGGCCACGGGGTTTCGACCTTTTGAACCCCCGGCGCGAAACCCTTGGGGCTTCGGCGTTTATGATAACGTGGTGCAATCCGTGGTGTGGGAACGCATGCTTTCCGCCGCCGCAGCGGAGCGGCGGCCGGTGGTGCGCCCCTCGGACGGAGCTCCCGTTCGTCGAGTGGCCTTTGTGCAGTGTGTGGGCAGCCGCGATGAGTCGGCCAGAGGTCATGAGTACTGTTCTTCCGTGTGTTGCATGACGGCCGTCAAGGAAGCGTCCATGGCCCTGGAGTGCGACCCCTCCATGAAGGTGACGGTCTTTTACACCGACATGCGCACGGCCGGAAAGGATTTTGACCGGTATTTCCATGCGATGCAAGAACGCGGCGTGCAGTTTCTTCGATACCGTGTGCCCAGGGTAGACATGGCCGAGGACGGCCACAGCCTTGAGATTCAGGTTGTTACGGAGGACGGCCGCCGTGCCAAGCACGTGTTTGACCTGGTGGTCCTTTCCGTGGGCATGGAGGTGCCTTCAGGGGTGCGAGCCTTGTGCCATCGCTTGGGTGTGCAGACGGACAGCCACGGTTTTGTGGAAACCTCGTCCTTTGAGCCCGTGAAAACATCCCGAGACGGCATCTACGTGTGTGGCACCTTGGCGGGTCCCAAGGACATTGCCCATGCGGTTCTGGAAGGCTCGGCGGCGGCCGCGGCGGCCACCGTTCCCTTGGCGGATGTGAGAAACAGTTTGTCGAGGCTCAGGGATTTTCCCGAGGAGCGCTCCGTCGCCGATGAAGCGCCTCGAGTGGGGGTTTTCCTTTGCCATTGTGGGTCCAACATCGCGGGCGTGGTGGACGTGGAGGCCGTCGCCGAGATGGCCTCTCGACTGCCTTACGTGGTCCACGTGGAAAGGAATCTCTTTGCCTGTGCCCAGGACAGTCAGGAGCGGATTCGGCGAAGCATTGAGAGCCGTCGGCTCAACCGCATCGTCGTGGCGGCCTGCTCCCCGGTCACCCATGAAGCCCTCTTTCGAGAAACCCTCAAGAATGCCGGCCTGAACGAATATCTTTTTGAAATGGCCAACATTCGAAACCAGGCCGCATGGGTTCACGGGCGGGACCCTCGAGCGGCCACCACCAAGGCGGCGGACCTTGTGCGCATGGCGGTGGCCAAGGTCAGTTTGCAGGAACCGATGCCTGCGGTCACGGTGAACGTGAACCCCACGGTTTTGGTGGTGGGCGGCGGCGTGGCGGGCATGACTACGGCCTTAGGGCTGGCGGACCAGGGGTTTCCTGTCCATCTGGTGGAAAAGAGTTCCCAGCTTGGCGGCAACGCGCGGCATCTGTACCGCACTTGGAAAGGGGAAGACATGGCGGGGTTTGTGGAGCATCTTGCAGCCAAGGTGCGCTCTCACCCCTACATCAGTGTGTACCTGAAAAGCGAAGTGGTGGCCGCGGAAGGGTATGTGGGCAATTTTCGGTCGACCATACAAAAAGGCGGCGCGACCTTTAGCGTGGACCATGGCGTCACGGTGCTCGCCGTGGGGGGCACCGCCCATAAGCCCAACGAATACGGGTACGCCGAATCCCAACGGGTGCTGACGGCTTTGGAATTTGACAAACTGCACGCCGTAGGGGATGAGCGCATTACGGAGGCCAAAAGCTTTGTGTTCATTCAGTGTGTGGGGTCGCGAGAACCTCAGCGGCCCTACTGTTCCCGCGTGTGTTGCACCCATGCCATGCAGGCGGCGGTGGAATTGAAAGAAGAAGATGCCTCAAGGGAAATCACCATTCTTTACCGTGATGTGCGCACGTACGGATTGCGCGAATCCCTTTATCGGCAGGCGCGAGAAAAGGGGGTCGTCTTTATTCGGTATGACCTGGAACATAAACCGGCGGTGCGCCTCGGTCCCAACGAACTTTACGTGCACGCCATGGATCCTATGCTCCAAAGGCCTTTGACGCTGCGAGCCGATGTGATCATCTTGGCCACGGCCATTGTGCCCCAGTCGGCGGTGGCCGAGCTGGCCGGCATCTACAAACTGCCGGTGAACGCCGACGGGTTTTTTCAGGAAAGTCACGCGAAGCTGCGGCCCGTGGAATTCTTGACGGAAGGGGTTTTTATGGCCGGCCTGGCGCACGGGCCAAAGCCTTTGGATGAGGTTATCGTGCAAGCCCAGGCCGTGGTGGCGCGCGCCGCGTCCATCCTGGCCACCCGCCGAAGATCCCTGGATGCCGTCAAAGCCCATGTGGTGATGGAAAACTGCGACGGGTGCGCCTTGTGCCTGGACGTCTGCCCCTACGGGGCCATCGACTGGGAAAGTCGATCGCCCAAGGGGCGTGAAACCCATGACTCGGTGCGGCTTCCCGTCATCAACATGGCCTTGTGCAAAGGCTGTGGTATCTGCCAGGCCACGTGCCCCAAAGACGGCATTCGAGTGGCCGGGTTTAGTGGGCGGCAAGTGTCGCGACAGCTTCAAACCCTTCTCGGGTCTGAACAGGGCTGGGCGGCCTCATGAACGGCGTCGACCAGGGTAAGAAAACAATTGTCGTCTTTGCGTGCCATTGGTGTGCTTACAGCGCCGCCGATCTTGCGGGGATTCGCCGCATGGAATATCCGGAAAGTGTACACATCGTGCGGGTCATGTGCTCCGGCATGGTGCATCCTCAATGGGTCATGGAAGCTTTCTCTCTGGGAGCCTCCGGTGTTCTGATCATGGGGTGTCGGCCGGGGGAATGCCATTACAAAGACGGCAACCTTCGGGCGGACGCTCGGCGGGTGGTGGTTCATGAAATGATGGAAGCCATGGGGTTGGAGCCGGAACGGTTTCGTGTGGTGTGGTGCGCCTCATCGGAGGCGGAAAGGTTTGTGGAGGCGTGCCGAGACATGGTTCGACAGGTCCAGGACCTGGACAACGGCCGGGGTTGAACGGCCGACCGAACAAGGACCGAGCATGAAGGCAGAGGAAAAACCCTTTCCGGTTCGTGTGCGGGCGAGACGGGTGGATACCAAATGCGGGCTGTTCGGCCATATGACGGTGGACGAAATACGGGAACGCATCATCGGTGATCAGCTGAACGTCACCTGTCCTGAATGTGGAGAGATTCATCTGACCGTGGAAGAGGCGGAAGCGGCTTCGGCACGCCGCGTGCGGGATTCTGCCCGTTTCAAAAGACTCCTTGAAGAAACAGGGGAAAACGCCCCGAAAGGGTGACGAGAAAAGCCCCAGAGCTTACGGACGCGGTGGTCCCTCAAGGAGGGGACTTGACAGCACCCCAATGAGAGTTAACTTTTTGGCGAAAGCGTAGGTCATGAAAAACTCTCATTAAAGGAGGTACTGGACATGCTCGGATTGGTTCCGCGTTCGCGAAGGGAGTCGCTCCTTGCATGGCCGAGGGCCTTCGACTGGATGGACCGATTCTTTGAGGAAGCCCTTCCGGCCGTGTGGGGCGAGGACAAAGTGCTGATGCCGGCCTTTGACATTTCCGAAACGGAAGATAAGATTGTTGTCAAAGCCGATCTTCCCGGCGTGGATGTGAAGGATCTGGACATCAGCATCACGGATAACGTGTTGACCGTTAAAGGGGAAAAGCGCCAGGAAAAGGAAGAGAAAGGGGAATCTTTCCACCGCGTGGAACGCCGATACGGTTCGTTTGCCCGATCCTTTAGTTTGCCGGCGGAAGTGAAGGCGGAAGGGATCGAGGCGGTCTACAAAGACGGTGTGCTGCGCATCGAGATTCCCAAGGCCGAAGCGTCTCGGCCAAAGAGGATTGAAGTGAAGCACTAAGAACGTGTCATAAACCCTAGGAATCAAGGCCAAAACGGTCGATTCTGTGACCGCGCTTTTCTTGGCCTTCAGGTCCGGATCATGTAGGGGCAGCCCTTGTGGCTGCCCCTATTTTGGTGAGGCACGGGGTCATCGGGTCAGTCGCGGGGGCCTGTGCTCCTACGTAATGCCCGGATATCGATGCGCGTGCGCAAAAGGCCGGCCCGGGTGGGGGCAGCAGGGCAGCCGACATGTTCACCCCGTGCCCATACCGACGGGTTGTCGTTGTTTTAAACTGATGCACCTCATGCGGCAGCGACATGTGCACCCCATGCGGCAACACCATTTGGATCACATGGCGTAACAACATTTGAACCCACAACCGGCCACGACACCGTAGGGGCAGCCCCTGTGGCTGCCCCTACATGGGTCAGACACGGGGTCATCGGGGCCGGCAGGGGGGCCTGCCCTGAGCCGAGGCATCCATGCCGATTGACAGGAAATCCGGCCGTTCGACGGTGCGTTCATTCAGATGCGCCATAGATCGTCGGGTTCCAATGTGGTCGCGAGGGGATTTTCGAGGTTATTCGACCTGCGTTGGGGGTTGTCCGGTTGACATCGTGCTCGCGTGCCACCTTCGCGATGGTTTTGTGGCCCTTGAGAATGTCCAGCACGATCTCCATTTAACCGTCCATCTTTGGCTTTGAACTGGCTTAGCGACTGTTCCCCCATCACACACACCTTTTCCGGACCAAATCGACGGCTTATGGCTGGTCAGTCCGATGCGGGGTCACGATAAACGTCTCTTATTCTGAGCCCTTCAAAGAGCTCAGGACCTAAAGCGGGGTCATAATCTTTTTTTTCACGACGGCCATGGTGATTTTCGGCCCATGGGGGACCCATCGTCCCTTTCCATGGGTCAAGGTTATGAACCCCCGGGCAAACGGGTTGCAGGTTTCCACCTTGACAGGCCCCGAGGTTCGTGGCAGAAAAGCCATGAATGCGGTAACGGTTTTCCAGCATCCCGGAACACGGTGAAAATCCGTGGCGGTCCCGCCGCTGTGATCGGGGATGAAGGAGCGCGAAGGTTCGAGCGGTCGAACCGGTCACTTTCGGGGAACACCCCGAGGGGAAGGCTGCGGTCCTTCAGATGATCCGAGAGCCAGAAGACCTGCTGGAAAACATGAGGCCGGGCAACCGATGGCAAAGGAAGCCCGGAGTTCATCTGCGTATGCGGATGGCTCCGGGCTTTTTATTTGGTCCGCGGCCAAAATGTGATGATTCCAGAAGATCAACTGAGGAGGAAAACCATGAAGAAAGCAAACCGCATCATTGCGTACCGTCGGCGATGCCGAAAGTTGGGCGATTCGACGGGCTTGTCCCATTACATTTTGCTGACCCCTAGTCACAAAGAGAAACAGGACAAGTAAATGGGTCATGAAGTTTTCCTTAAGGGCCGTCCCCGCTACGCCAATAGCGGCTTTGGGCCTTGTTTTGCCGTGCTGGACATCGGTTTGCCGAATCGCGTCGCGGTCGTCGAGCCGAACAGTGCCTATTGGGCCGTTGTGGAGGCGGAATCGCTGCCGGACGCCTTGTCCGGGCCTCTGCTCCAGGACTTTTTGGCGCAAAGGGAAGGCTTTGAAGCCGAGATGCAGCGTCTCCGTTTTGGGTTGACGCCTTCGGCCGTCTATTTCAACCCGACGGAACGGTGCAACTTCAACTGCACGTACTGTTATCTTCCGGAAGACATGCGCCGAAACGGCGCAACCATGACGCCGGAAGAGGTGGCACGAGCCCTGGAGCGTCTGGCAGAGTATTTTGACCGGACACTGGAGCCCGATGCAACACCGCAGCTCATCTTTCACGGCTCGGAGCCCATGTTGGCTCGAGATGCGGTCTTTTCGGCCATCGACCGCTTTCGAGGGAGGTTCCTGTTTGGGATTCAGACCAATGCGACCCTTCTGGATGACGAGGCCATCGATTTTCTCACGTCCCGAGGGGTTGGCATCGGCATCTCTCTGGACGCCCATGAAGCCATCGTGGCGGATAAGGTTCGAAAAAATTGGCTTGGAAAGGGGGCGTTTGCTCAAGTGCGCCGGGTCATGGAGCGGCTGGCATTGTACCCGGCCTTTAACGTGATCACGACGGTCACTCGAGAAAATGTGGCGCTCCTGCCGGAGCTGGTAGATTTTTATCACGACGCCGGCGTTGGCGTGGTGATGTTCAACCCCGTGCGGTGTACCCGCCAAGGAGGCATGGATCTCAAGCCCGATGATGCCGTCCTGGCCGAAGCGTTCTGCGCAGCTTTGGACAGAACGTACGCCTTGTTTGAAAAAACTTCAAGAAAGCTGGTTGTTGCCAATTTTGCCAACGTTCTGGCAGGAGTGGTTGGTCCGACAGGCCGGCGGCTCATGTGTGACATTTCCCCGTGCGGCGGCGGCCGCTGTTTCTTCGCCGTGTCCGCCCAAGGGGATCTGTTTCCATGCAGTGAGTTCATCGGGTTTCCCGAATACCGAGGCGGAAACCTGTTTCGGGACGACATTGCGGGCGTTTTGGAAAGCCATCCCTTTCAGGCTGTGACGCGCCGCAAGGTGGAAAACATCGAGCCTTGTGGACGATGTGCCGTGCGGCATTTTTGCGGAGCGCCTTGCCCTGCGGAGGTGCAGGCGGTCAGTGGCAGGTTGGAGGCGCCGAGTCCTTACTGCCACTTTTACGAGGAACAGGTCCGCTACGCCTTCCGCGTGGTGGCTCAAGGGCGCGAAGCCGCGTACCTGTGGAATGGGTGGGAGTCGGAAACGGAAGAAACCTATCGGTGTGCCTAAAAAAGAACAACGCCGCGGACGGAAACCCTGCGCCTGCGAACGCAAAGACCCTTACGCCGCAGGCGCATGGGTGCTACTGCCAGCTGACCACATCGGCGTTTTCACCTTCTCCACCTTCCTGTCCATCCGCACCCAATGAATAGAGGTCATAGTCTCCATGTTGCCCGGGGGATCGGTACACATAGTCGCGGCCCCAGGGATCCTTGGGAACGTCCTTGGGTAGATAGGGCCCGTCCCATGTGTCGGCGCCTGGATTGACCCTCAAGGCCTGAAGGCCCTCTTCGGTGGTGGGGTACCGGCCCACGTCGAGACGATAAGCATCCAAGGCCGTGCCCAGAAGAGCGATCTGCGCCTTGGCGGCTTTGACCTTGGATGCGCCGACTTTCTGGAACATCTTGGGCGCCACCAGAGCGGCCAAAAGCCCCAAAATGACCATGACGATGAGCAGTTCAATGAGCGTAAAACCTCGAAGGCTTCGTTTCTGCAACCGATCTTTTCCGTCTTGTGGCTTTTTCCACCCTTGGTGCCTTGCCGGCCTCGCCTGCAAAAGTGAGCGACTATTCATAGTTTCCTCATCGGGTGCATGCTTTGAAACCGTTCCGAACACAGCCGTTGGAGCGTAAAAGCTTTGGAGCGGTCTGTCAACTCCCTGAAGCTTTAATTCTCCATGCATATGGGTTAAAAAGGGCAGAAAGATCACCGTCGCGAGTGAGGTGAAACCGTGGGTTGGATCGATATCCTGCAGAAATTACAGAATGAATCGCTGAGCCCTTCCGAATTGCAAGCGGTTCTATTAGAGGTGCTACGCACCATCGAGCCATTGTACGATGTGGCCAGAAGGGCGGAATTCCAACAACTTATGGCAGTCATTGAAAGCCTTGCGAAAGCCCAGGAGCTCACCGAAAGGAAGCTTGCGCAGCTGGCGGAAACCGTCAAGGGGACCGAAGAGTGCCTTAAAGAACTTGCCGTCGCACAGAAACGCACCGAAGAACGCATCGAGGAGCTGGCTCAGGCCCAAAAACGTACGGACGAGCGTCTGAAAGAGCTGGCGGCGGCGCAAAAGCGCACGGAAGAGCGCGTGGAAGAACTGGCCCAGGCGCAGAAGCGCACGGAAGAGCGCCTTGAAGAACTTGCCGTCGCACAGAAACGCACCGAAGAACGCATCGAGGAGCTGGCTCAGGCCCAAAAACGTACGGACGAGCGTCTGAAAGAGCTGGCGGCGGCGCAAAAGCGCACAGAAGAGCGCGTGGAAGAACTGGCCCGGGCGCAGAAACGGACGGAAGAGCGCCTTGAAGAACTTGCCGTCGCGCAGAAACGCACCGAAGAACGCATCAAGGAGCTGGCTCAGGCCCAAAAACGCACGGACGAGCGTCTGGAAGAGCTGGCGGCGGCGCAAAAGCGCACAGAAGAGCGCGTGGAAGAACTGGCCCAGGCGCAGAAACGCACGGAAGAAGCGCTTCTGAAATTGACCCAGCGTGTGGAAAACATTGAGGAACGTCTGGACGGCATCTCCAATTCCGTGGGTTACAGCTTGGAAAATGCCGCTTTCAAGGCTTTGCCGAAACTGCTTCACGATCGCTACGGGATTGTGGTTCAGGGGAAGCTCTTGCGTCGGTATGTGGGCGATCGGCAGGTCAACATTTGGGGTCGAGGTCGTCGCAATGGTCGTGAAGTGGTCATTGTCGGTGAGAGCAAGGTGCGCCCGTCACGCAAAGAGGTGGATAGGTTCCTGAAAATCGCTCGCCGTTTGGCCATTCAAGAAGGTTGGGGCGAGGTTGTTCACGTGTTCGTGGCCCACGATATTCCGCCGCCGGTGGAACATTATCTTGAAGAAAAAGGCATTCTGGCGTTTTGGTCCTATGACTTTTGAAGGTTTTGAGTGCTAGCTGGAGTGGATGCGGTGAGGATGCCGCTGGCCACACCCCAGCTGCGCACCAGGCTCATAAAAGATGCCGGCAACGGCACCTCCCGCTCCAGGACGAGAATGCCCAGCCTTTGAGCCTGCTTGAGCACGTTCATGGAATCCTTGCCTTCCAGGCGATCACATAGGCATTGCATGCGAAGCGCATCCGTAATGGGTACCTTAAGTGGCGAAAGATTCACCGGAATCTCTTCGAGAAGCCTTTGAATGCAGTCAGCGTGGCGCAGGGCAAAAGACAGATGAGGTTCCTCGGCGGGCATGTGCCCGAACAGCTCATTGACCGCAGCGCCCGTGAGGCGCAACGCCTCATCGGGCGGCATCATGGGACGGCTCTGACGAACATATTCTTTAAGATGCTTGAAAATCACCATCTTCATCACATCCACCCCTTCCCTCAGAATGGGCAGGAGTTTGTCAAAGGCTCCGTCCATGGATTCTCCTTGGGCTCGTCTCACCAAGATTCTTTTTCTCGCATGGCTCGAATGGCTTCGGTTTCGCGCAAAAGCCTCCAGAATACAAGAGGATACGAAAAGAGCCGCCCTTCACTGGCCGCCACGCCGGCACGAGCAATCCAGTACAGGTCCGTGAGGGCCACGGCCCAGAGCCAGAGGGTTGCCGCGATGCCGGGAAGCAGCACAGCGCCCAAAGCCCCGTAAGCGGTCATGGTGATTTGAAAGTTTAAGGCTTCCCTTCCGGCCCAGTCGATTTTCGGCGATCTTTTTCGCTTGACGAGCCAGACGCCCAGGGGGCACAGAAGATGCCCCACTGGGAGCCACAGCGTGCTGGTGGGGATCCACCAAATGGCCCCAAGGAAAGCACTGAAGTGGCACAGGGATGCCCAGGTGCCAACGTCATCCTTGTCGTTTGACGGATCTGCGGTCATGTTTGGTCCCTTTGCCCGTGATCGTCTCAGGCTGGGTTTGGGTAACGAGCGTGCCGAAGCCCCAACGAAAGTAACACAGACGAAGCTGCAGGGCAAAAGCTTCCAAAGGGATCGTTGATGAAAGTTGGCCGAAGGAGAAGCGGCGCAGAGGACCAAGGGACGCCCCGGATTCCTTTTCATCTTGCGCATTGACGTGGCATGCCCGGTGGGCTAACGTCGTTTCACGACAATCCCTTCCTCGCTGGGGAGCGTTCCCAATGTTGAAGAGACAGAAGGTTGTTTCCGGCGTTCCGGAATGGGATGATTTCTTGGAGGGCATGGTCATTGGGGGCAATGTGATCTGGTGCGACGCGGCGGGGAGTCTGGCTTCAGTCTTTTGTCTGCGCTTCATGTTTTACGGCCATCCCTGCCCTCGCCTCTAAGAACTCAACACCGGCGGCGCCTACTGGATCATGAAAAAAATGCCCTTTCAGCGCACCTTCAAGCCCGAATCAACCCGATTGCGTGCGTAGGTTGGCATTGAAATGGTGATGAAACGCGCCGCCACCCTGACTGTGCTCAAGGCCGACAGGGAAAGAATCTCCCTTCTTTTGGCGAGCCGGTGTCTTACTGGACGGACGGTCCCCAGGTGGTTGTCTCCCGGGACGTTTGGGGAAGGACCGCGTGAGCATCGGCCGGCGTCTTTCGCATCTGCGCACAAAAGAAGGCTTTCTCAAACGGAATTGTCACGATGGGTAGGGGTGACTCCCAGCATCATGTGCCCGGTGAAAAGCCAGATGATCTATTCCTCCATGCCGGCCCTTTTCAAAATGGCCGAGGGTCTCCACGTTCTCGCCGCTTCGTTTTTCACCGAAGGATCCTCGGTGAACGCTTTTCCCGTAGACGATGAGATGAACCGGAGGCGCCCGTGGTCAAGACCATTGGTCCTCCGTCTTCAAGCACGCGCATTCGGGCTTTGAATTCTTGGGATTTGAGAGGCAAAATCCTGCCGTATCTCATGGAAATGTATCTTGGAAGCTTTGACGCCACACATTTTATTATGGGCAAGGGCCATGAGGTGGGGGGCGCAATCTTAAGGAACGGGGACGTTTCCTCTAGGGAACAAGGCTTTTGCGGGACATCAGGATAACATCATCAAGCTGACCGCGGCCATCCCCTCAGCACGGCGAAACGGGAATCCCACAGCCGCTCCACCGTCGTGGGCCATGGCCACGGAATAAACCGACTGACGGACAAGGGGAAAATTGCCTGCGTTTTTTAACCGATGGCAACGTGGCCTTGTTCCACCGGGGCCGAAAGGGGCTCTGGCCCCGGCGGCTTTTTCGCCTACGTTGAGGTGGTTAGGCCTCTTTCATGAAGGAGGCTGCAGATTTGTTTTGCAGGGCCTTGAAGCCGAAAGCGACGCAGGCTGTCTTGCAGGAACCGCAGCCAATACATTTTTCCGGATTGATGAGAACCGATGCGTCGAGTTCAGTGATGGCGTGCACCGCACACACATGGGCCGCATAGCACGACTTACACAGATGGGCGCAGACATTCTTGGACATGAATGACTCCTTCCTTTTCAGGGCTTTCGAGGGGGCACAGAGGCCCCCGACATCTTTGGGTTCCGGCGGGGCCGCCTTTTCAACCCTTAGCCGAGAATTTTTTCAATCTCTTCGCGGTCGCTGTCCATGATGTAGGGAATGCCGGAAATGTCCGCCGCTTCTCGAGTCAGGGCAACGAGGTCGTTTCGGTCAATGTATTTGAGCGCAAATTTGCGCGCTCCGGCCATAAGCTGTTGCAGACCTTGGCGCAACCGGTCAATGTAGGAGTACATGCCGATGGCGCCCGGAGGAAGTTTTTCAAAGTCGTTTCCAAAGCGCTCCTTGAGTTGGCTGCCCACGGCAAACAGGGACAAATAGCCTTCTTCAAGGCTTCGTCCTTGCTGAGCCATCTTTTTGGCCATGAGCTTGCCATGGGTCTTACCCACCATGGCGGCGGTGAGAATGGCCCGTCCCAGGCAGATGGCCTTGACGTAAGGCGCCCCCAGTGCAAGGGCCTTGAATAGATGATCTTCCAGGCTCAACCCTCCGGCCATGGCGATGGGCGGCACATAGGCCCCTTTGGCTCGGAGTTTCTCACAGATGGCGTAAGTCATGCATTCCAAGTAGACGGTGGGAATGCCCCATTCGTTCATCATCCGCCAGGGGCTCATGCCCGTGCCACCGCCGGCGCCGTCGATGGTCAAAAGATCGATTTTGGCTTGGGAAGAATACTTGATGGCTCGAGCCAAATCCGCCGGTCGGTACGCTCCGGTCTTCAAGGTCACGTATTTGGCACCGATCTTGCGCAGCCTTTCCACTTCCTTGTAAAAGCCGTCTTCGTCCACCATGCCGAGGCGGGAGTGGCGTTCAAATTCCGTGATGCCGCCGGCTTGAAAGGCCTTTTGGACCGCCGGCTTGGTGGGATCGGGCAACACGATGTAGCCGCGTTCTTTGAGTTGCAAAGCCCTTTCTATGGTGGGCAGCTTCACTTCACCACCGATATCTTTGGCGCCCTGACCCCATTTGAGTTCAAAGATTTCCACGCCAAGCTTTTCGATGACGTATTCGGGCACGCCCAACTTGGTGTCTTCCACATTGGCTTGAACAATGATGCCGCCCTTGCCGTTATACCAGCGCTTGAATGCGGACACGCGCCGTTCCATTTCCGGAGATTTGACCACCCGCCCGTTTTTGATTTCCGCTTGTGGGTCCATGCCGCAGATGTTTTCTCCGGCCACCACCATGATCCCCGAAATGGCGGCGCCCACCGCCACGTCTTCCCAATTGATGCGCGCAATCTCCGTAGACCCAACGGCACCGGTGAAGACGGGAAAATCCAGATGAATGGAGCCGTCGGCGCCCACCGCCGTTGTGCAATCCACGGCCGGAAATGTGGCCACATCCGGGTCGGCCGCCACTCCCACGGCACCCACACAGGTTCCTTGAATATTGAAGTGGGAAAAATCCACAGGGTATTCTTTACTGGCGCCCGCCGTGATTTTTCCAAAGGGTTGCGGATAAATCATCTCCCGGCCCTTGAGTGCGGATCGGCCGATTTCACAAGGCCCCTCACAGCCGTCCAGGCACGTGACACAAATACCCGAGATGGGAGCGGGTTCCACGCGTGTGGTCGTCAACGTGGCGGCACTACGGTTCGGCTTGCTGTAAGACATGCTGCAGTCCTCCTCACGAATGGTCTTTTTGTCCAAACAAAAAGGCGCCCACCTTCTTCAACCATGAAGAAGATTGGACGCCGTCGTCCTTGGCTTCGCTCCCTCAAGGCCGCACGCCGTTGTGCGCAGGGAGATCCATTAGACTAAAAAATTACGCAAACGTGTTTAGGAGGTGTGATAGGCTTTGTCAACAGGAAAGTGCTCACAAGGGCGGGGGGACATCGACGCCAAGGCATTGTGTCCGGAACAGGGTCGTGAGAAACATCAGGGAGGCGAAACATGAAGGAACAGATCAACCCGTTTGCCATAGCTCAGAGACAATTGGATAGGGCGGCCGAGACACTCGGCCTGGATGAGGCCACCCACGAGCTTTTGCGCTGGCCCATGAGGGAATATGCCTTCATGATGCCGGTGCGCATGGATGACGGGTCCACCAAAGTGTTTCGAGGCTATCGCGTACAATACAATACGGCCCGCGGCCCGGCCAAGGGAGGGTTGCGCTGGCATCCGGACGAAACGCTGGACACCGTGCGAGCCCTGGCTGCGTGGATGACGTGGAAGACGTCTGTGGTGGATATTCCGCTTGGAGGAGGAAAAGGGGGCATTGTGTGCAATCCCAAGGAACTCTCCGAGGCGGAAAAGGAGCGGTTGGCCCGCGCGTACATGCGAGCTATCGCAGGGATCGTGGCCGTGACCAAGGATGTACCGGCCCCCGATGTCTACACCACGCCCCAAATCATGGCTTGGATGATGGACGAATACGAAACCATTGTGGGTCACCATCATCCTGGGGTCATTACAGGGAAACCTGTGCCGTTGGGAGGATCCCTGGGGCGCCATGACGCCACGGCGCGAGGAGGCATCTATGTGACGCGGGAAGCGGCCAAGGCTTTTGGGATTGCCTTGGAAGGCGGGTCCATGGCCATTCAAGGATTCGGCAATGCAGGGCAATATGCGGCACTGCTGGGTGCGGAAATTCTGGGTCTCAAATTGGTGGCGGCTTCCGATTCCAAAGGAGGTGTCTATAATCCTCAAGGAATCGACCCCTCAGCCCTGATTCACTTCAAGAAAGAAACAGGCAGCGTTGTGGGCTTTCCCGAAGCCGACTCTCTCAGCAACGCCGAACTCCTGGAATTGAACGTCACGGTTTTGTTCCCTTCGGCATTAGAAAATGTGATCACCGAAGACAACGCACCGCGCCTTCGCGCTCGAATGATCTGCGAACTGGCCAATGGGCCCACGACCCCGGAAGCCGACGCCATCTTGTATGAAAAAGGCATTGTGGTGTTGCCGGACTTTCTGGCCAACGCCGGCGGCGTTACGGTGTCTTATTTTGAGCAGGTGCAAAACACCTATAATTTCTATTGGGAAATCCGAGACGTTCATGCGCGCCTCAACGACAAGATGTGCCGTGCCTTTCATGATGTGCACGCCATGGCGGAGCGGCATAAGGTGAATCTGCGAGAGGCGGCCTACTTGGTTAGCGTGGCGCGCGTGGCGGAAGCCTGCAAGCTGCGCGGGTGGGTATGAAAGGAAGGGGGAACAGGGCCTCACCCATGATGGATATCCGTTCCGAGCAGATCATTCAGTGGATGCGCATCGCGCGAGTGCAGCAGCGCATCCTTGCCCATGCTTCCTTGGCCGAGGCCATTCGAGGGCTTCTGATGCGCACCATGGTGGAAAGGGGTCTTGTGACGTCGTCGTGGCTGGAAGGCCTTGTCCACGAAGCCCTGAAGGCTCTCGGCCTTCCCGATGCGCCGGAGCATCGCCGCGAAGTGACCGCCGTTCTCACGGACATTCTGGCGGCTCGAGCCTTCTCCGAAAAGGAAATTCAAGATCACATTCACCTGGCTCAAAAGTTGGAAAAATTCAAGATTCTCGATCGAGTGGTCCACGCGGAGGGGGCCACGTCCAAACAAATCAAAAGAGCACTCAAGGAATTTTGCGCCGTCCCTCAAGGAGATCTGCGTATTCCTCCCAGCGAAGCCGAAGGGGTTCGCGTGGCTTTGATCAACCATTTCATCTCCAACCAGCTGCCTTTTGTGGGGATTGCCAAGAAGTACATTACCCTACGCGACATCGACGAGATGATGGACCGCGCCTACTGGAATCCTCGAAGGTCGGGCAAGGTGGGCGGCAAGGCTGCGGGAATGCTTCTGGCCTATAAGATTCTCATGCCGCGGTTTTTATCGCCCGATCCAGAGCTGGCCAAGTATCTTCGAATCCCGGAGTCCTATTATTTCAATTCCGGAATATTTTCCGATTTTATCGACTACAACAATCTCCATTGGTTTCGAACGCAAAAATACAAGACCCGAGAAGCCATTGAGGAAGAATACAAAGATATTTCGGAATGTTTCGCTCGAGCGACCTATCCTCCGGATATGGTGGCCATGTTCAAAAAGTTTCTGGAAAAAGTTGGCGAATGCCCTCTGATTTTGAGATCGTCGAGCCTCTTGGAGGACAATTTCGGGCATGCTTTTTCGGGCAAGTACGATTCCGTCTTTTTGGCCAATCAAGGTCCGCTGGAAAGGCGACTGGAAGAATTCATTTGGGGATTAAAACGGGTCCACATGAGCACCTATGCACCGGCGCCCATTTTATACCGTCGGGATCATCAGTTGCTGGATTTTGACGAAAAGATGAGCGTGCTTGTGCAGAAAGTGGTGGGCGCTCGTTACGGTCCCTACTTTTTTCCCCTCGCTTCGGGCGTGGCGTTTTCTCGAAACACCTACCGATGGTCGCCCAGAATTCGGGAAGAAGAGGGCATGGTTCGAGTGGTCTTTGGTTTGGGCACTCGGGCTGTGGAGCGGATCGGTCAGGATTACGCTCGACTGGTTGCCTTAAGCCATCCTGATATGCGACCAGAGGTTTCGGCGCGCGATGTCGTCAAGTATTCCCAGCGCTTTGTGGATGCCCTTCATATGGATACCGGGCGTGTGGAAACGGTACCGTTCCGTGAGGTACTGTCGCATGTGCCACCGAAGGCCTCCTTTTGGGTCCTTTCTCAGATGGAAGAGGATCATCTGGCGTCGCCCGGTTTCAGCGGGCACAGTGTTCCCCAGGAGATGGCCGTCATCACGTTTGACAACCTTTTGCGCCGCTCCCCTTTTGCACGACTTCTTCGCAAGATTCTTCAGCGTCTGGAAAAGGCCTACGGGCATCCTGTGGATGTGGAATTTGCCTGGCACGATGATCAACTTTATCTTTTGCAATGCCGAACCCTGGCCGTGCACGAAGAACTGGCCCAGGTGGACATTCCTAAGAACATTCCGGAAGATAGGATTCTCTTTACCAATTCCCATGTCTTGTTCAACGCCGTTGTGTTCGATGTGGAATATGTGGTTTATGTGGATCCCAAAGTTTATGCCCGTCTTGAAGACACCGCGCTCAAGGCTACCGTGGGACGAGTGGTGGGAAAAATCAACCGAGCCTTGGAAGGAAAACGGTTTGCCCTGTTTGGGCCCGGGCGGTGGGGTAGCAAGGAACTGCACTTGGGGG
Organism: Desulfosoma caldarium; assembly: GCF_003751385.1. Lineage (NCBI taxonomy): Bacteria > Pseudomonadati > Thermodesulfobacteriota > Syntrophobacteria > Syntrophobacterales > Syntrophobacteraceae > Desulfosoma > Desulfosoma caldarium. Next base: position 238,894 of record NZ_RJVA01000010.1, on the reverse strand, counting down.
TGCCCGTGGGGTATGAAGACATCAACCATGCGCTGGTGTTGGGCGAGATTGCCTTTGAATGGGAAGGGGTTACGCCGGAAGTGTCCTATGGAACGCATTTTTTCAGTGACTTGGTGGAAGCGCGAATTGTCCCGGTGGCCGTTTTCCCCGATGATCCGAAGGAGCTTTTTCGCGAAGTCTTTTTTTCGGCGCCGTCGTTCAATGCCTTGGCCCACATCTGTCCGGACGAGGTGCAATGGGCCCATGTCATCAAGATTGTCCAGGTGCCCAAGGCCACCGAGGGGCTGTGGTTGCACGTTTATCAGGATGCCCACCATCAAAGGGGTATCGGCTTTCTGGCACCCAAAGGAAGTGCGGGCCGATGATGAGCGAGTGTGAGCCTGCGTTGAATGGGAGTTTTGGCCGTGGGCAGGAATTTCGTGCGGCCGGCACGTCGGTGAGTTTCGGTGCGAAAGGCCGTCACGGCGCCTTTTGTTCTCGACGTCTCTAAGCGTTTTCTTAAGAGGGTAAGGGAAAGGATGCCATGAGACGTGTGGGGATCTACCTATGGTTGTTTTCGTGGGTTTTCAGTTCATGCGGAACCTCCTGGGCCCAGCCGCCGCCCCCTCGCGAAATTGCGGGATACCGCCTGGGGACTCATATCCAAGAATATGGAAATCGCATTGCGGCGAACAGGGACTACGTCGTGCGTTTGCGCCCTTATCTGCGCGAAGCTGCTGTGTCGGTTCCCGAAGGCTTTCAAAGCGGCTACGTGATTTACGGAACCTGCGATGCGCCGGGAACCATAGTGCGAATCAAAGTCAAGTATGAAGAAGACAGCCGGGATTTCTTTGACAAATTACTCGAGGCCGTCAAATCCCGCTATGGCGCGCCGACACAGTATGTGGGGGATCCCTTTCAGGCCTACGTGGCATGGCGATGGAACTTTGACATTTCCAATGACGAAGAGATCACTATGATTCTAAGCCATTACGACGGAGACGATGAAGAGCACACGCAGGGCAATGCGATCAAACTGACCCTAAAGTCCCGTATGATGCGGGAAGCTCAATGCTATCGAGCCCAACAAGAAAAGGAACGACGCCGGGGGCGACTCCCATTCAGAACACGGCGCCCATTGAGATTTCCCAAAGCCCCCGAGGCATGGCAGCGGTTTGTACCGCGTCCTTGATCCCCACCATGGGGGTCAAATCTTGATTTATGCCGCTGGTAGGGAATTCCATGTTCTTGGAAAACGACCAAGAAAGTGCTCAAGAATGCCGATTATCTCATTTCAGTCAGTTAGCGGTTCCAAAAGAGCAATAGATAAAACAGACTTCGCAGGCAAGATGCCTAGCCCGATGACAAGAGCCTTTGGAGTTCCCCCCATGGAAAGCGCTTACCCGGACAATCCGTGTTGGCTCCCGGCACGTCACCGTGGCCCAAAACGTTTTTCGGGGGAATCCCGTAGTAGTGGGCCAGCTGTCGAATGAGGCGGGCGAGAGACTGCATTTGTTTAGGGGTCGGCGGTCGTTCGTTAAAGTTGCCCACCAGAGCCACACCAATGCCCACATCATTCATGCCACCGGCCACACAGTGGGCTCCCTTCTGTTGTTTGATCCAGCGGGGAGACACTTCAATCTGGCCATCTCCTTTTCCCAAAGTGCCATTGTCGATCAGGAAATGGTAACCCAACCCATTCCAAAAGCCGCGGTTCTGGTGGTTGTAATGAATGAGGGTGGCCTTGCCGATATCTGTGGCCGTGTGGTGCACCACGATATACTGCCAGCATCTGTTGGGGTAAAGGGGGATAACATTTTGAAACTTGGTTGCGTTGGGAATGATCAGCTTTTGCCCGATGACAATGGGGGCTCCTGGCTTTAAGTTGTTGGCTTGGTAAATGGATTTCATGGAAACCCCATACATCTTGGACAAGCGCCATATGGTTTCCATGGGGGCGACTTCATGGATGACGGTTCGCGGTTTCTGCTGGTTTGCCAAGGGTTCTTGGATCACCTGGATGCGCTGGGGCACCGGAACTCCTAATGAGGGTGCGGGGTGCGGCGGCGGTGTGCCCCCCGGCGCCGGCACAGCGAAGGGAGCGGGTTTGTGAGATGTGCAGCCCCACAAGGCCAGCGACACGAGTATCAGAAACAGTCCCGTCGTTCGCCATGCACAAGGTCCCGCAAAGGAGCTCATGGGCCCGTCGCTCCTTAATCCAAGTCCAGAACCATTGCCGTTTCGTCACAGTCCGGAAATTTGGTGCAGTGCAAGCAATCCGCCCAAATTTTTTGCGGAAACACCTGCTTATCTGTAATCCGAAAACCGAGTTTTTCAAAGAATCTGATTTCATAGGTCAAAGCAAAGATGCGGGCAAGGCCCAGTTCTCTGGCTTCCTGAAGGCAGGCGTGGACCAGGGAGGTACCAATGCCTTGTCCTTGGCATTGAGGCACAACGGCCAGGGAACGCACTTCTGCCAAGTCTTCCCAGACGATGTGCAAGCTGCAGCAGCCTAGGATCTCGCCCGTTCCCTCGGATTCCCAGACCACGAATTCCCGAATGTGCGTGTAAAGATCGCTCAGAGACCGGGGCAGCAGCTTGCCTTGAGCGGCAAAGCCGTTCAAGATTTTATGCAGATCCTTGGCATCGTGAATGCGTGCCTTTCGTATCATGCCGTCTAGGCCCTTCCTAAATGTCTGCGGCGTCGCCGTGTGAGCATCGCGTCGACGATTTCCGTAAAAGCGTCGAGATCTTCGCGGGTTGTGCACCAACCCGGTGAAACGCGCACAGTTCCCGTGGGGTAGGTGCCCAGGGTTTCGTGAGCCCATGGAGCACAGTGGAGACCAGCCCGAACCGCAATGCCGGCTTCGGCCAGGATCGCTGCAACATCGTGCGGCGCCATTCCTTCCACAGTGAAAGAAACGGCGTTGCCACCGCGAACCGAAGGCCTGTAGACCTGTACTCCCTTGATCCCCTGCAGTCTTTGGGCAACGTCATCGGCCAATCCCAATTCATGCCGTTGCAGGGTCTCAAGACCCATGGCCGACACGCATTCCAAGCCTGCTTGAAGGCCGGCAATGCCGGGTATGTTGGGCGTTCCGCTTTCCATGGCCTCGGGCATCTCCCGAGGCTGAACCCATTGCTCAGAATGACTTCCGGTGCCGCCTTCAATGAGGGGCTCCACCTGCAGGTCGCTTCGAATGTAGAGGACTCCGATGCCGGAAGGCCCCAAGAGTCCCTTGTGGCCGGAACAGGCAAGCATGCCCAGGTCATGGTCCACCACAGAGATGGGAAGAAGCCCCGCCGTTTGAGCGGCATCGAGCACAACGGGAACTCCGGCTTCGCGACACAGGGAAAGGACCTTCGGTGTGGCGACCAGGGCTCCGTTCACGTTGGACGCATGGACAAAGACGGCCAGCGCCGGTGGTGGATCCAAGGCGCGTCGCAAGGCATCCAAATTCAAGGATCCGTCGGCAAAGCACGGGACTCGAATGATTTCCACCGCCCTTTCTTCAGCCAAACGGGCTAAGGGGCGAGCGACGGCGTTGTGTTCCATGGACGATGTGAGAACGCGATGGCCTTTCTTCAGAAAACCCTTGAGGGCCATATTGAGGCTTTCCGTGGCGCTCTTGGTAAAGACGAGGCGCGAAGGTTCGGGAACGGCGAAAAAACGCGCCGCCCTGTCTCGCGCCTCCCGCACCATCGCTTCGGCCCACATCGCTCGTCGGGATTGGCCACGCCCCGGAGAAGCCAACTCCGCCACGGCCCGCGTCACTTCCGCCACGACGCTTTTTGGCTTCGGAAAGCTTGTCGCGGCATGGTCCAAATAAATCTCGGATTGCCTGCCCCCTTGTGGGGTGTCCATGTTCATGCGAGGCGCTGCTTGCCTGTGTATACGGTGAATTTCCCGGCCCTGGCATAGCCGATAAGCGTCATGTTCACGTCCTGCGCCAGTCGAATGGCCAAAGTTGTCGCCGTATTGCGGCTCACAAGGCACGGAAGGCCCACCTTAGCGGCTTTGATGACGATTTCCGAGGTGAGCCTCCCTGTGGTGACGAGCATCTTATCGGTCAGAGGAAGTTCGTTCAAGAGGCTGTGACCCACGAGCATATCGACGGCATTGTGGCGGCCGATGTCATCCCGGAAAACCACAATCCCCTCAGCATCGGCCAAGGCGCAGTTGTGGACGCCGTGGGTTCTTTTGTACGTCTGGCTCAACCCGTGAAGGTCTTCCATGCGTTCCCAAACCGTGCGCGCGGAAAAAATCGGTCCCTGCGCCATGGGCCGGGCCAGCAAGGCGTCCAGAGCATGGTAAAAAACCGTCCCTTTCCCGCATCCGGAACTGATGGTGCGCTTATTCCAGAGATCAAAGGCCAGGTGATCTTTCCCTTGGACTTCGAGAAATATTCGCCCTTGTTCGTGATCGATGCGAAGCTCGTGGAGCTCCTCCAGGTTATCCAGGAAACCTTCAGCGTAAGCGAACCCCACGGCCAATTCGTCCAGGTGGTGTCCGGCACAGAGAAGCGTCACCAATTCCTTGCCGTTGATGTAGAGTGTGACAGGTGTTTCCTCAATTACCCATTGGACTCTTTGCTCGCAAAGGCCGTCGGGCGAATAAATGAACACGGGCACACTGGCCACTTTTTCCACGTCGCTCATTAGGGAACCCAGAGGCTTAGGACTCACGACGGCACCACACTTCGAAGCGTCCACTGCATGTAATCTTCCAGAATGCGGCGATGATCGAAGGCCATGTCCTGGGGGAGTGCTTCCAGTGAAAAAATCCCGAGATCTTGCGCATCGTCCGCCGCTCGAGCGCGACCGATGCCTGTGGCCGAAAAGACCACGGTGACCGTGTGTCGTCTAGGGTCTCGATTCGGCTCCGAATAGGCCCGAAACTGCCTCAAGTCCTCCAGGTCCAGCCCCGTTTCTTCCTTGGCCTCCCGTTGCGCCGCGCGCTCCAAGCTTTCACCCTCGTCAACAAATCCCCCGGGAAGTGCCCAGCCCAAGGGGGGATTTCTTCGGCGTATCAGCACGACACGGCCCGGGGCGTCCTGAGGGTGAATGATCACATCCACCGTCAGCGCCGGTTGGCGGTATTTCAGCACTTCGGCACCGCAGTGAGGGCACGAAACAACGTGGGCTTTCACGTCGCTCGCTCCTTGGACTTTTTCCCAAAAACCACATGTTCGAGCAGCAAAACAATAAGGATGCCAAAGATCAAGCCGTTTCCCAAAAAAATGCGAACCGTTCCTGACATGGACACTATAAAGGACGAAGGGAGAAAGGCCAAGAGCGTGCCGAGCAGGACGGGAATGCCCACGACAAAATAGTCACGGGATGCCAGGGTCCGTCTTGCCCCGATAACCGCCAAACCTGCGCCCACTTGGCCCGCCATGGCCACGCACAGTGCCGACGCCACCACCGCCGACGGCACCAGGGTCAGGACGGCCACCAGCTTGGGAACAAAAGCGGCAACGATCACCAGAGCGCCGCACCAAGCCAGAGGAAACCGGCTGGCCACGCGACTGGCAAGGACCACGCCCGGTCCGGTACTATAGCTAACCGTCCCCACGACGCCAAAGAAGCCGCAGACCACACCGCAAAGGCCGTTGACCACGAGACCTCGGCGCAGTGCCGTGTCCGCCTGAGCAGGGCGCGTCACGGCTTCCATGGACTGCAGGCTTCCGATGCTGTTGACCGCGATGGCCAAGTAGGTCATGAGAAAGGCTACAAAGGCGCCGCCGTGCCATCGAGGCGCAAAGGGAACCCAGGGCTGAGGCAGGGAAAGCCACGACGCAGTTAGCGGAGCGTTCCAGTTCACGCGATCGAAAAAGGAAAAAAGGACGGTGCCCACGACCAGTCCCAAAGCGAGATTGCACGTCTTCCAGACACCCTTGAGGTGCTGTCCCAAGATGGCCATCAAGACCACCAAGGCAAGAGTCACGCTCAGCACAGCCACGGAAGGCTCAGTGTGCCGAGCGTCCAACCCCAGTAGGGAAGGGATCAAGTGAGGCAGAAGAGAAAAGGCGATGAGGATTAAAATGACGCCCACCACGTTGGGCGTAAAGAGGCGCACCACGTATTTCATGACTCCCGTGGTGGCAGCCAGGGCCAGGGATGCCGCCGCGGTCGCCGAAGCCCCTTGAATGACGTCCATACCCAGAGGACTCAGAGACACGAAAGTTAAAAGATGCGCCGTGGCCGGCCCTTCCACGAGCGGATACCGGTGCCCCCAAAGGGTCTGAACCAGCGTGCCGAACCCTGAGCAGACGAGCGTGATCTGAAGAAAGAGGGCTTCCGTGGGGCCGGCAAGATGGAGAGCTTGGGCCGCGATCTTGGCGGTGATCACGTAAGCGGGAAAGATGATCATGGCCCACTGCAGAGCGTACAATAGGGTCAAACCAAGGGGAGGGTGGTCGTCGAGCCCGTAGAGATATTGGTCGGAACCTGAAGATGGCATGGCGACGCCGATTTAGCCCCATTTCCCAAATTGCGAAGCCAGTCTTATGCGGTTTTCAGTGTTGAATATCAAAGAGGCTGCTGATGGAATCCTCGTTGTGAATGCTTTTGATGGCCTGACTGAACAACCGGGCCGCTGACACCACCGTGATCTTATCGCAATGGGCGGCTTGAGGTCGAAGCGGGAGCGTGTCCGTTACCACCAGGCTCTTGAGTTCGCTTTTTTCGATGCGCTCCACCGCAGGGCCCGAAAGCACGGGATGGGTGACACAGGCATGCACTTCACGGGCGCCGCGTTCCAACAAAGCCTTGCTGGCCTCCACCAGGGTTCCCGCCGTGTCGGCCATGTCGTCCAAAATGATGGCGGTCTTGCCGGCCACATCCCCAATGATGTTCATCACTTCGGCCTCATTGACGTCCACACGCCGTTTGTCGATCAAAGCCAACCCAGCAGGAAGCCGCTGCGCATACGCGCGGGCGCGCGGAACGCCTCCGGCATCCGGGCTCACCACCACCAGGTTGTGGTTGAAGTGTTCACGAATATAGGGAAGCAAGATGGGGGAGGCATAAAGATTGTCCACGGGAATATCGAAAAAGCCTTGAATCTGGCCTGCGTGGAGGTCCATGGTGAGAATGCGGTCCGTGCCGACGCTCGTGATGAGGTCCGCCACAAGCCGCGCCGTGATGGGTACGCGGGGCTTGTTTTTTCGATCTTGCCGGGAGTAGCTGTAGTAGGGAATGACTGCGGTAATGCGGCGGGCGGAAGCCCGCTTCAGGGCATCGATCATGACGAGCAGTTCCATGAGGTGATCGTTGACCGGAGGGGCTCCGGACTGCACCACAAAAACGTCCGCCCCACGGACGTTTTCTCCTATCTCCACACGTATTTCCCCGTCGCTAAAGGTGGTCACCAAGGCGCGCCCTAGAGGAATTTCCAAAGCATCGCAGATCTTTTGAGCCAGTTCCAAATTGCTGTTACCCGAAAAGATCTTTAAACCATAGGTCGCCATGGACGGCTCTCCTCCGTGTTACAAAACGTTCTGCCCTTCACGATCTGAGCGGTCCTTTCATAGTCCACGAGACCCAAATTTGCAACAGCCTTTCAGAAATCCTTGAAGTTTTCGTGAATCGCCCGATACGCTTCGTTTTCTGGACAGTAAATGAAACGATGGCAGTGAGGGCAGGTGAGGATGTCTTGGTCCCGAAGGAGTTCGATAAACCGCTGGGGTGGAATGTTGAGGTGGCACATCTGGCACACGCCTTGGCTGACCGGAGCCACGGCCACTCCTTTGTAGCGCTGGCTCAAAGTGTTCCATTTATTGAAGATTAAAGGCACAAGTTTCTCGCGAACCTGCGCCTGAAGTTGTTCTAGGCGCGCGATCTTTTCCTCCACTTGATCGCCTTCCCTTTGCAATGCTGCTTTTTGTTCCTCTAATGCCTTTCGGCGCTTGTCCAGTTCCTGCGCCATGCTTTTCAGTTCCTTGGAAAGGGTTTCACTCTTCTCCATGAGTTCCAGCACGTGATCTTCCCGGGCTCGAATCTCATCTTGAAGGTCTTGAATTTCCTTGAGCAGGGCGTGGTATTCTCGGTTGGTCTTTACTTCGTGCTCTTTCTGGCGACTGCGCCGAATGCGGGCTTCCAGATCGGCGATTTCCTTTTCTTCCGAGCGGCGGAGTTGCACCGCGTGGTCATGTTCTGTCTTTTTCAAAAGATATTCGCTTTCCAAGGCGGCAAATTCCTTGTCAAGTGCGGCAATTTTGAGCGGCGTTTCCTCGCGCTTTCGCAGGAGTTGCGCCTTTTTGTTTTCAAGAATCTGGAGTTCCACCAGGTACTTCAGTTGTTCCTGCAAGGCATGTCCTCCTTTTGTCATCAAAAATCACCGTAAGAAAAGGATCGCTTTCCACGGTGCTTGTCCAGATGTCAATGGCGGCGTCGTGGCGACGAGCCGCTGCCCGAAGGGCTTCCGCCAACGGGGACACCACCAGGGCTTCCGAGGCGAAATGGCCGATGTCGATGACCACGATGTTGTGGTCGAGTGCGGATTGTGCATCGTGATACTTCACATCGCCGGTAATAAAAGCGTCACAGCCGTTTTGCTTAGCGCGACCGAGAAGGCTCATGCCGCTTCCCGTGCACAGAGCCACTTTGTGCACAAGTGTTTCCGGATGGCCGATGAGGCGAACCGTTTGTAAACTCAAAATGTGAGCTAGCTGTTGCGTGAGTTCCAAGGCCGAGCATGTTTTGGGTAAGAGGCCGTAGAGGCCCAAACCAAGGTAGCGTGGGTCGGAATCGGCCGTGGAAAGGTTTTCCAGGGAGCCCTGAATGTGCAGGCTTATGGCTTGAGCGAGAACGTTGTTGGTGCCGCAGGATGCCGCATCCAGATTGGTATGGGCCGAGATAATATGGACGTTGTGGCGAATGGCTTCCGCAACGATTCGTCCAGGCGAACGATCCAGGAAAATGGAAGTGAGCGGTTTGAAAAACAGGGGATGGTGCACCACCAACACTTGGCATTGCCTTTGGGCTGCTTCCTGAACCGTGGAAAGCGACGGGTCCAGAGCCACCAGCACGCCGGAGACTTTCTCTTGAGGATCCCCCACCTGCAACCCGCAATGATCCCAGCTTTCGGCAAACCGAAAGGGGGCAAGATCGTCGATCCATTGCAGAACATCCGCGACGGTGACATGCGTTCTCATGGGCGAGTCCTTTGTGAGCGGGGCATGGATGGGGTGCGTTCGGCATGCTGCGAAAAGCAAAGGGGGTGTTCCTTGCGAGGAACACCCCCTGAGCGTATGGGTACCTTTTGTTCGCAGGATTTGGCTTTTAAGCCTTCAATGGAACGGACTTGTCGGCTCTTAGTGATGGGTTGTTTCATGCCACGGCCACTTTCCCGAAGAATATGGTGGGCCCACCTGGCCTCGAACCAGGGACCGACCGGTTATGAGCCGGTGGCTCTACCAACTGAGCTATGGGCCCGAAAGCAAAAGTGAATACGTATATAAAAGTGAGTTTCTCAATGTGTCAAGGAAAAGGTAGCATAGCTCGTTTTTTCCCACGCCGACAGCGCGCCAAACAACAACGCCCCGAAAGACGAAGCCTTTCGGGGCGTTGAAGGGTCATGCCGAATCAGGAACTAGGCACGGCGAACATTGATGGCCTGAGGTCCCTTGGGGGTTTGGGAAATTTCAAAGACCACGGCGTCACCTTCGGTCAGGGTACGAAAACCGCGGCCTTCGATGCCGGAATAATGGACAAATACATCCCCGGCGCCTTGCGTTTCAATAAAACCGAACCCCTTCTTCTCGTTAAACCACTTCACTTGACCTTGCTGCATAAAACCGAACTCCTTCTGTTCTGTACGGCATGCCGGGTGATGCTTTGGATCGCGAGGCTGCTGAGGAAAAGCCGGACACTCGGTAAAACCAAAGAGCGGACCACAACGTGCGTACAAGAATCTGAAATTTTGAAAGCCCCCTCTGGGCTTTCATCAACGTGAGGGCTTCTATCAGGTTCGCAGACAAAAGCCAAGACTTTTTTGCGCTTTCAAAAAAAACTTTCCCTCTTGAATTAATCGGCCCGTCTCAGGCAAAGTGTTCACAAAAGACGCATCACCATGGCCATTCCCCTAAACTGTGGCCTGCATCATGAGGAGCGCAAGCATGGCAGAACGAAAACGTATGGTTGTGGTGGGAGGCGATGCGGCGGGCATGAGTGCCGCATCGGTGGCGAGGCGGCTCGATGCGAACCTGGACATTGTGGTTTTTGAAAAAGGCCCGCACACCTCGTACTCTGCCTGAGGCATTCCCTACTACGTCGGCAGGCTTGTCGACGACGATCAAAAGCTTGTGGCCCGATCCCCGGAGGAGTTTCGGGCAAAGCAAAACATTCAGGTCCACATCGGCCATGAGGTGATCGGCATTGATTCCAAGGCTCGGCGCATCGAGGTAGTGGATCGGGATTCGGGACGGCTATTCCGGGAACCCTACGATGACCTGCTCATTGCGACGGGGGCTCGGCCCATTATACCCGAGGTGCCCGGCCGAGAGGCTCAAGGGGTTTTTGGAGTGAGCACTCTGGAAAGTGGCCTTCAGGTGCGAAGGGCCGTTGACGTCCTCAAGCCCCGCTGCGCCGTGGTGGTGGGCGGCGGATACATCGGGCTGGAGATGGCCGAAGCCTTTTTGCTCTTGGGCCTCAAGGTGCGCCTGATCGAAAAAGCGCCTCAGGTCATGGGGACGTTGGATCCAGACATGGCCGCGCTCGTAGCGGAGGCCCTTGTGGCCAAGGGGGTGCAACTGCACCTGGAGGAATCTCTGATGGGGTTTGAGACCAAAGGCGGCGCTGTGACCTCCGTGGTCACGGACAAAGGCACCTATCCTGCGAGCATCGTCGTACTGGGGCTGGGCGTGCAGCCCAACACGGAAATGGCAGCACAGGCCGGTGTTCCTCTGGGCATTCGCGGGGCCCTAAAAGTGAATGCGCGTATGGCCTGCGCAGTGGACGGCATATGGGGAGCCGGGGACTGTGCCGAATCCACCCATTTCATCACGAGCCGTCCGTTTTATGTGGCTTTGGGAACAGTGGCAAACCGACACGGACGTGTGGCGGGAACGAATATCGCCGGGGGCCACGCCGTCATGGGTGGCGTGCTCGGGACGGCCGTCACCAAGATCTGTTCCATCGAAATCGGACGCACGGGGCTTCAGGAGCGGGAGTTGCAAGATCTGGGCTGGGACTACGTTACGGAGACCATCGAAAGTCGAACTAAAGCGGGTTATTTTCCGGGAAGCGGCCCCATCCGCGTCAAGCTCCTGGCGGATAGAAAGACGGGCAAGATCCTGGGAGGCCAAATTGTCGGCGAAGCGGGATCGGCAAAACGTATCGACGTGGTGGCGGCCGCCATCATGGGAGGTTTGACGGCCGAGGCCATGAGCGAACTGGACCTGGGGTACGCGCCACCCTTTTCTCCTTTATGGGATCCCGTCATTATTGCCGCGCGCGCTCTTTCCAAGAAAGTCGGATGATCAAAGAGCCACAACCATTTTATCCCGAGCCGAGCATCCTGCCGCACCTCCACGACATGGGAAGGGTCGCCCGTCGAGCCACCTTGATTGGGTGGTCCTTTGTCCAGGAGAGCATCGGGCACCAGGAGGCACCGATAAAGCCTACCCCCGACCAAGCCCCTCATGCCGTTTTCAACGCGCCGCGGCCCGTCTAAGAGACAGCCTAAAGGGATTTATTCTCGGGAGCGCGGGCCTTTGGCCCGCGCCCTTTGGGGTCATTTGCGAAGAAGACGGGGAGGGCAGCCCAAGCTCTGACCCTTTTCATGTCTCGATAAAGCTCTTGAGTTCTTTCCGACGGCTGGGGTGGCGCAGCTTTCTTAGAGCCTTGGCCTCGATTTGACGAATTCGCTCGCGCGTGACGTGAAAATCCTGACCGACCTCTTCCAAAGTGTGATCGGACTTTTCCCCGATACCGAAACGCATGCGTAGAACCTTTTCTTCGCGAGGCGTCAGGGTCGCCAGAACCTTGCGCGTCTGCTCACTCAAGTTGAGGTTGATCACCGCGTCCACAGGCGACGTGACCCGACGGTCCTCTATGAAATCGCCAAGATGACTGTCTTCTTCCTCGCCGATGGGAGTTTCTAGGCTGATGGGTTCCTTGGCAATCTTAAGCACTTTGCGCACCTTGTCCACGGGAAAGTCCATCCGCTCCGCGATCTCTTCCGGCGTGGGTTCCCTTCCCAACTCCTGAACCAGGTACCTGGAGGTGCGAATCAGTTTGTTGATGGTCTCGATCATGTGGACAGGAATGCGAATGGTTCGCGCTTGATCGGCGATGGCTCGAGTGATGGCCTGACGAATCCACCATGTGGCATAGGTGCTAAACTTATAGCCCCGTTGATACTCGAACTTGTCCACAGCTTTCATGAGGCCGATGTTGCCTTCCTGAATGAGGTCCAAGAACTGCAGCCCGCGATTGGTGTATTTCTTGGCGATGCTAACCACAAGGCGCAAATTGGCCTCGATGAGCTCGCTCTTGGCTTGCTTGGCTCGAGCCATGCCATCTTCCACTTTGCGCAGGATAAGCCGAAGACTTTTGGAATCCATCTTGGCCTTCATTTCGAAATCGGTGATCTTTTCCCGCGCTTGTACGCCTCGGCGAATCAGCTCCACAAGCTCATCTCGGGCCATGCCCAGTTGTGCCGCGTGCTGGCGCAGTTCATTATCATCTTGATCCCTCTCGTCCAGCCATCGCTGCAGTTCGGTCAAGGGTTTTCCCGTCACCAACAGGCAATGTTCCAGCTCTTTTTCGGCCTGTTCGATGGATTCCAGGTAGGAACGCAACTTCGTCACGATGCGATCAATCTGGTGCTTGTCCAGTTGAAGGTTTTTGAGAAGGCTGACAATCTGCTCTTTCTGAGCTTGCACTTCCGAGGTCAAAAGGTCCTTCTCACCGGGATGCAATTCCTCGGAAATCAGGCGCATTTGCTTTTCTCGAATTTCCGCATCCAGCCTCTTGACCTGCTCCAGAATATTAATGACCTTGGCGCGCAGCAGTTCCTTTTCTTCTTCGGGCATTTCCTCTTCGGTGGCGATGAGCACCTCGTGGATGCGGATTCGCCCGTTTTCCAGATCTTCCTTGATGGAAAGGATTTCCTCAACCCCCAGAGACGATTCCATCAGCGCATTGAAAACCTCTCTCTCACCGGCTTCGATGCGCTTGGCGATTTCCACTTCGCCTTCCCGAGTGAGCAGCGAGACCTGGCCCATTTCCCTCAAGTACATTTTGACGGGATCGGTCACGCGGCTTTCCGCGTCCAAATCGGCGACGGCGTCTTCTTCGCCGTCCTCTTCTTCCACTTTGTCGTCGCTGGAGCGTTCTTTGACCACCTTGACCTGTTGATCTGAATCGACGATCTCGATGTTCATCTCATCGAAGATCATCATCATGTCGTCCAGCTTTTCCGGCGTCACCAGCTCTTCGGGAAGGACTTCGTTCAGTTCGTCATAGGTCAAGTATCCCTTTTCCTTGCCGGCGCTGATAAGTTTTTTGAGATCCTCCAGACCGGGCCTTTTAGGGGATGTCTCTTCGGATGTTTTCGTGAACTCTTCCGTCATAGGTCATTGGCTCCTTCGGTGGGCTCTCTAACCTTTAACCCCTTCTTTGCGCCGCGCAAAGGGCTCGGTACTCCTCCAAGAGTTTTTTTCGAGCGAGGTGATCGCCCGAACCATCCGCATCAACCAGTGCGGCTCGAATCTCCTCAAGATTTTTTCTCTCATGGCGAATGCGCAAGCTGTGAATCCTTTCTTCCAAAAGGAGCCGCGCGGCGTTTTCATCCAAAGTGTTTTCGTCTTTTTCCATCATCAAGCGCGCCCACAGGGTCTTGCTTGGCTCGTCGGGAAGCGTCATGGCTACCGATGAACCCTCATCAAGGGTCTTCCATGTTCCTTGCCGAAGCAGAGCCTCCAGAATCGTGGCCACAGAAGACGGCTCAAGGTATTCCAGAACCCCGAGGCTCTGAGCGTGTTCGGCGAGGGTAGGATGCTGCATGATCAATCGAAGAATTGTCTCTTCCGCAGATGGCACCTGCACGGAGGTGGCCTTTGCGGCCGCCGTCCTCGAGCCCGAGAGGGTGCGGGGCATTGAAGCCGTTTTGGGAACGCGTGAAAAATGCTGGAGCACCGCGTGTTCCGACAGAAACAATCGCATTCCTAGAAGACGGGCCATATCTTCACGGAGCACGGGATCCTGCACGTCGCTCACAAGGTCGGCGCATTCCTTGACCACACGGACCTTGTCTTGAGAAGTGCCATTCCAGGTGGAGGCGATGGCGTCGACGGCGAAATGCAGCAATTCACGCCGCGTTCCCAGCAGGGCTGTAAAGGCGTCCAAGCCGTGCGCCTTGAGGTAGTCATCTGGGTCCATGCCTAGGGGCAACGTGACGCAGCTGGCGGCCAGTCCTTGGCGTAGAAAGAGTGGCAGGGCTCGAAGCATGGCCTTCTGGCCGGATGCATCCCCATCGTAGACCAGGATGACTTCGTCCGCCAGCCGTTGCAAGAGCCGGACTTGGTGCGGCGTCAGGGCCGTGCCCAGGGTGGCCACGACCCTGCGAAAACCTCGAGCGTGAAAGGCTAGAAGATCCATATAGCCTTCCACGAGAATTACCTGTCGTGTGGCTCGGCACGCCTCCATGGCGGTGGCGTACTGGTACAGGGTGCGGCCCTTGTGGTAGAGCGCCGTTTCCGGACTGTTTAGATATTTGGGTTCCGTGTCGTCCAGACTGCGGCCTCCAAAGGCCACAAGTGAGCCGTTCGGTGCGGTGATGGGAAAGATGAGGCGGTGACGAAATCGATCGTAAACGGTGCCTTTGTCCGACCGTACCGCGAGCCCTGATCGCACCACCAGTTCCGGGTCGATTCCCTTGGATTGAAGATGTCGTATCAGGTGGTTCCATCCAGGAGGGGCGTAGCCGAGACGGTGCTCCTGCACCAGTTCGGGTGAAAGCCCTCGTCTCGCAAGGTATTCTCTGGCCACACGCCCCTGTTCCCGATGCCGCAGTCGATGGACAAAAAACTCGCAGGCCAACTCCAGCACCTGAGCCATCGCCGAAAGGTCCTCGGGTTTTTTCTTGGAAGAACCCAAAACCTCTTCGGGCAGTGGCACATGATAGCGGCCGGCCAGCGCTTTGACGGCTTCCGCGAACGTCAGGTTCCAATGACGCATGGCAAAGGTGATGACATCTCCTCCGGCTCCGCAGCCGAAGCAATAAAAGAGCCCATGCGCGACATCCACGTGAAAGGAAGGCGTTTTTTCCCTGTGAAAAGGGCACAGGCCTACGTACCGAGTGCCGAGGCGCCTCAGCGGAACCACGCTTCCGATGAGGTCCAAAATGTCTACAGCCTGCTTGATTCGCGTTGCCGCATCCGATGTGGTCACCGATCCTGGTCACCCCGCAGGAGTTGATGCCATGTTTCGGGATTTATGTCTGACCCAAAACTTTAAATTTTTATCCCATCATGAAACGACAATCAACAGGGAAAAAGCGTGATCGAATTTTCCATCAGCGGGGCGAGTCCTTTCACGAGGCGCCGAGACGGGCTCGAACCATTTCCTGCACCGTCTTGCCGTCGGCCCGGCCCGCCACTCGAGGCATGAGCACTTTCATGACCTTGCCCACATCCTTGAGTGAAGCGGCTCCCGTTTCGCGAATTGCTTCCGCGACGAGGGCGGTGAGCGCTTCCGCTTCCAAGGGTTTTGGCAAAAAAGATTGAAGAATTTCTATTTCCTTTTTTTCCTTTTCCGCCAAGTCGTTGCGTCCGCCGCGCAGGAACTGCTCGATGGAATCTTTGCGCTGCTTGATAGCCCTGGCAATAAGTTGATGAATCTCCGACTCCGTCGGTTGACGCAGAAGCTCTTTTTCTTTGTTCTTGATGGCGGTGAGGAGCATGCGCATGGTGTTTCGCTTGTCTTCGTCTTGGCCTTTTATGGCGTCTTTCAAAGCCTGTTCGATCTTTTCCAACAATTCCACCTTTCAACCTCCTGAAATTTTCGGCTTGGGTTTTCTCGTGCCGGGCCCATAGAACGCGTATTTGAAAAGACAGAAGGCTGTTCTTGTGAGCTCAGCCTTGACTGTTCCCTGTTGTTCCATAAAACCGGCGGCTCCGGGTGGTGAAATAGGCACGGCGACCTACGAAGAGGTCTTTAGAGATTTAAGGCGTTGAAGGGCTTCCTGAAGATTTAGCGTTCCGGTGTAGAGCGCCTTGCCGCTAATGACGCCGTCAAGCCCCAAGGGGACGAGGGGAAGCAAGGCCTGTATGTCGTCCCAGGAGGCGACGCCGCCAGAGGCGATCACGGGCGTGGTGAGGGCAGCGCAGAGTCGTCGCGTCGCTACCACGTTGACCCCAGATTGCATGCCGTCCCTTTGAATGTCCGTGTAAATGATGGCACTTAGTCCCACCTGGTCAAAGCGTTGGGCAAAGGCCACGGCATCCACCTGGGTCGTTTCCGTCCATCCTTCCACCGCCACATACCCATGGCGGGCATCGATGCCCAGGGCGATGCGTCCCGGAAACCGTTGGCAGGCCGTTTCCACCACTTTAGGATCCCGAAGGGCCCATGTGCCCAGAATGAGGCGGCGCACGCCAAGGTCGATGTAGTGCTGCAGTGTTTCCATGCTTCGCAGCCCTCCTCCCAACTGCACGGGAATGGAGACCGCCTTAACAATGGCGCCGATAACGTCTCGATTTTTGGGGGTCTTGGCAAAGGCACCGTCCAGATCCACCACATGAAGCCATTGCGCTCCCTGGGCTTCCCAATGGCGAGCGATGGCCACGGGGTCCGTTCCGTAAATGGTGGCTCGAGCCATGTCCCCTTGCTTGAGCCGAACACATTGTCCTTCCTTGAGGTCGATGGCGGGATAGATGATCATGGTCTCATTCCGCTGAGGGGTCTGCGGGATCGACAGCTTTGGAAGAAAGCAGGTCTCGAAGCCAGGCGGGGGGCTTGAGCGGTTTTCTTTCTCGGTTGACGCACACGTGGACCGTGTAACCTTGAGCCAAGAGTTGCGGGGGATCGTGTCGATGGATGCGGTAGTCAAAGCGGAGTCTGGCCGGACCGGGAAAATGAAAGAACGTTTCCACTTCCAGGACGTCGTCGTAAAAGGCAGGACGCATGTACCGGCAGTGGGCTTCGATGACCGGTAGGAAAATGCCTTGCTCTTCCAGACGGCGGTACGTGGTGCCCTGGTGTCGGAACCATTCGGCACGCCCCGCTTCGAACCAGCGCATGTACTGGCCGTAGTAGGCCTGTCCCATGGCGTCCGTGTCACCGTAGAGGACGCGCAGGCGGGCTCGCGTGCTCTGGGTTGTCATGCGTGATTCACCCACCTTTTTTTCCAACAGGTTTTTAGGATCCATGGTGCGCGTTCACAAAACGATGGAAGAGCGCGACGGCGCTTTCCATGTGCCGCCTGGATTCTCGAGCTGCGGTTTCGCAAAAAACGATCTTTTCATCCTCAGCAAGCGCCGTGGCAACGTTTCCCTTAAACAAGGCGTATAGGGAGGGATCCGGTACATGTGTGCGAACACTCAAGGGCGTCAGATGATCGCCGGCCACAAGCACATGACATCGAGCGTAAGCCGCCAGGCCTTGCACCATGGGACCCACGACTTTGGCATCGAAGTCTTCAATGGCTTGCACCTTCTTGGTCAGGCTTCCTTCGTGGCTGGCTTCGTCGGGCGCTTCCACGTGAACGAAAGCGAAGTCCATATCCTGAAGCGCCTTTAAGGCCGCATCCACCTTGCCGGCATAGTTCGTGTCAAGATATCCCGTGGCTCCCGGAACGTGCACCGGTTCCAGTCCTGCATAAATGCCCAGGCCTTTGAGAAGGTCCACGGCGGAAATGACAACGCCGCGAAGTCCGAACAGATCCTGAAGGGAGGGCATGGACGGCGCTTTTCCCTGTCCCCAGAGCCACACGGCATTGGCTTGTTTTAGACCCACGTCCCGACGACGCCGATTAACGGGATGCTGAGCAAGCATGTCTCGGCACCGCTGAGTGAAGATTCTCAGAACATCCGTTGTGTCATAGACTCTCTTGTAGCCAGCCGTGGGTTCTCCAAGAATGTCGTGGGGCGGTGTGGTGAGCAGATCCGTGGGGCCGCCTGACCAGACCAGCACATGGCGATAACTCACACCGGCATAAAGCTTCAGAGGCAACCCTTCGCAGGCTTCTTGTAACGCGCCAATGATTTCGTGGGCTTCGGCCGTAGAGATATGACCGGCCGAATAGTCTTCCATGCGTTCCGTGCCCTCATCGTCTTGTTTCAAGGTCACCAGGTTACAGCGAAACGCCACGTCCGCAGGGCCGAGATGCACGCCCAGGCTGGCTGCTTCCAGGGGTGCTCGACCGGTGTGATACACAGCCGGGTCGTAGCCGAGTAGAGCCATGTTGGCGATATCGCTTCCCGGTTCCATGCCTTCAGGGATGGTCTGCACCGTGCCGATTTCGCCGATTCGAGCAAGATGCGTCATGGCCGGTGTATGGGAGACTTCCAACGGTGTGCGACCTTCAAGGGAAGCCAGCGGATAGTCACCCATTCCGTCTCCGACCAGAATCACGTATTTCGTTTTCATGAACGTTCGGCCTTAGGCGCTGGCAACAGCGTTGTCCGTTCTGTCTTCAATGCGAAGCAGTTTCGTGGGTCCGCGCACGATGTCCAAGCGATCTATGGCTTCCAAGGATCGGCGCACATCCTTTTCCACGGCTTCGTGGGTCAGCATGACGATGGGCACGGCCCCTTCCACCTCCCGACCTTTTTGAATCACGGCGGCAATACTGATCTGATTGGCCCCGAGAACGCCGGAGATTTTTGACAAAACCCCCGGTCGATCCACGGCGGAAAACCGAAAGTAATAGCGGGTGACCACGTCGTCCATGGGTTTGACGGGCATTTCCGAGCTGTATTCTGGAAGAAAACCCAAAGGGGGTACGCGATGAACAATTCCCAGAGTCATGTCCCGAGCCAGGTCCACAAGATCGGCCACCACGGCGCTGCCTGTGGGCAGCATGCCGGCACCTAGTCCGTAGAGCATGATGTTGCCGACGGCATTGCCGTGAATGTGAACGGCGTTGTAGGCTCCGCGCACGCTCGCCAGCACATGGCGTTCGGGAATCAGCGTGGGATGCACGCGAAGCTCCACGAGACCGTTCGTATTTCGGGCTATGGCCAGGAGTTTGAGGCGGTATCCGAATTCCGACGCGAACTGCACATCCAGTAAATCAATGTCTCGAATGCCTTCCACATAAACCTTGTCCAATCGGATGGATGTGCCAAAACTCATAGCGCTGGCAATGGCCAGCTTGTGGGCGGTGTCGATGCCGTCAACATCGAGGGAAGGGTCCGCTTCGGCATAGCCGTGGCGTTGGGCTTCAGCCAGAGCCTGCGCAAACGGCAGGCCATCTTCCGTCATGCGCGTGAGAATGTAGTTGGCCGTGCCGTTCAATATGCCAAAAAGCGTATCCAGTCGGTTGGCGCTGAGTCCCTCTCGAATGGCTTTAAGTAACGGAATGCCGCCGGCGACAGAGGCTTCAAAACCCACGGATCGCCCGCACTTGGCGGCCTGAGCAAAGATTTCGTTGCCGTGATGGGCCAGCAAAGCCTTGTTGGCCGTCACCACATGCTTGCCCTTTTCCAGGGCTTTCATGATGAACGATCGGGCGGGTTCTAGGCCGCCAATGAGTTCCACCACAATATGAATGGAGGGGTCGTCCAAAATGTCCTGCGCCGAACGGGTCAGAAGGTGGGGATCGACGGACACCGGCCTGGGGCTGTCCAGGTCGAGATCGGCCACACGAACCACGTCCATGCGAACCCCCACGCGCGCTTGAATTTCTTTGGCATTTTCCCTCAATGTCTGCAACATGCCGCATCCGACGGTGCCCCAACCGATGAGACCGATGCGTATGGAATCCATCATCTTTCAGCGCTCCTCGATAGCCAGGCGCCTCACGCGTCTTGAAAGGCTTTGCGAATGCCACGAATGGCCTGTTTGATGCGCATTTCGTTTTCCACAAGGGCAAACCGCACGTGGTCGTCTCCGTACTCTCCGAATCCTAGACCAGGAGACACGGCCACTTTGGCTTTTTCGATGAGGAATTTGGAAAATTCCACGGACCCCATGGCTCGAAACCGGTCGGGTATGGGGGCCCACGCAAACATGGTGCCTTTGGGTTTGGATATGTGCCAGCCGATGCGTCGCAATCCATCCACCAGCACATCTCGTCGAGAGCGGTAAATGTTTACGATGTGCTGAACGCAGCTTTGATCCCCATTGAGCGCGATGATGGCGGCGATTTGAATGGGCTGAAAGATGCCGTAGTCCAGATAACTCTTGATCCGAGTTAGAGCTCCGACCATTTCCCGGTTGCCCACGCAAAAACCGACACGCCATCCGGCCATGCTGTAACTTTTGGACATGGAAAAGAACTCCACCGCCACGTCCTTGGCGTCCGGAACCTGCAAAATGCTCGGAGCCGCATAGCCGTCAAAGACGAGGTCTGCATAGGCCAGGTCGTGAATGACCATGAGGTGGTGGTCCTTGGCGAAAGCCACCACTTTTTCAAAAAAGGACAAATCCACCACGGCCGTCGTGGGGTTGTGTGGAAAGGAAATGATGAGCATTTTGGGGCGCGGCCACGTTTGCTTGGCGGCGATTTGAAGGTCTTCAAAGAAGTCCCGGTCCGGCCCGATGGGAATGGAGCGCAGGTCTCCGCCCGCGATGATCACCGAATAGGGATGGATGGGATACGTCGGATTGGGAGAAAAGACCACATCGCCGGGGTTGATCAGGGCCAGCACGAGATGGGAAAGCCCTTCCTTTGCCCCAATGGTCACCACCGCCTCCGTCTCAGGATCCACATCCACGTCATAACGACGCTTGTACCAGTCCGCGATGGCATGGCGCAGCTTCGTGATGCCTCGGGACGCCGAGTAACGGTGGTTGTGAGGCTTTTGGGCCGCTTCCACCAGCTTGTCCACGATGTGTTGCGGGGTCGGCACGTCCGGGTTACCCATGCCGAGATCGATAATGTCTTCGCCGGCTCTTCGCCTTTCCATCTTCAGCGCATTGACTTGCGCGAACACATAAGGCGGCAGACGGCGCATGCGAGTAAATTGATCGATGTTGAAATTCATGCGCGTCACCTCATTGTGTGAATTGGGAGTTTTCAAGCTAGAATAGACCCAAGAGAATGTCAAAACAAAGATGGTGTCAAGGCTTGAAGCCGATTCAAGGACCGCCGATGGGCTTCTTGCAAATCTCGATGACGTCGAATGCCGTCGTAGAGGGCCCTGGCGAAGACTTCCGCGCTGTGCGCCTCCTGGCAAACCAAAAACCCATCCACTGTGGCCAGAAGGCTGTGGCGCACAATGGTTTCCGGTTCATAACGCCCACCGATGGCCTTCATGTCCAAATCGTCGGAAAGAAGCACGCCTTGAAAGTGCCATCGGTCTCGTAACAGTCCGCGATTGATTTTCCAGGAAAGTGTTCCGGGCCAGTCCGGATCCCAAAATGCATACACCGCATGGGACGTCATTACGGCGCGGACCCCAGTTTGTACGGCTCGGTAAAAAGGGATCAGGTCCTGGCGCGCTTTGGCTGCCGCCTGCGCCTCCACTCGTGGAAGTTGGTCGTGGGGATCCAGACGTGCCGTGCCCAGTCCCGGAAAATGCTTTGCCGTCGCGGCGACGCCATGGTCTTGCAGGCAGCGAATCCAGAGGGATCCGAGCCGCGCTACTTCCTCGAAGGCGTGTCCCAAGGATCGGGATTTGAGAAAGTGGTCCTTTGACGAGGCCACCACATCGAGCACCGGAGCCAGGTTTAGATGGATGCCTAAGCGATGAAGCCCTCGGGCCGTGTGCACAACGTGCGAGCGAAGCGCCTCGTCCCCGGCCTTTGCCAGTTCAAGAGCCGAAGGCGCCGGACCCAAGAGGGCGGCAAGGCGCTGCACCGAGCCGCCTTCTTCGTCCACGGCCCACACAAGGGGCCGTCCCAAAGCCTTTTTGGCCCAGGCGTTGGCTTCACGAATCAAGGCCGTGATCTGATCGGTGTCGACGACGTTGCGACGAAAAAGCACCAACCCACCAGGGCGCAAGGCGTGCAGCCATTCTTGAAGCGACGCCGTCCATTCGGTTCCTTCAAATCCCAAAAACAGGTGCTGCCCGGTGTCGTTGTCGAGTGACTGTGAAAGTGTCATGGATTTTGTTTGAAGGATCCTTGAAGTCCCCGTACCATGGGGCGCGGCGGCCGACGATCATCGCGCTCGGCCTACCGGATGCCAAAAGTTTACTTTCGATCAAGAACACCTCGCTGTCAAGACATTGCCCGACAGCGTGCGAAAAGGGCTCTTGAATGCATCTCATGATTCTTGCCGCAGGCCATGGCACCCGCCTTCGACCTTTGACTTACGTTCGGCCCAAGGCCCTATGCCCCGTGTGGGGCAAGCCGCTTCTGGAACGCTGGATTAGGCAAGCGGCAGAGGAAGGCTTTCGGCGTGTCGTGGTCAATGCCCATCACATGTCTCACAAGATCCTAGACTACTTCGCGTCGCATTCATGGCCGATCCCCGTGCAGGTTCTTGTGGAACGAGACATCCTGGGCACAGGAGGAGGCGTGCGCAATGCCCTGGAGATGCTCGATGACGCTCCCCTGGTGGTCGTCAACGCCGATGTGGCGGCAAAGGTGTCTTTGCAAAGTCTTGTGGAAAAGCATCGAACCCAAGGCGCCCCCGCGACCATGCTCCTGTGCCGCTCCCATCGGTTCGATACGGTTCGTGTCAACGCAGAAGGCACCATGGTGACCGGTTTTTCCCCCTCGACCATGGCGGGCCAAAGTGGGTTATGGACCTTTTCGGGCATTCACGTCGTTGAGCCGTCCGCGCTGCGCTCCATGGACCCTGGAAAGCCTTATCATATCATCGACCTTTACGAGGACTGGATCGCCCGCGGAACACCTCCGGCAGCCGTCTGTCGAGAGCATCTATGGTGGACCGATATGGGATCTTTGGAAAGCTACTGGAATCTGCACACGGCCTATGATCGACTCCCCAACGATGGGGCCTGTTTTCTGGGTATTTCCGATTCTGGCGTGTGGGTGCACCCGTCGGCGACCGTGGCGTCTTCGGCACGGCTGCGTGGTGCGGTGGTGGTGGGTGAGGCCAGCATCGTGGAGAGAGGCTGCGTTCTTGATCATGTGATCCTTTGGAAAGGTTGTCGCATCGAGCCTGAAACGGTGCTGGAAAACTGCGTGGTTGCCGATGGGGCCGTGGTGTCCGGAAGGCATCGCAACACCATCTTCTTACCTTCCGCTGCCCCGGTCCCGCTGGGCCAAACCCTGGACACGCCTTCGCCGATTCGGCATTCCGTAGGGCATTTCATGGGTCCGGGGTGAGGGGTCTAGGGAGCACCAGCGTTTCGGGTTCTCGTGGAACAAGGAACGTGAGACGGCAAGGCGCCGAGGAGGATTCTTTCCCAGGGTGTTTCGTCCTTTAAGGGGTCTTGATGTCTACAGGAGGTGCGGAAATTCATTCCGTCCCGGGAAGTGTTCCAGAAGATGGCGGCGTGAACATGGCTGCCCTGGAAAGACGGCTCCTTCAATGGGGTTACCGTCTTGACGGCAAGGGCCTTCGGCTTCTGGCGGGGGACGGTTCCGATCGTCTTTTCTATCGGCTGCGTCAGGCGCATGGTAGCTATGTCGTCCTGGTGAGCCCTCGACGGAAGGAACCCATCGATGAAAACGACGCCGTCTGGCACATCGGAAGACACCTGCACAGGATTGGCGTTCCGGTTCCTGGCATGCTGCACGCCGATGTGCACGAAGGCGTCTTTGTCTTTCAGGACCTGGGATCGGTGCACCTTTACGATCTCGTGCAAAGAGGCCCATGCCGCAATCGGCTGAGAACCCTCTATCGCGAAGCCGTAAAAGTTCTGGTGCGATGCCAGCGCCGAGCCTGGAAAGGTTTTTCTTCGACCTGGTGCCATGACGGAAGCCACTACGACGCGAACTTTGTTTACGAAAGAGAACTGCTCTATTTTCGAAACGCCTTTCTGGAAGGGCTCATGGGTCTCCAGCCGCCACCTTTGGAAGTGGACATGGATTTCCAAAGGCTTGCTCTCAAGGCGGGAGAAGATCGTTTCGGGCTTGTCTTTCACAGGGATTTTCAAAGCCGTAACCTGATGGTATTTCAGGGGTCAATGTGGGTCATCGATTTTCAGGGCATGCGCTTTGGGCCTCCGGAATACGATCTGGCGGCGCTCCTTTTGGACCCTTACGCAATGCTGCCGCTTTGGTTAAGGGAAGAGCTGGTGCAGCTCTACTGGCGTCACATGAAGGACCTTCTTGGCGGCTCCTACACGCTCTTTCGCGAACGCTTGGCGACGGTGGCCCTGTGTCGATGCTTTCAGTTTCTTGCAGCGTTTGCCTATCTGGGCATGGTCAAGCGCAAACGGGATTTTTTAAGGCACATTCCCGCCGGATGGCACCGCCTTCAGGAACTTCTGGGCGGCGATCTTGGCGCAGTGTACCCTGGGCTTTGCCGTTACCTACAAAGGTCGCCTGTTTTCGAGTATCTTTCCGAAAGGATTGGTGCCGCCATGGAAGCCCAGGTTTAGGTTTCCGTCAGGTCCACGAAGGACTTGTTTTTCGCATGAATGAGGTCCAAAAGGGGGACAAAATTTTCCACCTCATCTTGGCCAAGCCCCTCTGTGGCTTCAAAAAGTTCTTTTCGAAATCGCTTTCTCTGTCCAATGAAGACGAGAAGAGATCCCTTGTAGGTTTCCATGATGGCGTCGATGACCATGGCGGTGAAACGATTGCGCATGGGAATGGCGCGGTCCATGAGCGCATCGGACGCCTCCACCTGGTAGGCGTGAATGAGTTCGTAATCGAAATCATGGCCCGGGTACCGAGGAATGCGCTGCTTGATGAGTTCCATGGGAGTGCGCATCATGTCCGTGTTCACGGCAAAGTTCAGATCGCCCACATAGGGATACGAGCCGATCAACTCCCCGGTGGACGACAAGATATCTCCCAAAGCCCCGTCGGCGAAATGGACAGGCAGATTCCTTCGATGTACGGCGTAAGCCAGCCCGGCGAGCACTCCGACGTCTCCGCCGCGCCGAAGAATTTGCTTCTTTTGATCCCGAAGAAAGGCTTCGCTGTGAAGTTCTGGAGCGGTGCGCATGTGCACCAGCGTGCTGAAAGCGATGGGGTTTTCGTCCAAAGCCATTCGACTTGGCGAGCTCTTTTCCAAGAACCCAAGCACGCGATCAAAGGTGTCCACACCGCGCTCGGTCCCAACGGCCACCAGAGCATTGATTGCCATGAGGATCCATTCCTTTCTATGACATGGAAGTTACGGCCCGCTGCGCTGCTTGTCTTCTCATGGGCCGATCCGATCGGCTCAGCCAAGCCTACTGAAGGGCCAGTCACCTTGGCTCAGGGTACAGAATTTTCCCCCGTGGATCCATAAGAAAAGAAGGCGGGGTGATCCCGGCCCGTGCCGTGGTTTGAAAGAAACGTTTCCTCGCCGTGGGCACAGGACGAGAGGTTATGAAATGATGTTTCACAGAATAGGCGTTATCCTTTGTGGTTTTTTCGGATTCTTGGTGGTGTCGTGTGGGAGAAGTCCTGAAATCTATCAGACGGCCAAACCTTTAATGGGCACGGTGGTCAGCATGGCTGTCGTTTCCCAGGACGCACACCAAGCCTATGAAGCGCTCGAGGCCGCCTTTGAAGAAATGGCTCGCTTAGAGGCCATGATGAGCGTCTTTCGAGAAGACAGCGAGCTCAGCCGCGTCAATCGAGAAGCGTCCCGTCACCCTGTGACGGTATCCCCTGAGCTTTACCGGGTGATCGAACTCTCCTTGCATATTTCCCAGATCACACAAGGGGCTTTCGACATCACGGTGGGCCCCCTGATGAACTTGTGGCCTTTTGACAAGAATGAGAAAAAACTGCCTTCCTCCCAGGCCATTCAGGAAGCTCTATCTCGCGTTGGATATCACCATGTGGTGCTGTCATCAAAGGATCGAAGCGTCTTCTTTTCCGTACCCGGCATGGTTCTGGACTTGGGCGGCATCGCCAAAGGCTTTGCCATCGATCAAGCCGTGAACGTGCTCAAAGGCCGTGGCATAGCCGCGGCTCTGGTTAATGCGGGGGGGGACATCTTGGCCTATGGCACCAAGCCCGATGGACAGCCGTGGCGGGTTGGTCTGCAACATCCTAGGAATTCCCAAGACTTACTGACCGTTCTGACCATGTCCGACCAGGCCATGGTCACCTCGGGCGACTACGAACGCTACTTTCTCGTGGATGGCAAACGCTACAGCCATATCGTTGATCCTCGAAGCGGCTTCACGGCACGGGCAACGGCCAGTGTCACGGTCATGGCCGACAGTGCCGCCTTTGCGGATGGCTTGGCCACAGGGATTTTGGTTTTAGGCCCCGAGGACGGCATGGCTGTGGTGGAATCCCTGCCCGGCGTCCATGCGCTGATCATGACGGAAGGCTCGGACAAGGCCCTGGTGTTGCACGTCTCCGAGGGGTTTTCTCTGCCTTTGGACGAAGCGTCTCTGGCCGTTCGAGGTGTCCAAATCAAGGCTTGGAAACGCTGAAAATGTTTATCCGGACATTTCCAGGCCCTTTCCGTGCCG
The DNA here is from genome assembly GCF_003751385.1 of Desulfosoma caldarium. NCBI lineage: Bacteria > Pseudomonadati > Thermodesulfobacteriota > Syntrophobacteria > Syntrophobacterales > Syntrophobacteraceae > Desulfosoma > Desulfosoma caldarium. The sequence continues at coordinate 212,240 of NZ_RJVA01000010.1, read as the reverse complement.
GTGATTTTTTGCAGGTTCAAGCGCACCGGGTCACGTAAAGGAAAAGCCGAATCGGCATCATGCGCCGCTTTGGGGCGCGCTTCGCAGACGTCATTCCGGCGTTATGGAGCAGATGGAAGCCACTTTTTGCGGATCCAATCGATAGGGACTGCCCACACCTTGGTAAAACCCGTGGGCTTCAATGAGGTGAATGGAGAGGTCGGTCCACTGCAGGGTTTCCCCTGTGTCCAAGCGTTCCACGACCACATGAGTTTTTGGGTAAAGCCCTGAATGTCCCCATGGGCAGGGGAGGCGTCCTCGAAAATCCTGCACGACCACGCGCCACAGATTTTCCAACACCACGGGGCCACCCAAGGCCTGCTTGGCGGCTTCGGTCAGGACGCGCAAGCGATGGGCAATGGCTTCGTGCGACAAGCCCAAGGCCTTGACGGTGCGTTCATCTTCCGTAAGAATGGTGACCAGTGCCCTTGGGTCGCCGGCCAGGTAGCCGTGCTGGGCCTCGAGGTGCCGCAGGCGCTGTTCCACCTCATCCAGTTGAGGGCTTTGATAGACGGGATATTTTCCCATGGGCCGCACACCCCCCTTTCCATGACTCCACGCATTCCATGGCTATTAACCGAACTTGTCGAAAAAGATGCGGTCTTCGCTGACCCCCCTTTCCGTGAGCAGTTTCACGGCGGCATTGATCATCAATGGATTTCCGCAAAGATACGCTTCCAGTTGGGATCCGTCGCTGACACCACGAGCCACCGCATCGGTGACGTAGCCGGTTTCCCCATCCCAATGATCTTCGGCGAGAGGCTGGGACAGAACCGGCACGTAGCGCAAGCGAGGCAGCATGCCCATCAACTGATGAATCTCTTCCTGGTAAAAAAGGTCCTGGCGGCTGCGCACACCGAAATAGAGGGTGCAGGGGCGGTCGATATGTTCGTCAGCCATTTGGAACAGAATGGACAGAAGCGGAGCGAGCCCGGAACCCGTGCCGATCATGACCATGGGGCGATTCGAATGGCGCAAGTAGAAATCTCCATAAGGGCCATTGATGAGGACTTCATCGCCTTCCTTAAGAAAGTCGTGAATGTAGGTGGTGGCGATTCCTCGTTCCACGCGGGTGATGACCAGCTTGATTTCCGTCTTAAGACTCGCCGGGGAAGCGATGGAGTAGGCGCGGTACACCGGTTCTGAGGACCCTTCGTATTCCGGAACCTGGAATTGGATAAACTGCCCGGGCTTAAAGACGATCTCTTGAGGTTCGATGAGCTTCAGATGCACTTCCTTGATGGAAGGTGTCAGCGGTTTCAAGCCCACAACCTGCGTGCGAAATTCCTTGATCAAGAAAAAGGCTTCAGGAATTTGCAGCTGAACGTCACCTCGAAGGCGGACCTGACAAGACAATCGCGTTCCGCGCCGCAACTCCTCGTCGTTCATGTAGGGGGTTTCTGTGGGCAGAATTGGCCCTCCGCCTTGCAGGACGGTCACTTTGCACAGTCCGCAACTGCCCCGGCCACCGCACGCGGAAGGAATGAACACGCCCTGGTCCATCAGGGTGCCTAGCAAGCGGCCACCACCCTTGACCGTGAATTCCTTGGCCCCTTCATTGATAGTAATCCGACACGGTCCGTAGTCGGCAAAGACGGCGTAGGCCGCTTCCAAAAGCAGGGCCAAGACAGCACACAAGCCGCTAATCGAGAGCAATCCGAGCACAAGGGTCATCATGGGGGCGCCTCATCCCATGGAAATCATGCCGCTAAAGGCCATGAAGGACAGGGCCATGAGTCCGGCCACAATGAGGCTGATGCCGGGCCCTTCCAAGGCCTTGGGAATCGGGGCTTTCTTAAGCTTTTCTCGAATGCCGGCCAGAGCCACAATGGCCAGCAGCCAACCGAGTCCTCCTCCGAAACCGTAGGCCACCGACTGTACGAAGTTGTATTGTCGAATAACCATAAACAGGCAGACGCCGAGAATGGCGCAGTTGACCGTGATAAGCGGCAAAAAGACGCCCAGGACCACGTACAAGCGTGGCGAATAACGGTCGATGACCATTTCCACCAACTGCACAAAGGCGGCGATGACGACGATAAAGGCAATGAAGCGAAAGTGGACCAGCTGAAACGGCACGAGCAGATAGTGATAGACAAGGTAGTTCAGCGCCGTCGTGCACGTCATGACAAAGGTCACGGCTAGCCCGAGGCCCACGGCCGAAGGAATTTCCCTGGAAATGGCCAGAAAAGAGCACATGCCCAAAAAGTTGGCCAAGAGAATGTTGTTGGTGAAAATGGAGGCAAAGAAGATCAAAGGAGCGCTCAATGGATTTTCCATCACTTGTCCCCATGTGAAGGCTGAGTTTTCTTGTATTCCAACTCATAGGCAACCCAGATAAAAAGGGCCAGCATGAAAAAACCCGCCGGGGCCATAATCATAATGGTCCAGGGAACCCACCCTGAAGGCATCACGTGCATGCCGAAAAGGGTGCCAAAACCTAGAAGTTCTCGAACCGTGGCGATCACAAGAAGCACCAGAGCGTATCCGACACCCGAAGCTACACCGTCAAGAAACGCCGGCCATACGGGATTGTTTCTGGCAAATCCTTCGCATCGCCCCATGATGATGCAGTTGGTGATGATCAAACCCACATAAGGCCCTAGGGCTTCACTGATGTCCGGGAGGTAGGCCTTGAGAAAAATGTCCACCATCATCACGTAGGAGGCGATAATCAAGACCTGGACCATCATGCGGGTGCGTTCCGGAGTGATCTTGCGCAGGGCCGACACGGTGGCGCTGGACATGGCCGTCACGAAAATCAACCCCAACCCCATGATCAGCGTGTTGGTCATGAGGTTGGTGACGGCCAGAGCAGAACAAATCCCAAGGATTTGTCGAAAGACAGGGTTTTCTTCCCATACGCCCTTGCGAAAGAAGGTCCGTGTTCGAATCTTGGCCATATTCCACGTCCTTTTTTCCCGTTGCCCTAAACCCTTTGCAATTTCTTTTGCTCCAAAAGAAGCGGGATGGTCTTTTTCAGTTCCTCGTCCAAGAATTTTTCCAGGCGCTTTGTCGTTTCGGTTGCCCCTGTGATGGCGTCCAACTCTGAGGGACCCGAGGCCGTTCCCGGTGGCTTGAAGTAAAAGAAACGCATGCCGGCAGCCGGCATGTCCAGAGGACGACCTTGAAACTGCCTTTGAAACCAGTTTTCCGTGATGCGTCCTCCAAGGCCCGGTGTTTCGCTGTGCCGATAAAAAGCGATGCCCAAGATCCTTTGCCCTTGAGGATCTACCGCAACCATGGCTTCGATGGGTCCCCAAAACCCTGGCCCGGACACGGGAAAAGCATAGCCGACGACAGTTGAGGCATCGGCATCGAGTCCCACATACAGGGGCCGATCCCCTAAGGTTGCTGCGCGCACTCGGCGCGAAAAGGTGCGGGACACGTCCTGATCCGTCGCGTGAGGTTCCAGGGTGATGTTGAGCACGTGAAGCACCAGGGCTTGCCGTTTGCGCTCTTCATTGAGGCGGATGCGGTCTTGATGGATCACGTTCAGGCCGCTGACCACGGAGGTGAACACGAGGGACAAAAGAAACATGTAGAGGGTGGAAAATAGGCGCCCTTTCATGAAGGATTTCCTTTTAACGCTCTTCGCTTTTGAGCGTTTTGCACGGCACGATCCAAAAGAGGGACAAACGTGTTCATGAACAAAACGGAAAACATAATCCCTTCGGGAAAATTGGACCATCGGCGTAATACGATGGTGAGGGCTCCGATGGCCGTGCCGTAGATCCACTGAGCGGGTTTGGTCTTGGGGCCGCTGATGGGTTCCGTGACCACGAAAAAGGCGCCAAAGAGAAGGGATCCGGCCATCATAAAAGTCAGGGGATGGGGAATTCTTGGAATGCGCATGATGTAGAATATGGATGAGGCCAAAAAAGCTCCCAGAAGACATCCGATGGCCAGACGCCACGGGGCCGCCTTCTTGTAAAGAATGTAAGCGCCCCCAAGAGCGATGAGCACGGCGCTGGTTTCACCCATGGAACCTGAGATGTTGCCCCAGATGAGTGGAAGCAGGGGCACAGACTGGCCCTCATGAATCACTCGAAGGGGCGTGGCGGCGGTGACGGCGTCCACGGGAGGAAGCCAAGACGTTAGACCTTGCCCTAAGGATGAAAAAGGGTGCACCCAGCCGGCCGTCAGTGCCAACGGAAAACTGATGTACACAAAGCACCGCCCCACCATGGCGGGATTGTAAATATTGTAGCCGAACCCTCCAAAGGCCATTTTCCCGAAAACGATGCCGAAGGCGATGCCCACCGCCGCAATCCACAAGGGAACGGTCGGGGGAAGGCTGAGAGCATAGATAAGGCAGGAGACCAGGACCGCGGACGTGACCGGTTTGCCCTGACGCAGCGTAAAGGCCGCCTCCGCGAGAATCCCGGTCGCAAGAACGACCCCTATCACCACAAGCGGGCGCAACCCGAAAAACACGACGGCTCCTACCAGACAAGGGATCAACCCCACCACCACTCGCAGCATGACGGGTTGAACAAGAAAACGCTTCCTCGTGGGTCCCCCAGTCTTTTGCGTCACGGATATAGTCCTTCCCTCTCGGTTTAACAGGCGTCAGAGGTTGTGAGCTCACACTGGAAAGGTCGTCAGCTCACGTGAGCATAGCTAACGCATCGCGGACACGATTTCAAGGCGACGGCGCCGACATGTCAAGAACTCGGTCACATGAAAGAATGCCGGATCGATCAGCGCGGTTGCCAGAGGCTTTGGGGATCACGTAGTTTTTCTCCTTCACCCGGATAAACCTGTCGGTCCTCTTCCGGAATGGGTTGGGGAGATGGCCATGCTTCGGGACGAGGGTTCGGGCCTTCCAGGGTCACGGCCGAAGGATTCGGATCCACAAGGCGCGGGGCCCGCCTCACATCCACATCGGGAACGGCATAGCTGAATTCAATAGCAATTCCGTTGGGATCGAACGCATACAGGGAAAGAATAAAGCCGTGATCGATAACTTCCGAAGCCCAAAAACCGGCTGCTTCCAGACGGGCTTTGAGATCCCAGAGCGCATGGCGATCGGCCACGCCAAAGGAGACGTGGTCAAAGGCGATGGGGCCCTTGACGGGAACGCCGTGGTCTTTTTCGGGAACAGGGGCCGATTGGGGCCATTCAAAAAAGGCCACCGTATCGTGTTCGGAAAGAGCGAAAAAGTAATGGCGATATCCCGGGCGCCCCATGGCGACGACCATGGGCAATCCCAAGAGATCCCTCCAGAATCGAATGGTCTGGTCCATGTTCTGGGTCACCAGGGCCAAATGATGAATTCCTGTGTATTTCACTGCCTTCATGAAAGTGCTCTCGTGTCTCTGTGTATTCCTTTCTTACCTCTTGAAAACGGCCTTTTGGACGGCTCTTGAGCACCGCACGGCGTGCCCCTTTGGTCCATGGTGCCGGCCAATCCACGGCAGCACATTCCTTGCTTGACTTCACCCTAGAGGGTTACTAGGGTGGACGAAAAGAATAAATGTGTGCAATGGAAATCTTAAGGAGAGACAAATGAAACGAGTGGAAAAAGGCGATTTTGTCAAAGTGCATTACACGGGGCGATTGGATGACGGCCAGGTCTTTGATTCCAGCGAAGGCAACCAGCCGCTTCACTTTCAAGTGGGCTCCGGCCATGTGATTCCTGGATTTGAAAACGCGCTGTTGGGAATGGCCGTTCATGAAAAGAAGTCGTTCCGTATCCCTGCCGAAGAAGCCTATGGAGAAAGGGATGAACGGTTGGCCAAGGTGTTTGAACGCTCGGAACTACCGCCCGATTTCAATCCGCCCGTCGGCCAAGTTCTCTCACTGACCACCAGCGACAACCAAACCGTGTATGCCACCGTGACGGATGTCACAGACACCACGGTCACCTTGGATCTCAACCATTTTCTTGCCGGCAAGGCGCTCAATTTCGATGTGGAGCTCGTGGAAATCTCCGATGCTCCGTGTCCGTCCGATTGCAGTTGCGGATGCTCGTGCTAGACGCCCGAGTGCTGCCGTTCAAGACGCCCCCGTGCCTGGTTTGAACCCCTCCACGGGAGGCGTTGAAACCCTTTTTCGCCCAGCCGCCCTGTTCTTTACCCGGTTTTGTACCGAGGTTCTTCGTCGATACGGCCCACAAGAAAAAGAACGCCGCCGCACTGGGGGCAAAAGAGGTTGTTGATGAGAGGCTTTCCCGAAAACCCGGGAGCGCTCTCATAGCTTAGGTCCAGGGCACGAAAATACGAAGAGATACCGCATTCCTGACACATGCATTCCATTTCGTCGCTCATGGATTGTCCCTCCATGGATGGCCAAAACCACAGAGTGCGTGAATCCTCGCGCCCATGGGCATGTTTCATGGGCGCTTCATCCTGAGCAGCGAAACTGTCCATGGCCGCCGGCTACAGTTCATCCACGGCGGTTCGCGTGATTTTGGCGTCTTTTTTGGCTTGGGTCAAGAACTCCTCGACCTTCTGCTGGGCCTTTTGCTTCTGCAAATGTTCGCTGATGGCCGGTTGCGCCTCTTCGTAAGACATGGTTTCCTGAGGTTTCTTTTCCACGACCTGAATGAGGTGATAGCCGAAGTCCGTTTCCACCACGTCGCTGACAGCACCGGGCTCAAGCGCAAAAGCGGCCTCCTCAAAAGGCTTGACCATCTGTCCGCGGGCAAAAAAGCCAAGGTCTCCACCGCGCTCTTTGCTGGGACAATCCGATTGGGATTCGGCCAATGTGGCAAAATCCTCCCCTTTGCTAAGGCGAGCCTTCAGATCGTCGATCTTTTTCCGCGCCGCCTTCTTGTCCTCCGCTGTCGCATCGGGCTTGACGCTCACCAAAATGTGACGCGCGTGCACCCGTTCCGGTTTTTCAAACAGTTCGTGCCGGTCTTTGTAAAAAGCCTTGGTTTCTTCGTCGGAAACGGTGATTCCCTTGGTGATTCGATACTGGACCAGTTGATCAATGGCACTGTTTTTGAGCAGTTCTTGGCGGATGGTGTTCTCCGTGAGATTCATGCTTTTGAGAGCCTGTTCATAGGCCTGGGGGCTTTCAAACCGCTGCTTGAACTGGGCCAACTGGCTGTCCACCGCCTTGGCATCCCCCTTAATCCCGCGCTTTTGGCTTTCTTGGTACAGCAGTTCCCGGTCAATGAGACTTTCCAGGACTCGCGTTTTTATATCCCGAAGTTCCACGTCACTCAAAAGCTGCCCCGACTGCAAAAGCCGTTGGCGTACTCCGTTCATTTGCCGGTCGAATTGGGCTCGAGTGATGACCTTGCCGTTTACGGTGGCGGCGGGTTTTTTGTCCGTATCCGTGGTGGACTCGGCGCTCAAGGCCACGCCAGCCCCCAAAAGGCTGATCAGTGCAGTCGCCATCAAAACATTTTGTACACTGCGTGCTATGCTTGTCATGGGCTTTCCTTTCAATAAAAAAACACCCCAGGGGGAATCCCTTGGGGTGTGCCATAAAGGCTATGGGTGAGATGTTCTAGATTCTTCGAACATTGATCGCCTGGGGCCCTTTGGGCGTTTCGGTGATGTCAAAACTCACCGCCTCTCCATCGGTCAGAGTGCGAAACCCTTCCCCCTGAATGCCCGTGTAGTGGACGAAGACATCCCCCTGATTTTCGGTCTCGATAAAGCCATAACCCTTCTTCTCATTGAACCACTTGACTCGGCCTTCCATCGTTCCAAAACTCCTCTCTGTTCTGGTACGCCTCGTCGGGTCTCGTTCGGCGGCTCCCTGGAGGTGGTCCTATCCGGAAGGGGGAAGACCGAACGTCCGCGGGCCCCGGAAACCGACCGCAACTGCACGTACACACAACCATAAAACGCGGGAAAACACCTTGTATCCCGCCAACCACAGAACCCTTCTAACCGAGACCGACACAAGACACAAGAAAATTATCGTCTCCTTGCTAAGAAAATTGCTATAGACTGAAGGGCTTGGTCCCGCTTCTTTCATCAAGTGCATGGGCTTTTTTAGGGCATCGTGAGGTGGGTCGTCATGTCAAAGGATGCACAAAATACCGAAACCCTTGACGAGAAGCTTTCGGCATTGTTTCAGGCGTTGGCCGATGCGTACGGCTTGCATCCCTGGAACTGGCACACGAACGGTGATCCTTTTCGGGTGCTCGTGGGCACTCTTCTTTCGCATCGCACGCGTGATGCCAGGACAGACGAGGCGACCCGCTCGGTGCTGGAACGCTACAAAACAGCCAGGGATCTGGCCGAAGCGCCCGAGGAAAGCATCGCCTCCTTGGTGCGCCCCGTCAATTACTACAAGACCAAGGCGCGTCGACTCAAGGAAGTGGCCCAATGCCTGGTCGCTCGGCATGGCGGCCAAGTTCCGGACAATGCTGCCGATTTGATGGCTCTCCCGGGGGTTGGACCCAAAACGGCGGCCTGTGTTCTGGTCTATGGCTTTCACAGGCCGGCGATTCCCGTGGATGTGCATGTGCATCGCATCAGCAACAGGCTAGGCCTCGTCACCACCCGCAAGCCGGAAGAAACCCAAAAGGCCCTGGAACGACTCGTTCCCACAGGCTGGTTTCTTCACGTCAACGAACTTCTGGTCAAGCACGGCCAAACCACATGCCTTCCACGACACCCCAAATGCGACCAATGCGTGGTGCGCCGCTGGTGCGCCATGGGCCAAAATGGGAGATCCCAATGAGGGTGGGAACCATGGTCTGGGATCCTTCATCATCGCCACAGCGCGTGCCAGGGTGTTGGCGACCATGAAACTGGACGTGCAAAATCTCCCTTCCGTATATGTCAGTCCTTTCTTGCCGTGGGAACCCAAAAGAGCGTGGCTTCGCGTGCGGACCCAGCATGCCTTTCATCCCTTTCATGTGACGACGCGCCTGTGTTTAGAAATCTTCTGGATCTGGAGGGGGCGGCTTTTTTTCGACGAAGCCCGCGTTTTGGACGTGGGATGTGGAACAGGGATTTTGGCGTTGGTGGCCGCCAAGCTGGGAGCTCGATGGTGTGTAGGGGTGGATGTTGCCCGTGAAGCCATTGGGCGATCTCGAGAAAACAGCGAAGCCAACGGCCTACAGGAACGGGTGAATTGGGTGCACGGCTCCATCGAGGCCATCGGCGGCACGTTTCACACCGTGGTGGCCAATGTGCCGTGGGCGTGTTGGGAAGCCTTGTTTGATAACATCGTGGATTGCGTGGCCGAAGGTGGAGCGCTCGTGGCTTCCGGCTTTCAGGATCTGCAGGCACCTCTTTTGGAGTCGTTTCTACATCAACAAGGGTTCCTTGTTTTGGAGCGTCGGCAAGGCGACCTGACTTTTTTCGGGGTTCCTCCCTCGGGAAGCTTTACCTGGTGCGCTCTGCTCGCCGCACGGGGAACCATGGACGGCGCATCGCCTACCTCTGCGATCGGAAACTCCCAAAACCGTGGCCGCCGCGAGGAATTTGCCTGAGAGCGCGCCATTAAAGAACGGCGCGAGCCGCCTCGTCCAATGGCGTTGCAGGGACCTATCACACGATGAAACCGAAAATGAGGGGAAAAAGATGTTTTCGAACCCCCAGCTGGAAAGGAGCTGAGCCATGGGGATCCGCCTGGATGCTATTCAGCGAGCGGCTCAGATGCTGCGCGGTCGCATTCTCAGAACGCCTCTGGTGTATTCGCCCACTTTCAGTCGCCTCTTTGATGCCGAGGTGTATTTGAAGCTGGAGAATTTGCAAAAAACAGGATCCTTTAAAATCCGTGGTGCAACCTACAAAATCTTGCTGCGCCGCGAGAATCTTGGACCGCAGGGTGTCGTGGCGGCATCCGCGGGAAATCATGCTCAAGGGGTCGCCTTGGCGGCACGCCACGCCGGTGTGCCGGCTCTGATCGTGATGCCCGAATGGGCGTCACTCACCAAACAGGAAGCCACGCGGTCTTATGGAGGTCGTGTTCTGCTTCATGGCCGCACGCTGGCGGAGAGCCTGGAAAAGGCCAAAGAATTTTGTGAACAAGGCTATACTTTCATACACCCCTATGACGATCCCGACATCATCGCGGGCCAGGGGACCATCGGTTTGGAAATTCTGGAGGATTGTCCCGACGCTCATGCCATTTTGGTTCCCATCGGCGGCGGAGGACTCATCGCCGGCATGGCATCCGCGGTCAAGGCTGTGCGACCCGCAACGGAAATCATCGGTGTGCAAGCCGAGGTGTGCCCTTCGGCCTGGCAAGCCCTGCGCGAAGGTCGTGTGCTGCGCGTCGAAGGAAGCCAATCCATCGCCGACGGCATCACGGTCAAGGAATTGGGGCATGAGCCCTTTGAAACGATTCGCAACAGCGTCTCTCGGGTGGTCTTGGTGGATGAGGAACACATTGCCGAAGCCATCCTGCTGCTTCTGGAAAGGAAGAAGGTGTTGGCCGAAGGGGCCGGCGCCGTGCCTTTGGGGGCGCTGCTCATGGGCCGTTTCCAATGGCCTTCGGGGGCAAAGATCGTTCTGGTGGTGAGCGGTGGCAACGTGGATAGCCCTCTTCTGGGGCGTATTTTGACCAAGGGGCTGGTCAAAGGCGGGCGCATGGCGCGCCTGACGGTGGAATTGCCGGACGTGCCCGGAGCCCTTGCCGGATTACTTGCGGTTATCGCGTCCGAAGGCGCCAACGTGCTGCATATTGCTCACAATCGTCACGTGCCGCATCTGCCCATTCACGTCACCTTGGTGACTTTGGAACTGGAAACAAGAGGTTTTGCGCACGCCGAATCCCTGCTCTCCGCGGTGCGCTCTGCAGGTTACACCCTGGTGTCCTCGTCGCCGACTAAAGGCAACCACTTTCCAGCCGCCCTTGTGGCAAAGCCATGACCGGCGTCAAGATTCGCCATATTTTTCACCAAACGCCCTTTATCGTAGTGTCCATGGTGGCGGAAGGTTGTGCCGCCACGGCAACCCAAGTCTTGGTGCTGCGGGAATGTATGGCGATCTTTTATGGCAGTGAATTGACCGTCGGGGTGGTGCTGTTCTTTTGGATGGTCTGGACCGGCTTGGGAAGCTTTGTGGGAGGGCGCCTGTCGAGCCGCCTGTTCCGCGACAAGCTCCATCGTTCGAATCTTCTGGGCCTTCTCGTTTCGCTCTACGGCGTGCTGATTCCCGCCACCGTCCTATGGATACGAGCCTCCCGGGCGCTCTACGGATTGCGGCTCGGTGAGATGGTTTCCTTTGATCGCATGGTGCTCATCACGGCCCTTTTGACGGCTCCCGTGTGCGGCCTTTTCGGCGTATTTTTCGGAACAGCCTGGGCTCTTTACGCCTCGACCGGCAATGAGGGCCGACATCCCGCTACCTTTTGCCTGTATGCTTTTGAAAGCCTCGGAGCCGCCCTTGGAGGGGTGTGGCTCTACGTCTTTTTGTTTTTTTGCGGCCCACTCCTGTATGGGGCCGTCTTTCTCGGGGCGGCGCTCACGACGTTGGGGGTTGGCGCTTTGATGGCCGGCCGCGAGCGAAACCCGCTATGGAGGTTTCTGGTGACCTTGACAGTGGCCGCTGCCGTGGGCGGCTTGGGGCTTTTGGAAGATTCCAGCCGCCGATGGCAGTGGGGTTCTCACGTGGTGGCCGTGAAAGACACCCCGTACCGCAATTTGGTCCTTCGACGGGACGGACTCCAGGAATCCATCATGGCCGACGGCGTGTGGCTCTTTTCCTATCCCGACCCGCAGAGCGCCGAAGAGGCCGTGCACTTGACCTTGCTTCAGCATTCGTGGCCGCAGCGGGTCCTGATTCTGGGGGCGGTGAGTCCTGAAGATCTCGTGGAAGCGACCCGGTATGCCTCTGTCAAGCGCATCGATGTGGTGGATCCGGACATGACGGTTGAAATTTTTGTTCGGTTAAGAAGGGAACATTCTAAAAAAAAACCTGAGGGAGAAAACCTCCCGGAGGCACGATCCCATGACCCGCATTGGGTTTTGGACGGCTCGGGGGACCATCGTCTTCAGGGCGAAGGCCTTCGCGTGAGTGTGCTCAAGGCAGATGTTCGCCGCTATGTGGAAACGACCAGCACGGCATACGATGTGGTGTTTCTGAATGTGGGAGACCCTCTTTCGCTTGGCGCCAATCGATTTTTCACAAGGGAATTCTTTCAATCGCTCACAAGGGTTTTGGCCCCGGGTGGGATCGTGAGTTTTCATGTTTCGGGAGCCGAAGACATGCTCGGGGCCGCTCAGGCTGCCTACTTTCGTGCCACGATGCTCACCTTTCAATCGGTTTTTCCTCAGTGGGTTATTTATCCAGGCGCGCGCCTTCGAGTGCTGGGCTCCTTGCAAACCGGTGTTCTGACGGAGGACTTTAAGGTTTTGTCCGACCGCGCCCAAGCGCACCGCATGAGTCCGGTTTATGTGCGTCCGGATCGTCTGGAAAACCTATTGGACCCAATGCGGTTGGCGTACTTTAGATCCCTGGCGGCTTCAGAAAAGACGACGCGCTGGAACCGCGACCTGGACCCCGTGGGCTTTCTTGCCGCCTCCGTCTTGTGGGCGACACCGTTTTTTCCCGACTTGAACAAGCTCGTGGAACCCTTGTTCCGGTCCCCCATTTCACTGAAGGCGGGATTTGTTGGCGTGTGCGTCGTGACCTTGGTCTTTGGGGGCATGGCGCTGCTGCGCCGCTCTTTCATGGCCCTGACTGCGGTGGCCGTGGCCGTCGGCAGCATGGGGGCCGCCCAGATGGCTTTTCAGATCCTGCTTCTGTTTCTTTATCAGATTGCGGCCGGAGCCCTCTACGCCCACCTGACCGTGCTGGTCACTGCATGCATGGCCGGCCTTTCTACAGGAGCTTTTCTCGTGCACCGTTATCAAAAGGCACGGGAAAGGGTGGTCTGGCCCTTTTTCTTGGTGCACGGCCTGGCTGCCGTCGCTTTGAGCATTTATGCGTGGGTTTCGCCCGAATTTCTGGCGCTGAGTCAGCTCTGGCCCCAGTGGCTGGTTCTTTCGGTGTACGCCGTCCTGGCGTGCTTGGGAGGCATAGCGGGCGGAGCTCATTTTGCCTTGGGCTGCCTGGTGGCCGAAAGGGTGGGGGTTGCTAGAAGCGCTGAGGGTGGTTTTCTCTACGGCGCCGACATGCTTGGGGCCGCCGTGGCCGCGGCCGCGACGCCGCTCTTTCTTCTGCCGGCTTTTGGGGCGCAGGCCGTTTTTCAGCTTTACGCTTTTTTGCTCTTTCTTGTTCTTGGCCTCACCGTGATCATCCTTCGATGGGTTTGAGAGGATTGGTCCAAAGGCCCGGAAGGCTGGTACCGCATTGAGTGCAGTGTCCTTGGTCAAAGGCTCGCAGGCGAACGGCGTAACCGGTTCTTTCGATGACCACCGTGCCACATTTGGGGCAGTAGGTGTGTTCGCCGGGATGACCGGGCACATTGCCAAGGTAGACGTAGCGCAATCCTTCTCGCATGGCGATGTCCCTAGCCCTTTCAAGGGTGGCCACGGGAGTGGGTGGCAGGCTTTGCAGCTTGTACCTGGGATAAAACCGACTGAAATGCACAGGCGTGTCTTCACCCAGAGCGTTCAGAACCCAACGGCTCAGGTCCCTAAGCTCTTTTTCCGAATCGTTGCGGCCGGGCACCAAAAGGGTCACCAATTCTGTATGGACCTTATGATGCTTGAGTTCTTTGAGGGTTCTTAGGACGGGTTCCAAAGAACCTTCGGTCATGTCCCGATAGTAATCGTCCCGGATGGATTTGAGGTCGATGCAGGCGGCGTGCAGGTATGGTATGAGATCGTTCAGGGGCTTGGAATTGACGAAGCCGTTGGAATGCATGACATTGAGAATTCCCGCTTGAGAAGCCTGCACTCCAATGTCTTTCATATATTCGAGAAAGATGGTGGGCTCCACGTACGTGGAAGCAATGGAATCGCATCGAGACTGCAAGGCCAGAGCCACCACGTCTTTTGGAGCCAGGGCTGCGTTCAGTGTGTTTTCGGGACGCGCCTGAGAAATCTCCCAGTTCTGGCAAAACTTGCAATCCAGGTTGCATCCGGCCGTGGCCAGAGAAAAGGATCGAGTTCCCGGAAGCACATGGAAAAAAGGCTTCTTTTCCACGGGATCCACATGGACGGCACACGGGTTGCCATAGACGAGTGAATAATAGACTCCGTCTCGATTTTCCCGCACCTCGCAGTAGCCTCTTTCCCCAGGGTCCACTTCGCATTCTCGAGGGCAGAGCGTGCATCGAATGCGGCCGTCTCCCAAGGGCGTGAAATAGGGCGACGCCTTGGGCTGCATGAAACCCTTTTGAAAGGAAAGGGCCGAAGCCCGAGAAGGCCTTTGAAGGGCCTCGGTGCACCACAAGAGCGCCGCCCATGCGGTGCCTCGAAGGAGGGTGCTACAAAAGGTTCGACGGTCCATGTTCGGTACCTTTCAAGAATCCGATCCACGTTGACGGCCAAAGGCGCCGCGGCCGCGGCAGTGGAAAACCCCCGCTACTTTTCATGGATGACTTCGGCCGTGAACACAAAAAGTTCCGTCCCCGAATCTTTCCAGGCTTCGGAGGATAACCCGGCTTTTCGGCACGTTTGCCGAAGAAAAGTTTCCCGATCCCAGCCTTGTTCCACAGGAACCTGGGGAAGCAAAAGACCGGCCTGCGTGTCCCTGCGAATGTAGAGCCCATGGGTTCCCACCTGAACCTGCAATGGATCCCGAAGCGGCACCAGGGGGGACAGTACGGAGATTTCCAGCTGCACGTCTTTCCATTCGTCGGGAGTCATGGAGGGAAAGCGCGGATCATGAAAGGCGGCGGCCAAGGCCATGCGTGCAACGGTGTGCGCCAGGGGCCATCGCGCCTCGATTTGGCCGATGCATCCTCTCAGTTGCCCACGGCGTTTCAACGTAACAAAGGCTCCACGAGGTTCCTGCAAAGCCGGGGGCAGTTTTGAAAGATCGATATTTGGTGGATTTTTGCCAAAGAGTTTGGCTTCCAGGGTTTCTCGAGCCAGAGCCATCAGCATGGCTTTTTCTTTCACCCCCAGTGCAGGAGGCGATGGCGTCATAGACCCCTGAGCGGGGGATTGAGCCTGGTGGGCGGCGTCGTGCCATAGGGCCGCGGCGGCATAGCCCACAACCCGGCTCTTTTCCCCGGTCACATCGGCAGACGTGGCGTAACGCAAAAGGCTTACCTTTTTGGCGCCCATTTTCTGGGCGTAGAGCATAAGTGTGACCAGAGGGGCAGCCCCGCACGCTTCACACATTCCAGACCGCAAATCTTGCCAGAGTTCCCGCGCTTGCATGTGCCGAAGGTGTTCTAGGACCCGCGCGTCCATGCGCCGAGCCTCTTCGTCGGTGTGTTCGTGGGATAGGTCGGTGCTGGCCACCACGAGGAACCGAAAAGATGTGGACAGGTCACGAAGCGCTTGCGCGAGCCGTTCACACGTCTCCCAGGAGGGGTACCCAAAGACGAGAGGGACCAGGCGAAAGAAAGGGAGCACCGCCTGCAGAAAGGGCAGCTGAATTTCCACAGCATGTTCCCTGGCGTGTGCCGGGGGATAGTCGTGAACGTCGGGGCACCTTTTTTGAATCGCCTTGATGAGGTCGGCATGCACAGGCACGTGCCCTAATGGCGTGGCCATGGAGCCCTCGCGAAACACGGACACACCCTCAAAGCCCACGCGGTGGCTTGGAGCCAACACGACGACGGCATCCACGGGGTGTTCTTGCACCACACGATAGGCGTAGGCGGCCACGGGTCCGCTGTACATGAGGCCGGCATGGGGTGCCACGATGCCGAGCAGGTGGGCGTCTGGAGGCACATTTTCGGCAAGGCGGGCTCGTTGTAAATACGCGTCAATGGTGGAACGCAGTTCCTTGGCGTCGGCGGGATACCAGGTGCCCGCGAGAATAGGGCGCCGAACGGTTTCTTGCGACCAAGCCGGCACCGGCTTCCAGCCCGGAAAGCCCAGGAGAAAACCAACAGCGAGCCCAATCAAGGCTCGCCTTGTGAGGCACCGTGCTCCAAACGACCTTGGGTTCAGGAGGCAGTGGTGTTCTCGATCCATTGGGCCACCCACTCCACGGCGTCGTCCAGAGGAATGCGGCTGAGGTTCAAAACCGCATGATACAAATGGGCATCATCCCAGGCTCGGTTGAAATAGTGCTCCACGTATTCTGCCGATTCCCTTTCTTCCCGCTCGATGAGGTCTCGAGCCGAACGCTCATCCATTTCCATGTTGTCGCAAAGCCAGCGAATGCGGTCTTCCAGGGTCTTGACCACGCGCAGATGAATGGCTTTGGGATGATCGGCGAGAATGCACTGCGCTCCCCAGCCGAAAATGATGACGTTGTCTTCGGCGGCTGCCTTTTGCACCAGCTTCACGGTCACGTCGTGATAGCTCTTGTCATCCAGCCGGCCGTAGGAGCGGTCGACCACCTTTTGCACAACGCTGGAGGTGTAGCGGTCGATGAGGCGCAGCAGCTTGGATTCCCGCTCCTTGTGAAAGCTTTGGGCTTCGCTGGGGGAAATGCGCAGTTTCTTGGCCGCCTCGGCTACGATCTGTCGGTCGAGTATGCTGTAGCCCAAACGGTCTGCCAGCTTTTTGGCAAATTCCTCGCTCTGGGAAGCGTATTCCTTACTGATGGTGATCACCGCCATGGCCGACCTCCTGTCCTCCACGTGTGGATGAAACGCTGTCGATGCCTTTCGCAGAACGCGCATTGTCGCCGTGTACCCGTCCTTGGGACGCTTTTCATGGGCCACGCTTAGGAATGGTCAGACGAGGTTTAAATCTTCTAGATTTCTCGTTTCTTGACACAAACACAGTTAGAATATAGCATGCTCGAGTATTGGAAAAAAGCGAAGAAATCCGCAGTTCAAGCCGCAGAAACGGATGCGACCATGTTTGACAGCCTGAGCACCAAATTGCAAAAGGTTTTTCGCCACCTCAAGGGCTACGGCAAACTCACGGAACAAAACATTCAAGATGCCCTGCGGGAAGTACGCCTTGCCCTTTTGGAAGCGGATGTGCACTACAAGGTGGCCAAGGATTTTATTGCCAAGGTTGCCGAAAGGGCCGTGGGACAGGAGGTCATGCGAAGCCTCACACCCGGCCAGCAGGTCATCAAGATTGTCCATGAATCCCTCACCGAGCTCATGGGCGGCACCGCCATGCCCTTGGATCTGTCCGGCAAGCCGCCTCAAGGGATCATGCTGGTGGGACTCCAGGGTTCGGGAAAAACCACCACGGCGGGAAAGCTGGCCAGGCACCTGTCCAAAAGCGGGCGCAAACCCTGCCTCATTCCCGCCGACGTGTATCGTCCCGCAGCCATCGATCAGCTCATTACCTTGGGTCGCCAGTTGAACATTCCCGTCTATGCGGCGTCCTCTCGAGACAAGCCCGAAGAGATTGCCGCATCGGCCGCGGCTTTTGCCAAAGAAAGCCAAAGTGACGTGATGCTCGTGGACACAGCCGGCCGACTGCACATTGATACGGAGCTCATGGATGAGCTCAAGCGCCTTAAAAACATTCTGCACCCCAAGGAAATCCTCTTAGTCGCCGACGCCATGACCGGCCAGGACGCGGTGCAGGTGGCCGGAGCCTTTCATGACGCCGTGGGATTGACCGGCGTCATCCTCACTAAGCTGGACGGCGATGCTCGAGGTGGTGCGGCCTTGTCTATCAAGGCCGTGACCGGCTGTCCCATCAAGTTCGTGGGGGTTGGCGAAAAGCTGGACGCTTTAGAAGTTTTTCATCCCGACCGCATGAGTTCCCGAATTCTTGGGATGGGCGATGTGCTGAGCATCATTGAAAAAGCCCAGGAAGCCTTTGACGAAAAAGAGGCGTTGGATTTGGCGCGAAAGTTTCAAGACAACTCTTTTAGCCTCGATGATTTTCGTCGGCAGCTACGCCAGATCAAGAAGCTGGGTTCCCTGGAGTCCATTCTCAAGATGCTTCCCGGCATGGGCATGCTCAAGGAACTCAAGAAGATGCAGATTGACGAAAAGGCTCTGGTGCGCACGGAGGCCATCATCAATTCCATGACCAAGGAGGAGCGTCGCGACGCCTCCATCATCAACGCGAGCCGCAAACGGCGCATCGCCATGGGCAGCGGCACCAGTGTTCAGGAAGTGAACCAGTTGTTGCGCAGCTATGAGGATGCTCGGCGCATGATGAGGCAGGTGATGGGGGGCGGCAAGCCGGCAAAGAAGGTCAAGAAAAAGAAAGTGAAGGCATTTTTCTCTTTGTGAGCCGAGCCTTCTGGTGTATAGGGCAAGAATTTGTTTTGAGCCCGTGTGGGCCATGAGGTAAAGTGACGAAAAACAGGAGGTAGAAGACCATTATGCCGGTTCGTATTCGTTTAGCTCGTCGGGGCAGGAAAAAGAAACCCTTTTATTCCATTGTGGTGGCCCATTCGGAAGCCCCTCGTGATGGTCGGTTCATTGAGCGCGTTGGAACCTACAATCCCTTGACCCAACCGGAAACGGTCACCTTCAATACGGAGCGTCTGCGCTATTGGCTCGAACAGGGTGTGGAACCCACGAGGACGGTCATGAGCCTTATTCGCAAGCATGCGAATCTTGGAGCGACACAGGCGTCCTGAGGGGCCTGAGGATAGGCGGTGCTGAGAAAACGGAGGGTGGACCATGCTGAAGGAACTCATTGAGTACATGGCGCGGGCGTTAGTGGATAATCCTGAACACGTGCGCGTTTCGGAAATCGAAGGGGAACAAACCTCCGTCATCGAATTGCGAGTAGCCAAGGAAGATTTGGGCAAAGTCATCGGCAAGCAAGGTCGCACGGCCCGCGCCATGCGGACGATTCTCAGTGCCGCGTCCACAAAGATTCGAAAACGGGCGGTTTTAGAAATCATCGAATAGGTCGTATGAGCGGTCAGCGCTGGGTCGCCGTAGGACAGATCGTGAAGACGCATGGAATTCGCGGCGCCCTTGTGATCGCTCCCTATGGCGAAACGCTGAGTCGACGCCAATGTGGCCAATGGCTCTTTGTGCAAGCCCCTACGAGCGGGGTTCCTCGGCCGCTGCGTCTCGTGGAAAAGAGGCCCTTGGAGGGGAAATGGCTGGTTCGCTTAGAAGGCGTGGAAGACGTTGAGGCGGCTCGGTGCTTCGTGGGACTGGAAGTGGGGGTTCCAGAGGAAGATCTGGCGCCGCTCGAGGCTGGCGAGTACTACCACCACCAACTGATGGGTTTGCGGGTGCTCACACCAGATGGAGTGGTTTTGGGCCGAGTGGTGGGCATCCTCGAAACCCGAGCCCACGATCTCTATGTGGTGGAGACGGATTCGGGCCGTGAGGCTTTGGTGCCCGCCGTAGCGGAGATCGTCCACGCCATCGACGTGTCCCGAGGGGTCATGGTGGTGGATCCCCCTGAAGGTTTATTCGAATGATCTTTGACATCCTGACCATTTTTCCCGGCATGTTCGAGGGCGGGCCGCTTGGGGAGAGTATTGTGGGCAAGGCGCGGGCGAGAGGACTTGTGACCGTTCGCGTGCACAACCTGAGGGATTATGCCACGGACCGGCATCAGATGACCGATGACCGACCTTTCGGCGGGGGCGAAGGGATGGTCATGAAGCCCGAACCCATCGTGCGCGCTCTGGAAGCCATCGCGGCTCAGGGCCCGCCGGCTCATGTGGTGCTGCTGACGCCCCAGGGCGCCCTTTTTGACCAAGCCGCCGCTCGCCGATACAGCCTCTTGGAACGCCTGGTGCTGGTGTGTGGCCGTTATGAAGGCGTGGATGAACGGGTGGGGCAGTATTTCGTGGATGAGGAGGTGTCCATTGGGGATTTTATCCTCACGGGAGGCGAACTGGCTGCCATGGTGGTGATTGACGCCGTGTCCCGACTGCTTCCCGGTGTTCTGGGCAACGAAGCCTCCGCAGAGGCGGAGTCCTTTCGAGAACCCGTCTTGGAATATCCCCAGTACACCAGGCCTCAGGAATTTCGAGGGCTCAAGGTGCCGGAGGTACTCTTGTCCGGGGATCACCGTCGTATAGCCCGCTGGCGCCGTAAACAAGCTCTTTTGAGAACGCGGCAAAGACGACCGGATCTGTTTGCGCGACTGCAGCTGACGGAACAGGACCTGGCACTGCTGCGCGAAGGGGATGACGCTTCATGAGCGACCCCAAGACGGTTAAGGGTCCGGCGCTTTACCTGGCTTTGGTGCATGCCCCGGTGATCAATCGGCGCGGGGAAGAAATTGTCGCCGCCGTGACCAATCTGGATTTGCACGACCTGGCCCGGCTCGCCTGTACCTATGAACTTCCGGCCTGTTACGTGGTCACGCCGCTCAAGGATCAGCAGAAATTGGTGCATCGGCTGATCCATCACTGGCTGCACGGGATTGGAGGCCAACTGCATCCGGACCGAGAACGCGCCCTTCGGCGACTTCGTGTCGCGTCCACCTTGGAAGAGGCCATCGCCCATGTGGAAGAGGAACAGGGGCGGCCGCCGTTTCTCTGGGCCACGTCGGCTCGTGGAAGCGGAACGGATGTGGAGCCTTCGGAAGCTCGACTGATTTTGGAAGCCACCGGCCGACCCGGCATGATGGTGCTTGGAACGGGATGGGGGTTGTCCGGAAAAGTCTGGAGGCTCTGCCATGGAACGTTGCGCCCGGTGGAAGGTCGAGGGGATTACAACCATATTTCGGTGCGATGTGCCGCGGCCATTCTGCTGGATCGATTTTTCAGGAAATAGAGGCCCTCGGTATTTTGGTGTTTGCGTGTGAGGCCTTTTTGGAGTATGTAAGCCATCCGCAGTTGGCGGCGTGACGCCGACGCACGGTGCAACGACCTGCGTCAAATATGGATCGGCAATGGGGTAGACGATTGGAGGACGGTAATGGGGTTGAATGTGATTCAGAGTCTTGAGCGCGACTATATGCGCGTGGATATTCCGCAGTTTCGCGTGGGCGACACGGTGAAGGTGCACGTCAAGATTCGAGAAGGCGACAAGGAACGCATTCAGGTCTTTGAAGGTGTGGTCATTCGTCGGCATCGAGGCGGCTTGGGAGAGACCTTTACGGTGCGCAAGGTGTCTTACGGCATCGGCGTGGAGCGAATCTTTCCCATTCATTCGCCGAGGATCGATAAGATTGAGGTGGTGCGCAAGGGCCGCGTACGCCGCTCCCGGCTTTACTACCTGAGGGAACGTTTGGGCAAGGCGGCTCGAATCAAGGAACGGCGGTAACCGTTTTCAAGCGCGCAAACCTCAGTCCGCACGTTTTCATAAGCGGCTGCCCCGGATAGTTCGCGCATGCAAAGGACTTTGTTTGAAACCCCGCCGGTGGATGGGCTTGCTTTTGATTTCAAATTTCGCCGGCGGGGTTTTCGTCTTTTGGCCGGCGTGGACGAAGTGGGGCGCGGACCACTGGCCGGCCCAGTGGTGGCCGCTGCGGTCATTCTTCCCGAAGGAATGGATCTTCCCGGCGTGGTGGATTCCAAACGAGTGCCGCCCGCCCGCCGTGAAGAATTGGCCAAAACGATTAGGCAAGCGGCCGTTTCGGTCGGTGTGGGCTTGGTCGATGCCGAAGAAATCGACCGGACCAATATCTTGCGAGCCTCCTTGAAGGCCATGGTTCGGGCCATTCGCAGTTTGGACGTCACTCCCGATTTTGTACTCATCGACGGTCCCTACACTTTGCCCCTTTCCATTCCCCAACGAAGCATCATTAAAGGGGATGCTCTCAGCCTCAGCATCGCGGCGGCATCCATTGTCGCTAAGGTGCATCGCGATCAACTCATGCTGACCTACCACGAACAATATCCCTTCTATGGATTTGCTCGTCACAAGGGCTATCCCACGCGGGAACATCTGAGAGCGCTTCGGCGATTCGGACCATGTCCCATTCATCGGCGATCGTTTCACGGCGTGTGTTGTGCCGAGGATGCCGCCTATGGACCACCAACGGGTTCGAACCGGCCGTGACAGTGAGACGCTGGCTTCGGCATATCTTCAAGAGCACGGCCTGGAAATCCTCGAAAGAAACGTGCGCTGCCCTTTAGGCGAAGTGGATCTTGTGGCTCGGGACGGAGGGACGTATGTTTTTGTGGAAATCCGTTCCCATCGAAGCGCTCGCTGGGGTATGGCAGAAGAATCCATCAGCGGAACCAAGAAAAAGCGCGTGGTGCGCGTGGCCCTGTGGTATCTGAAATGCCGGGGTTTGATGGGCGTGCCGGTGCGCTTTGATGTGGTGGCCGTGCAGTGGTATGGCGAACACGCGCGAATTCGGTGGATTCCCGGAGCGTTTGATGCGCAGGGGCTGGGGTGATGGGCCATGAATCGTCAGGTGAAGGAAAAAACGGGAACTTTGGCGAACCATGGCGCGGGAACCCTGTACGTGGTGGCGACGCCCATCGGAAACCTTCAGGACATCACCCTGAGGGCCCTGGAAGTTTTGCGCTCCGTGGACCATGTGGTGGCTGAAGACACGCGGCATACGCGGAAGCTCTTGAGCGCGCATCAGATTCGCGTGCCGCTGCTCAGTTGCCATGCCCACACATCGGCAGAAGGGCTGTCGAGGATTGTGTCTCTTTTGAAAAAAGGGGCTCAGGTGGCCCTGGTGACGGACGCCGGCACACCGGGCATTTCAGATCCCGGCGTGGCCCTGATTCAGGAAACGCTGCGTCACGACCTTCAAGTGATCCCGATTCCTGGGCCTTGTGCGGCCATTGCGGCCTTGATCGTCTCCGGACTGGATTCCCAGCCCTTTGCCTTTCTGGGCTTTCCTCCGTCAAGGGGCGCGCATCGCACGCAGTTCTTTGTGAAGTATGCGAACCTATCCATGACGCGAGTTCTCTACGAGTCGCCCCGGCGCTTGGTGCGCACCCTAGAGGATATTCTGGATCAGTGGGGAGATCTTCGCGTGGCCGTTGCTCGAGAACTCACCAAGGTGCACGAGGAAGTGTTTCGAGGAACCGTTTCCCAGGCCCTGGATGTTTACAGGGAAGGCACTCGAGGTGAAGTGACGCTGGTGGTGGAAGGCGCGCCTGTAGCATCGAATGGCGAGGTACTGCAGGACGCCTCATGGAAACATGCGCTTGAGGCCTACCTGGACCACGGCGATTCGGTCAAAAATGCCGTGGAAAAGGTGCAAAAAATCTACCGGGTTCGTCGCCGGGATGCGTATCAGGCGGCCTTGCACCTAAGCCGCCGGAAAAATGAAGAACCAGGTGAAGGAGGATTTTCATGACGGCAAAGCCTCAGGATGGGTGGCGAGGTGTCTGCCTACATGGCCATTTCTATCAACCGCCTCGAGAAAACCCATGGCTGAACGCCGTGCCGCGAGAACCCAGTGCCGATCCCGACCATGACTGGAACCGTCGCATCACCAACGAATGCTACCGTCCCAACGCGGCCGCTCGCATCATGGACCACGAAAACCGCATACTGGCTCTGCGCAACAATTACGAATGGCTGAGCTTTGATTTCGGCCCCACATTGATGGCCTGGTTGGAGAGGCAGGATCCCTGGGTGATGCAAAGGCTTCTCGAAGCGGACCGGCGCAGCGCTAAGCGCTTGGGCGGCTGGGGAAACGCTCTGGCTCAAGCCTATCATCACATCATTTTGCCTTTGGCCAACCGACGTGACAAGGAAACCCAAATTGCCTGGGGGATTGCCGAATTTCGTCACCGCTACGGCCGAAATCCCGACGGGTTGTGGCTTCCGGAAACGGCCGTGGACCATGAAACCCTGGCGGTGCTGGCGGATGCCGGCATACGGTTCACCATCCTGGCCCCCCATCAAGCGGCCCGATGGCGTTTCATGGAAGGGGAATCCACGGTGTGGCGAGACGTCCGAGACGGCTCCATTCCTTATGGGCGGGCGTACCGATATCGGTGCACCAACGGCAAGTGGCTGTATCTGTTCTTTTATAACGACAAGATTGCCCGTGGCATTGCCTTTGAACGCCTTCTGGAACATAGTTCATGGCTTCTCGCGGCGCTTCGTGGGGCGTTTGCCGACTCGCAAGCCTTGCCGGGGGAGCCGTGGCTGGTTCATGCAGCCACCGACGGCGAATCCTACGGACATCATTTCAAGTTTGGGGACATGGCCTTGGCCGCAGCCTTTGATGTCCTGGAAAAGGATTCCACCACCGAAGTGGTGAATTATGCGGCCTTTTTGGATCGGTTTCCCGTCAGGGCCGAGGTGGAGATCGTGTCGGAGACGGCGTGGAGTTGCGCCCACGGTGTGGGACGATGGCGCATGGATTGCGGTTGCCACAGCGGCGCCCATCCCGATTGGCACCAGAAGTGGCGCGAGCCCCTGAGGGAAGCTCTGGATACGGTTCGGGACGCTCTGGCCCTTCATTTTGAAAAGGAAGCGGCCACAAAGCTTCGGGATCCGTGGGCCGCGCGAAACGACTATATCCACATTCTTCTCAAGGGCGCTGCGGAAAAGGAGTCTTTCTTTCAAAGACATCAGATCAAACCCCTGGAGCCCGAGGACAGACGGCAGGTGCTTGAGTTGATGGAAATGCAACGGGAAGCCATGGCCATGTACACGTCCTGCGGATGGTTCTTTGACGACGTCAGCGGCGTAGAAACTCAGATCATTCTTGCCCATGCCTGTCGCGCCATGGAACTGGCGCGCCTTACCGGGGCTTCCCCTCTGGAAGACATCTTCTTGAAGGTCCTAGAAAAGGCGCCCAGCAATCTTCCTGAAATAGGGCATGGAGCCAACGTGTACAACCGACTGGTGGTGCCGAAACGGGTGTCGCCTGGGATCGTCTGCGCCGGAGCGGCCATGGAAGCGCTGGCCCTGAAAAGGCCTTCCAGGAAGCGCCTTCATGTGTTTGTCTTTCGGCCGCTGCTGGAGCGCTTTCTTTGTGAGTATCCCATGCCGTGCCAGGTGGGCATTATGGACGTGGAAGATGAGCGAACAGAAAGGACAACGCGATGTGCTTACGCGGCCGTGCTTTTAGGTGGGTTGGATGTGCGGGTTTCCGTGAAACCCGTGAAAGACGAAACGGCCTTTGACCCCTTGGTTCAAAACCTGCAATCATCCGCCGTGGAAGGGGTGGCCTCTTTGCTGCGCTGCGTGGATGAAATGCCGGAGGCCGAAGCGTATTCCCTCAAAGACGTTCCCGAAGATGTACGCATGGGCATCGCCTACAAACTGGCCGAGGATCATCTGGATTTTTACACAGAATTTCAAAAGCGGTTTTTCAATGCGCATCAATCGCTTCTGTGGTCCCTGCGCGAATGGGGCATCCCCTTACCTGCAGACATCAAGGACTCC
This sequence comes from Desulfosoma caldarium, assembly GCF_003751385.1. Classification (NCBI taxonomy): domain Bacteria; kingdom Pseudomonadati; phylum Thermodesulfobacteriota; class Syntrophobacteria; order Syntrophobacterales; family Syntrophobacteraceae; genus Desulfosoma; species Desulfosoma caldarium. The sequence goes on along the minus strand of NZ_RJVA01000010.1, from coordinate 187,043 downwards.
GTGCGCCGAATCGTAGAGCGGCAGATTCTCGATGTCCTGGAGCCGGTGCTTACCGAAGAAGATACCAGTGAAGCCCATTTTCGCGAAAATGGAGCCGAAGGGACCTTTCGACGCCAAACCTTTTTGGGTCGCCTGGAATTCCTCCACAGGTCCCTGGCCTCTTGGGGGGTGCCCCAGGATCTGCCCGAGGTGCACCGCGCCTTGACGAAGGCCGTGCGCACGGAATTGCGCCGCATTCTGAAAGCCCGTGGCATAGCTTTGGAAAAACTATGTCTTCTGGTGGACATTGCCCAAGCCCTGCGCATGGGATTTAAGGATTGGTGGATTCCGACCCTATGGTGGGACCTCAGCCGGGGCTTGCACCAAGAGCATCTAGGCGCCGATCAACGATCGTGCCTGCGCACTTTGGACGCCCTGAGCTCCTGTACCTTTCTATCCTGATCGAAACATCGGCTCTCCGCGGCGTTCCAGCCCCTGATTTTGACGGCTGCGCCTGCTGAGGGTGCGATGGCCCTTGCCCCATGTTCCTGAACGAACCGTCTTTCTCCGTGCCCCAGGACCAGGAGCGTGAGAACGTGGCCCTTTGACCGGACTATCGCGGCGACGCTCTGTCCGGGAGCGCGTGTGCATCGAGCGCTTGAAACGGTGTCCATGGGAATTTCCTCTCGGCCCTGTCGGGCAAAAAATTTTAAAGCTTTGTGGAGAAGTCGCCGATTGCCAAAACAGTTCATGGCGAAAAAACATAGGAAGTTGATGGAGGAATGCGAGGTTTTGGCGTGCCTGAAGCCTCTGGAAAGGCAACGCGACGCATGAGGTCCATGAAAAGCATGGGAATTCTCCTGTGTTTTCTGGTCTCATGGGGACCCCTCAAGGGCTGCTCTTTCAAGGATCCGGTGCGCGTGGGTTTTGTCGGTCCTTTGACGGGGCGGTTTTCGGACCTTGGAATTCATGGGCGCAACGGCGCCATGCTCGCCGTGGAAGCCGTCAACGCCTCGGGAGGCGTGCAGGGAAGGTCCCTGGAACTCATTCTTGCCAACGATCAGGGCACTGTTTCGGGCGCCTTGGCCTCGGTCCAGCGGCTGCTGTCGCAAGGTCTTCGCGTTTTTCTTGGGCCCATGACCAGTACCCAGGTTTTGGCAGTACTTCCGACCCTGGAGCAGGCCAATGCCGTGTGCCTCAGCCCCACGGCGTCTTCCCAAGTTCTGGATGATCGAGCCGATGCTCTGTTTCGCATGGCCCCTTCGGACGCCGTCCAGGTGGAAGCCCTGGCCAAGCATATTCTGTTGAACCGGCATGCGCGCACCGTGGTCATTGTCTGGGATGCGGACAATGAAGCCTTTGCCAGAGCGTATGCGGAGGGTTTTGCCGAGGCTTTTCGCCGAAGAGGGGGCATTGTGCTGGCGCAGCACGCGTTTCGATCTTCCAGGCCCAGCGTATGGAAACCGATGCTTCAGCCCCTAGAGCATGCCGGCTCTGAGGCGATTCTGGTGGTTGCCTCCGCCAAGGACACCGCTTACCTGTGCCAGTGGTTGGCCAAGAAAGGCATCAGGGCGGCCGTGTTCACCTCATTTTGGGCCCGATCGCCAGAACTCGTGGTCTACGGCGGGCGCACGGTGGAAGGCGTGGAGCTGGTGAGCGCTGTGAATGTGGATCCTGAAACGTCTTCTTTGCAGATGAAAGACTTCGTCAAAGCCTATCGGCATCGGTTCGGCAAAGACCCGAACCACGCTGCCGTCTTCAGTTACGAAGCCGTGCTGCTCCTGAGAGGCGCTCTGGAGCGCTCCCTATCCGGTCACCTTCCTTTGCCCACGGCTCTGACTCAAGTTCACGACATCGTTGGACCAACCGGACCGTTGCGTCTGACCCCTTTTGGAGATCGTCATCTTCCATGTGTGATGGAAAGGGTTGCTCAAGGGCGTTTTCACGTGCTGTCTCACATTGGAGAGACTCGATGAAAAGTGCACCTTTGGCCTCAGTGGTGCGATCCCACATGGGACCCAAGATTTTTGCCTTGGGTTTCACGGCAGTGTTCTTGGGCACTTTGCTTGTGGGCTATCAGCAAATCCAGACGGTGCGCAACCATCACCGTCAGGTGATTCGCCCTTTGATGACGTCCCTTCAGTGGTACGTCCATCATGCTTCATCGACGCTGCACATCTTGGCTTCCACAGATGTGTGGGCCACCGAGGGTCGCCCGTCGATTCTTGAAAAGATCCATCAGGCCGTGCCGTATTTTGATCGCTTGATCGTTACCGACGGCCAAGGCATCGTGCTCGCCAGTTATCCTTCCGGTGTTGAAGGCATGGATTTTTCGGGGTTTCTACCGACTTTGCTCAAGGATCCTGGGAAGCTCGAGGCGGTTTCCGACCCGTATGTGTCTCAGGAAACAGGAAAAGTCACGGTTTCCCTCGCCGTGAGGCACGGCTCTTTGGGCTTTGTGATGGGCGAACTGAATCTTTCGAAGATACAAACCTACGTGGAATCCTTGTTGGATGGGGCGGGTGCGGGGAACATCGCCTTTGTCGTAGACGGCTACGGAAATCTTTTGGCGCACCCGAATCACGATCTGGTGTCTCAGCAGATCAATCTGGGGCATGTTTCGGTGGTGAATCGGGTGATCTCGGACAGAAAAACCCACGCGGCTCTGGTCACACTGGATTCCTCGTGGCATATGGCCACGGCGGCCTTCATGGCCGAACGTGGTTGGATTTTTTGTGTGGCCACGCCGCTGTGGCGTTTCCTGAGCCCGGTGGCTCAGGCATCGGGGTTGGCCGTGGCCTTATTGTGTCTTTCCACGGCCGTCGTCATGGCGCTCGCCCGAAGGCAGGTGGAACGGGTTGTTGGAACACCTCTGGAGCGCTTTTCTCGAGCCTTGGCGTACGTGGCCGATGGTCATGTGGATGCCGTAGACCGATTGGAACCGTGCGGTGTGGCCGAACTGGACCGCGTGGTGGGTGCCATGAAGCAAATGGCGGATACGGTGGCGGCTCGGGAACACGAGGTACGCCTCACACTGGAAGCTTTGGAAAAGAGCAACAAAGAGCTGGAAGAAGCCATCACGCAGGCGAACCGCCTTGCGCTGGAAGCGGAAGTGGCCAACCAAGCCAAGAGCCTCTTTCTCGCCAACATGAGCCATGAAATCCGAACGCCAATGAACGGCATTCTGGGCATGAACCGGTTGCTACAAGACACGCCTCTGACCCCCCTGCAGAGGGACTACGTGGACATCATTCAAAAAAGTGGCGAAGCTTTGCTCTCCCTGCTCAACGATATTTTGGATTTTTCCAAGATCGAAGCGGGCAAAATGGAACTGGAGCACGTGGATTTTGATCTTCGAGACACCGTGGAAGGGGTGGCGGAAACCTTGGCGATTAAGGCGCATGAAAAAGGGCTGGAATTGGCCTGCCTGGTGGATGCCGCCGTGCCCCGTTACCTTCGAGGAGACGCGGCCAGGCTGCGCCAAATCCTGCTGAACCTGGTGGGCAACGCGCTCAAATTCACCGAGAAAGGAGAAGTTGTTCTCAGCGTAACGCGAACGGAGAGCGAACCCCAGCAGGGCAAGGTGTCGCTGCGGTTCGCTGTTCGAGATACGGGAATCGGCATTCCCAAAGATCGAATCGAGGCGATCTTTCAGTCCTTCTCCCAGGCGGATGCCTCCATCACGCGAAAATACGGTGGCACGGGCCTGGGACTGACCATTTCTAAAAAGCTCGTGGAAATGATGGGCGGGGTCATGGGCGTGGACAGCGAAGTAGGAAAAGGATCCACGTTCTGGTTCACGGCTGTGCTGGAAGTGGGCGAGAGGGCCGCGGAGGAAGAAAAGCTTCGAATCGACGAAGCGGTGCTGCAGCGCGTGCAAAGCACGCGTGTTTTGGTGGTGGATGACAATGCCACCAACCGGTTTGTTGTCAGCGAAATGCTTCGAGTGTGGGGCTATGGCTATGATGAAGCGGCCGATGGTCCGACGGCGTTGGAAAAGCTTCGAGCGGCTCACAGAAATGGCATGCCTTTTGACATTGTCGTTCTGGACATGCAAATGCCTGAAATGGACGGGGAGATGGTGGTGCGACATATGCGCGCCGATTCGGACCTTTCTCGCACCCCATGCGTCCTGCTCACGTCCGTGGTCACACCGGCCATGGGGGAGCGAGTCAAGACAGAGGACCTGTTTCGGGCAGTCCTGACCAAGCCTGTCCGGTACTCCAAGCTTTACAACGCGCTCTTGGCATGTCTCGATCTGGCCCAAGTGGTTCAATCCCAGGTGCGAGGGGTGACGTGTTTAAGTCTGGACAAAGACGCGCCAGCCCTTCGCGTGCTTTTGGCGGAAGACAATCCGGTCAATCAGAAGGTCGCCGCAGGGTGTCTGGGCAAATTGGGGTGTACTGTTGATGTGGTGAGCAACGGCCAGGAAGCCCTTGAAGCGCTTCGTCAGCAGACCTACGACTTGGTGTTCATGGATGTGCAAATGCCTGTCCTGGATGGACTGGAAGCGACGCGCATGATTCGAAAGGGTCTGGCCAGGGTTAAGAATCCCCGCGTCCCCATCATAGCCATGACGGCCCACGCCCTTCCGGGCGACCGGCAGATGTGCCTCCAGGCGGGCATGGATGATTATGTTCCCAAACCCCTTCGCCTGGAAGATCTGCAGGGAGCCATTGAACGACAGATGCACCGAGCCGAACGTGACGCCCAGGTGCACGAGGAAGCTGCCGCTTGCACGTCGCCATCTGCTGGACTGGCTGCAGCAGATCAAGACGTCTTTCATTGGGACGAACTGGTGGACCGCCTTGGAGGGGACATGGATCTGTCGTGGGAAATCCTTTCGGAATTCGTGGCGGAACTTCCACAGCGCCTCAAAGAAATCGACGAGGCTTTGGAAAAAGGTGATATAGCCGAGACGAAACGGCTGGCTCACAGCCTCAAGGGAGCGGCCGCCAATATCTCGGCCCATCGCCTCAGCGAAGCGGCGCGGGCTTTGGAACAGGCCGCAGCCCCTGAAAATCCTGTCGACCTTTTGCCATTGTGTGCCGTGGTCAAGGAGCAGGCCGATCGATTAACCATGGCGGTCTGTGATGTGGGGGCGCCGTCGGACGCCGTAAGTTTTTGACCGGGGGAAAAAGGCGATGAAGGTTTTAGTAGCGGACGACGATACCACGACACGTAAAATGGTGGCTGCTATGCTCACCAAATGGGGCTATGAGGTGGTGACGGCAGCGTCGGGAGACGCGGCGTGGAATGTCCTTCAGGGCGAGGATTCACCGAGGCTGGCCGTATTGGATTGGATCATGCCCGGCATGGATGGGGTGGACATCTGCCGCAAGGTCCGGGAAGAGGTGCCCACGGACCGCTACCTCTACATGATTCTCCTGACGGCCAAAACGAGCCGAAAGGAGATCGTTTCCGGCCTGGAAGCCGGCGCTGACGACTACATGATCAAACCCTTTGATCCCAGTGAACTTCAGGTGCGTGTCGGCATCGGGCGCCGCATCATTGCCCTTCACGAAGAATTGGTGGCTGCCCGTGAGGCTTTGCGAATTCAGGCCACCCGCGATCCATTGACGGGAACGTATAACCGAGGTGCGGCATACCAGAGGCTCGTGGAAGAGCTGGATCGAGCGGTAAGGGCAAACCAGCCCTTGAGTCTCCTCATGATGGATATCGACCACTTCAAAAAGATCAACGACACCTACGGGCACCTCGTGGGCGATCATGTACTGAAAGAAACGGTGGCGCGCATGCGGAGTGTGATTCGTTCTTACGATGTGGTGGGTCGTTTTGGTGGAGAGGAATTTCTTGTGGTGCTTCCCCACGCCGACACGGGCATTGCCGTGAACGTGGCCGAAAGGATTCGGGCGGCCGTCTCCCGTCACCCCATCGTTGATGGCCAGGTTGCCGTCTCTGTGACGCTGAGCGCCGGCGTGGCCACGGCCCATGGGCCCACGGTTCCGGACGCGCTCATTCAATCTGCCGATGAGGCCCTCTATCTCGCCAAACGCACAGGTCGAAACCGCGTGTGCGCCGCCAGCGCTCGCTGTGCGGCCTGAAGTGATGGCTGAGCCAAGGGGTTTACAGAGAAAAGTTCAGGGCAGCTCCCCGGCTGCAAGATTATTCGCTCGGCTTACCGGGCTTCACATCGTTGGCGTAACTGTAGACCTCGATGCCCAGTCTCTGGGCCACCTGTCTGGCCCGGTCGTCTACCATGGGTGAGATGACGAGTTTGCGTGAGGCTTTCCGCTGGTGGCGCTTCTCATAAAAACGCACCTTTCTTTCAAAGGCATACATGTCCGATTTGCTCATGGAAGACTTGATTTCGCAAAGAATCAACACGTCGTCATGAACAACGACATCCAGCTCCACCTGGTCGGGGTGTTCGAAAACCTCTCCTCTCTCATCGTATTCGGTCACGCTGCGCACCTGGACGCCGAAAGATTTCTCCAAGATGGCCCTGAGCCCATTTCGAAAGGAAGCTTCCGAGGTTAATCCCCACCGAGCTCCCAGAGCACCGATGCTGCTTTCATGCTTTTGTGCCTGAGCTTTCAGGGTTTCCAAGATCTCGTTGATGGTCTTCTGGTTGGTGTCCCATTTACGGTTCTGCTCTTCCCACCTGCGGTTTTGTTCATCCCACATGCGAGCCTGCTCTTCCCACCTGCGGTTTTGCTCATCCCACATGCGGGCCTGCTCTTCCCACCTGCGGTTTTGTTCATCCCATTTTCGATTTTGTTCTTCCCACTTGCGGTTCAGTTCCCGGTTTTGTTCTTCCCACCTACGGTTTTGCTCCTCCCACATGCGAGCCTGTTCTTCCCACCTGCGGTTTTGTTCTTCCCACTTGCGATTCAGTTCCCGGTTTTGTTCTTCCCACCTACGGTTTTGCTCCTCCCACATGCGAGCCTGCTCTTCCCACCTGCGGTTTTGTTCATCCCACATGCGAGCCTGCTCTTCCCATCTGCGGTTTTGTTCATTCCATTTTCGATTTTGTTCTTCCCACTTGCGATTCAGTTCCCGGTTGTGTTCTTCCCACCTACGGTTTTGTTCTTCCCACTTGCGGTTCAGTTCCCGGTTTTGTTCTTCCCATCTGCGGTTTTGCTCATCCCATTTGCGTGCATTTTCCTCCCGATCCCGGCGCAATTCTTCCAGCAGCCGATCAAAACGGCTCTCTGTCTCCTCTTTGTCTGCGTACTGGTCTCGCGTGAGTCGAAGCACCCAATCCCGCACCTCGGGATGGCGTTGCAGAATTCCCGGAAGCTCGCGACGGATCAGCTCGATGATCGGCTCGTTTTCCATCTCTTGTCCTTCCTAGCGGTTGCCCAGTGACCTTTCGAACCGACTGCCTCAAGGTCAAACCGAAGCGCAGCCTCTTGTTCCAAAGTCACTAAAAGGATAATTGTATTTTTACGTACTGGATATTTTTGTCAAGGATCGGCGAAAAAGCGCTGTGCATCCCAGCCAGAGGCCCTTATGGAAAGTTGTTGGGGGTGTTCACGGCGCGTTCGCATGAATGGTGAAAAAAACAGCCCGGGCCGCTTGAAGCGGCGCCGGGCTAGAGGCGCTCTCAGAGGAAGAAGCACGTCGAAAGACTCAGTGACTGGTGGGCGTGTGCGACTGTCCTGTGACGACGGCCATCCATTTTTCCAGAGCTTCCACGCGGGCGTCGTAGCCTTGAATCCCAAGAAGCTTCGCGCCCTGAAGGTTGGGAAGCACCGTCTTGTACAGCTGAGCCAGTTGTTTTTCTCCAGGAGCTACAGCAGCCATGCCTTCTCGCGCCGCCTGTTCCACAATGGGTCGAAGGGTGTTTAGGGCTTCTTCCGCGCTGGCAAAAGGTTTTCCGACCAGGGATCGAGCGGCGTCTGCGGAGACGGGAATGAATTCGTAACCCGGCACCGCGGAACCCACCAGACCCCACAATCGACCCTCGCAGAGCCCAAGCCCGCCCCGCTCCGCCCGAAAATAGTAATGGGACGGTGTGGCGAACAGCACGAGTGATCCCACCACGAAGATCACGGCCAGGGTTGCGGCACCCTTAAACAAGAGACTGCGGTTGATTCCCGAAACCACAATGCGTTGATCGCTCGCACCCTGCATGACCATCCTCCATGTTTCAAGCTCTGTCGCCATGGGAGTGAGAAACGCAGCAAACCCTAGCCACTCTAGTCAAGGCAAGAGATTGAGTCAATGCCTTTGTCCTGTGCACGGACTTGGCGCACCGCCTCGAAAGCCATCTTTTCACCGTACCATTCGATCTGCCTGCAGATACCTCGAATGATCTTGACTTCGCGCGCTTGCAATCCAATCCGGCTGAAAAACCGGCGCAGGCTTCTCATCCAGTACTCAGGATTTTCGGGATTCACGAAGTGAATCTTGGCCAAAGTTTCTTGAAGATGGTCGTACATGGCTTCCAGTTCAAAGCTGGTGGCCAATTTGGGTGTAAAGCTCTCAGGCGGTTGCTCGGCGGCTCGAAAAATTTCATAGGTCATGATCATGACGGCTTGAGCCAGGTTCAGCGAGGCGAATTCCTGGGATGTGGGAATGGTCACCAGAGCGTGGCAGTATTTCAGTTCCCGGTTGGCCAGCCCTCGATTTTCAGGCCCAAAAAGCAGTGCCGTTTTGTTGGTGCGGCTGATGCTCACCACCCGGCGGGCTATGTCCCGAGGGTCCATGATGGTGCGCCGTTGGGAACCTGTTCTCGCTGTCGTGCCGATGATATATTGAAATGACCCCAGGGCCTCGCGCAGATTGTCATAGATTTCCATGGTGGCCACCACGTCTTCGGCGGCATGGGTGGCCATTTTGAGGATGCGAGTGAGGTCGCAGTCCAGCGGATCAACGACGATGAGGCGTCGAATCCCCATGTTTTTTGCTGCTCGAGCCGCAGCCCCGATGTTTTCGGGAAAATGCGGGCGGTGCAGGACCACGGCGATGTTGTCCAGGAAGGCGCGGACGGGTTTCATGAACGTGGCGCTTGGCTCCTTTGTAGGGGACAGAGATCGTCAAAAGACTTTCATCAAAAGGGGCATTATTATAAGGTGTAGTGCCCAGGATGCAAGACGCCATCGCAACATCCATTGGGGGGAAGAGCATGGGATCTGAGAGAATACGTGAATCCGTTATTGCCGGAACGTGGTATCCCGGAAATCCGGAAAAACTTCGCACGGTCATTCTGGAATACCTGGCCAAGGCGTCGGCTGCTTCTCTTTCCGGACGTTTGGTCGGATTGGTGGCCCCCCATGCCGGCTACATGTATTCCGGGCCGGTGGCGGCCTATGCCTACAAGCTGCTGGAGGGAAGGCCCGTCAAGAAGGTTCTTATCATGGCGCCTAGTCATCGGGCCTATTTCAATGGAGCCAGCGTGGATGATGTGGCCGGTTATCGAACACCTCTGGGTGTGGTTTCGGTGGACCGAGTGTTCACCAAAAGGCTCATGGCGTATCAGGATCTGTTTTCTCACGTGCCTCAAGCCCACGCTCAGGAGCATTCCCTGGAAATCCAGTTGCCCTTTTTGCAGGTGGTCCTGGGTGCCTTTCAGATGATTCCCGTGCTCATCGGGGATGTCGACCTGGACGGATGCCGGCGCCTTGCCCAGGCCGTGGCCAAAGCCATCGGTGATGATGAGGTCTTGTTGGTGGCCAGCACCGACCTTTCGCACTACTACACTTACCAAGACGCCAAAAAGCTAGATGCGCGGGTCATCGAAAAAGTGGATGGATACGATCCTGAGGGGCTTTTTGAAGCGTTGCGCCGAAGAGAATGCGAAGCTTGTGGCGGTGGTCCTCTGGTCACGACGCTTTTGGCGGCTCGCGAGCTGGGAGCCACCAAAGCCCGGGTGCTGCACTACGCCAATTCAGGGGATGTGACGGGAGATGTTCGAGGTGTGGTGGGCTACATGGCGGCTGCCATCGTCGATAATCCGGGAAAGGCCGTCAAAGAAGCGCCATCCTCCGAACCCCCTGAGAGCTCGGTTGAAGAGGGGTTGTCAGAGCAGGAAAAGAGTGTCCTGCGCACCGTGGCGTGGCAGGCCATCCGTTGGAAGCTCGGGCTAGAGGCAGAACCCGTCTATGAGGGGACGGCTTCCAAGCTTTGGGAGAAGCGCGGGGCTTTTGTGACGCTGCGCAAACAGGGCGCGCTTCGAGGATGCATTGGGTATGTGGAGCCGCACATGCCGCTGTGGCGAACGGTTAAAGAAGCGGCCGTGCAGGCGGCGTTTGCAGATCCCAGGTTTCCTCCGGTTCGCGCGGCGGAGGTGGATGCGTTGCAGTTGGAGATTTCCGCCCTGAGTCCCCTGGAGCGGCTCAAGGATCCCCTGCAGTTCACCGTGGGTCGGCACGGCCTCGTCATTCGCAAAGGCTATCACAACGGATTGTTGCTGCCTCAGGTGGCCGTGGAGCACGCGTGGGGTAAGGAAGAATTTTTGAACTGGACGTGCAAGAAGGCCGGCCTTTCGCCGGAATGCTGGCGGGATGGGAATGTGGAAGTGTACCGGTTTGGGGCCGAAGTCTTCTAGCCATCCGTCCCGTTAGGAGACCTGAAGACCGGGAGGATCAGGAGGGCCGCATTCCACGGGAAGGGGCCGGCTGTCTTTGACTCAGCGGCGCGGCAAGCCGCTTGAAAACAAAGGAGTGGGGCGTGGGCGATGTGATTGCTTTGGAGGAAAAACGCCGCCGTCTGCGAGCCCGTCGCGCCTTTTATCCTTGGGAAAGGCGCTTTCATTGCCTCTTTGATGAGCACACGTCGGTTCGAGACCTTCCGGACGCCGTGTTGGCCGTCCTGATTCAACCCGGGGAGCAATGCACTCGGCTGCTGCAATCCCTCGTGTTGAGAATTCTCACCGGAGAATCGGACGTAGAGTTGGAGCAGCTCTCGCCGGCCCAGAAAATTTTGACCATCGATGTCACCTTGTTTCTGGTGGACCAGATTCGCTTTGAATGCATGCGAAGGCTTGGGTGGGTGGAACCGGATCCTCGTGTGGACACGCCCATCGTGGATCTCGTGGACCAAGCCGCGCAGGGGAAAGTGCCTGCCATGCAAGCCACCCCCCCCATCCTCGCCTCCCATCCTCTGTACGCCGAATACCAAAAAACCTTCGAAGGGGACCAGGGCGCTTTTGTCAGAAAGCTCATTCCTCGAGCCATCGAGGAATTCATTCGCCGGAACAAGAGCTAGGGATCGTCTTTGACGGTCGCCAGCATGGCGGCCCCGATGAGAAAGAATGCCACAAGTGACAGAATAGCGGGGCGGGGTGTTCCGAAAACATCGCGAAGGATCCCAAAGACAAGGGGCCCGAGGATTGCGGAAAATTTACCACCGATGGCAAAAAAACCGAAAAATTCGGCACTTTTTTCTCCAGGAATGAGGCGACTGAAAAGGGATCGACTGAGCGATTGGCTGCCTCCCAGGATAAAGCCTACGATGGCCGCGAGGATCCAAAAATGCCATGGCGAATGCATGCCGTAAGCAAAAACGACCACGCAGCACCAGACGGCCAGGCTGATGAACAGCACGCGGCGCGTGCCGAACCTTTCCGCGGCAGCGGATAAAAGCGTGGCGCCGGGAAAAGCGATCCACTGTGTCATGAGAAACGCGCCGGTCAAGGATGTTGTCGAGAGCCCCAGCTCTGTGGCTCCATAGACAGACGCCATGGTGATAACGGTTTGGATGCCGTTGTTGTAGAAAAAATAGGCCACAACCATGGCCGCCACGCGTGGCCGAGCCCACAAGTCCTTCCAAAGCGCCACGGGAAAGGGCATCCATTGAGTTGATGCCGTGTCCCGAGGGCGAGAGGTCTGGGAAGGCAGCCATAGAAGGCAGGGAAGGGTGAAGAAGGCCCACCACACGCCGACGGTGAAGAAGGCAAATCGGACAACTTGGTGTGTGGTTTCCAAGCCGATCCATCGAGGTTCATGCAGCCAAATCAAGTGAAGCGCCAGGAGTAGGCCGCCCCCCACATAACCGTAAGCGTACCCTAACCCGGAAAGCCAATCGTGCTGGGATGGGGAAGCGATGTGGGGCAGAAACGCGTTGTAGAAAATCTCACTGGCCGAAAAACAGGCGTAGGCCACAATGAAACAGGCAAGGGCGCGCCACACGGTGCCGTGGCCCGTGAATGCCAGAAGCGTTGTGGATGCGGCGCCGCAGAAAGCCAGCAGCAGAAACAGAGGCCGGCGTTTTCCCTGAAGGTCCGCCCATCGCCCGATCCAAGGCGCGATGACGGCGACGCAGAAAAGAGACGTGGAGACGGTATAGCCCCAGAGGGAAGAGGCCTGCGTGTGCCACCGCAGGAATCCCAGATGAAGGGCCATGCCTTTCGAGGGCATGATCACTTTGGCGAAATAGACGGGAAACAGCACCGCGAGAATGCTCGTGGCAAAGGCGGAATTGGCCCAGTCGTACAGGCACCAAGCCCACTGAGCCTTGGAGTTTGGGAGCAGTCGCCGCATTGCCGCTTTCAAGGAAAGCCCTTATGCCCAAGGAACGTTTCCACATGCTGCTGGCCAGAGAATCTGCCCGTATGGCGTTTCAGGGCGGTTGGTCACGTGGGGACGAAGAGTCCTACCTCTTGGGATCTATCATGCCGGACACCCTCTTTTACGATCTGCCCCACATGCGGCTTTCCCGCATGGGACGGCGCCTTCATCGCCTGCAGGGTGAACCGGGTGCTCGCGCATGCCAACAACTACTGGGCCAGGTTCCGTTCACGAGCGCCCCGGCGCGCTGGTGGCTTATGGGCATGATGAGCCACTTTCTGGCCGATGCCTTTTGGCATGGGCTGGTGAACCATTACAGCATGCCACCCTTTTGGCCCTGTCGTTACTATCGACTCAAGGCCAGTTCCTGCCACTTTTGGCTGGAAAGCCAGTTGGAAGCCCACTGGATTCCCCTTGTGGCCCCATGGGACGGCTTTCGTCGAATTCTTCGCCGCATTCGTACATCACTGTGGCGGCGCCATCCCGCCACGACCTATCTCAAGCACTTCCTTCAACGGTTCGTGAACGGCACCGCACCGTCGGAAAACAGGCTTCGAAAATGCCTGTTCTGGCAGGCAACCTTGCTAACCCTCTTTACAGATCCTCCGGGCGACGGCCTCCATGAGCGGCTACTGCACAGCCGTTGGGGACGCCCCTTGGGAGCGCTCCTGGTGCCTAGGGCTTCGCGGTTGCCGGAACTCATGGCCACGGCGCCGGACCTTCCGGAATTTCATCTAGGCCTGCATCCCTTCGATGGAAAGCTTTTGGCTCAGTCGGTCATGGGCATTGCGGCATGCCTTCGTGAAACCTTCACAGAACCATGACGGCCCCTACGGCCATCCTCAATGGCATTTTGTGGGATGACCTTTCGATCATCCCTTCAACGTTCAATCCCTGAAAACGCGGTCCCGCCAAAAGGTAACGAGCCGTGTTCGGCGTTTTCGCGATGAAGCATCCTCCAACACGGTGTCAATGCACGGATTGGCTGTGCGCCTGGACGCTCTCCGCCGAAGGAAAGCGCTCGATGAGCCGATTCACCATGTCGACGACCGCCTTGATGAACGGTGAAGAGGCGTTGGGGTCTTCCATGACGGGTTTACCCTGGTCCCCTCCCGCGACGACAGCTGGATCAAAGGGCAGGGATCCCAGGAACGCAATTCCCATCGTCTCGGAGGTTTTTTGGCCTCCACCCGTGCTGAAGATGGGAATGAACTGTTGACAGTGAGGGCAATAGAGCCCGGACATGTTCTCCACCAAACCCGCAATGTCCAACTGAACTTTCTTACAGAAATTAATGGATTTTCGTACATCGGCCAGAGCGACTTCCTGTGGCGTCGTGACGATCACCGCCTTGGCATCTGGAATCAAGCGCGCAATGCTCAAGGGCTCGTCCCCTGTGCCGGGAGGACAGTCCACTACAAGGAAATCCAAATCATTCCAGGTGCAATCGCTGATGAACTGCTGAATGACGCCGTGCTTTAGGGGGCCTCGCCAGATGACGGCGGAATCTGAGTCTTCCAACAAGGATTCGATGGAGACCACCTTCAAGTTGGGGCTGTATTCATGGGGAAGAATTTCCTGATCCTGGGAGACTCGAAGCAATCCATGGAGCCCCAACATCTTGGGAATGCTCGGCCCATGAAGATCGATGTCCATCAACCCCACCTGATAACCTTTTTGGGACAAGGCCAAGGCGATATAGACCGCCACGCTGCTTTTGCCCACGCCCCCCTTGCCGCTCATGACGATGATTTTGTTCTGAATCCGCGCCAGCTTGCAGGCCAGTATCTCGTCTTTGGAATGCTTCTTGCGGCTTTCGCACGTTGAACATGATTTGCCTTCACAGTTATCCATAGCGTCTTCTCCTCCTCTGCCAAATTCTTTAAAATCGGCGCTAAAGTAAAAGCAGGCTATGGAATTGTCAACGCACGGGTCGGGTTTCTTGGGAACTCGCGTGTCAAGAAGGAGGTCATGGCGTGTTGGAAAAAACTTTGGTGGAGCAAACCAAGCAAACGGCGGCCAAGCTGTTTTCGGGTCCGGTGCGCCTCAAAGTGCCCTATGAACTCTGGAAGGAGTTTGACCCGGGGCTGGCTCGAGACCTTTCCCTTTTCATCACCGGCAACATGTATTCGCGAACGGTGCTTTCCCTGCCGGAGCGTCAAATGGTGGCGGTGGCGGCTCTGGCAGCCTTGCAAAAGGGAGAGGAACTGCGCATTCATCTGCACGGCGCTTTAAATGTGGGCGTCAAGCCGCGCCATCTCGCAGAAACCATTTTTCAGGTCGGGGTGTATGCGGGGTTTCCGGCCGTGAATGCCGCCTTGGCCGTTCTAAAGGATGTCTTGCTGGAACGAGGTCAATGGCCCCTCGCCGGGGATGAAGAACGCTGACAAACAACATCCGCCAAAGCGGCGATCGCTTCGATGGCTGGTCTTCGCCCACAGAGTTGTCAAGACGGTCCTGGTGGCTGCCCGCAGCCTTTGGGCTGCGACGGTACGGAGCTTTCCATGGCCGTTGCGCGGGCGGTCTCCAACAAAAGCATTCCCGGACACATCGCAGGGGTTGCATTCGTTCTCGAGATACTTAAATTGTACTGGCGCTTTCAGTTCGCGTCACAAGGTGATTTATTGGGGAGGATGCTATCATGCCCATTTACGAGTACCTCTGTGAGCAATGCGGAAACGAGTTCGAGAGTTTCATCTGGTCCGCCAAGGATGAAGAGTCGCTGGCCTGTCCCAAGTGCGGAGCGGTGGATGTAAAAAAGCTCTTGTCTTCTTTCGCCAGCAAGGGATCGCTTTCCAGCGTCTTGGGCACCGGGTGTGGAACGGGCGGCTTCAGTTGAGCGGGTTAGCCCAGGGCCGGTAGGCTATCGGCCGAAGACAAGACGCTCCACGGTGTGGAATTTCCGTAAGGAGTCAAGCCCATGGATAAGGACTTCCTGTGGCTAGGCGGCATCCTCGTCGCCTGGGTCGTGCTCAATAAGTGGATTCTGCCCAAACTGGGCGTGCGTACCTGAATGTCGGACGCTTGCGAGATCGGGTCGTCTCGCACGTCGAAAAAGGGCAAACCCTCTCCCTAAAGGGCGGCGTGGCCCGCCGCCCACATTAGCCGAAGAAAGTCCGTTTTCTGCTCCTGCGGCTCTTCAGCCGCATGAAGACCAGCAAAGCGACACCGCAGGCGACAATGGCGCTCGAGGTGTAAGCCAGGGGGTTCCACACGCGCTGCCACGGGTCATCGCCGAGCAACAGAATGGAGTGCCAGAGGCGAACGAAAAGGTTAGCCCGTGCGATGTCGGTGTTGCTCACCAAGTCCAGGGAAGCCAAGGTGGCGTCGCCCGCTTTCAGGTCGGCGCGTCCTAGGGTTTGTCCCTTATGAATGGGAGCCATGACCGACGAAGGTACGTCCAGGACCCAGTGAACGTTCTGTGCTTTTTCTTTTCTCACCACCACTGGGTTGGTTTCCTTGAAAAAAAGGGAAACTTGGGAAGCGGCGCCCTTCCACACTCTGATCACCGTGGCTGCTTGATCCGGACTGGGTGGAGGAATGAAAGCAAAGAGGCGATATCCGAGATTTAGCAGGGCCAGAGCTTCTTTTTCTCTTACGGCCGGGCTGGGCGCGCCCATGACCACGGCCAAAAGGCGAAGCCCGTGGCGTTGCGCTGTAGCCATGAGGTGGTAGCCGGCTTCAGACACATAGCCCGTCTTAAGCCCGTCCACGGAGCTGTCTTTGAGCAACAGCCGGTTTCGGTTGGGCTGCGTGATGTCATGATAGGTGTACTCGGTCATGGAATGGAACCGAAGGCTCTGTGGAAACCGGCGCAGATAGGACATGGCCAGTGTGGCCATGTCGCGAGCCGTGGTCACCTGACCTTGGGCCGGCAGGCCGTGAGGATTCGCAAAGTGACTGTGGTGCATTCCCAGTTCTTTGGCTTTTTGGTTCATGGCGGCAACAAAAGCCTCCACGGATCCGTAGAGGTGTTCCGCCACAGCCACACAGGCGTCGTTTCCGGACACCACGGCAATGCCCTTTATCAGCTCTTCCAGCGCGATCTTGTTTCCCACTTCCACGAACATCTTAGAGCCGCCCGTCCGCCACGCCGCCTTGCTGATGTGGACGGGATCATTCAATGTGACATCGCCTTTTTCCAGGGCTTCAAAGACCAGATAAAGAGTGAGAAGCTTGGTGAAAGACGCCGGCGCAATCGCATCGTCAGGGTTTTGTTCCCAAAGGGTTTCTCCATTGGTCACATCCAAGAGAACGCCCGATGTGGCGTTGGCGGTCCAGGATAATTCCGCCGCACTCCATGCCGGAGCCGGAGATGCGAAGAACCACACGTATCCAAGCAGCCAAAAGAAAACTCCCGGCAAAAGAAACTTCACAAATCCTTCGATCTCCCTACACTTCACGGGAAGTCCTCCCAACAAAGTGGCCAGCGATCTGCGCTTCACGGGGCGGCGTGGCCGAATTTTCACACATCCATTGAAGCCGCACACACTCTTAGCAGTTCAACAAACTCCATTCAAGGGGGGACCATCTTGGATGTTGTGGGTCGTCACGGCCATTTTTTTTTTGTGGGCTTTTGGGTGAGCCCAACGGGCCTGCTGGACACCCGGCGCCCCACTCGGAAGATGACCTTTCCGAGTGGGCCGGGGCAGTGGCTTTGCGCGATCAAGGTCCCGCTGACGTGGCGAAAAGATTCATAGGCGAGGTTGCCAGCTTTCCCATTCGGTGAATTCTGACACCGAAGGTTCTTTGGACTTTTGTTCCAACTTGTTCAAGGCGTTGATGAAGGCCTTGGCGCTGCCCAGGACGATATCCGTGGCCACCCCGCGGCCCTGGACCGTCTGGGCGTCTTCTTCCAATTGCACATGCACTTCACCAAGAGCGTCGGTTCCGGAAGTGACTGCATGGACTTCGTAGCGCACCAGCTTGGGAAACCGATGGGTCATCTTGCAAATGGTCTTGAAAGTGGCATCCACAGGCCCTTGACCGAACCCGGCGTCTTGGCACATCTGCCCGTCTATCTCTAATTGCACCGTGGCATGGGGCACGGAAATGGATCCTGCGGAAACATTCAAATACAGCAGCTTATACCTCTGCGGCGGAGCCAAGAGGGTTTCATCCAAAAGATTTTCCAGATCCGACACATGGAGATCTTCCTTGTGCTCGGCCAATTGTCGATAAGCCTCGAAGCATGCCTCAAGGTCCTTTTCGTCCACAAGCACACCTAAGCGGCGAAGTTGCGCTTGAAAGGCATCCATCGCCATGTCTTTGGCCACAGGTTCGGCGGCTCGGGTTAGCCCAAACTGCTGCGGATCCATGATCTGGTAGGGAGGTTGCGCCGAGGCCTCGCCCAGCTGCGGCACAGTGGCCTCGCAGACAAAGGCGTTAGCTCCCACCACCGGCTTGTGTGCTTGCACATTGATGCCCGTCAGACGTCTGACGAGTCGGCACGTGGGCCCGATAAGGGTGGAATCCAGCGAAAGGTCAATACCGAAATGGTCTTGCCGGACCTTCAGGGCGGCTGCTAACTCCTCCAAAGCGGTGTTGCCGGCGCGTTCTCCGATGCCGTTGACGGTCACATGGACCTGGCCGGCTCCTGCGGCCAGGGCCGCCAGAGAATTGGCCACGGCCAGTCCCAGGTCATTGTGGCAGTGGATGCTGAGAACCACCGGGGAAGGCTCACCCAAGGCGGCCTTGATGGATCGAAAGAGCGCCTCGATGTCAGAAGGAATGGCATAGCCCACCGTATCGGCGATGTTGATCACCGTCGCCCCGGCGTCGGCGACCGCCTTGGCCATGGTGACCACATCCTCCGGGGGGGCGCGAAAGGCGTCCACCAGGGTAAATTCCACATCGTCGCACCGTTCCTTGGCCAATTGCACGGCCTTGCATCCCAGATCCAAGGTTTCCTGAAAGTCTTTTTTGAGAAAGTGCTTTCGATAAAATGGCGAAACGGGCACAAAGGTGTGTAGGCGTGGCCGTGCACAGGAGGCCAAGGCGCGCATGGCCACATCGAAGTCCGTGGCGTTTGTGGCTCGAGCCAATGCGGCAATGGTGGGGCCGGATACCGATTGGGCGATTTTTTGGACAGCTTCAAATTGCCCTTCGGAGGCCGCAGGAAAGCCGGCTTCGAGGACATCCACGCCCAGTCTCGCCAATTCAACGGCCAGGCGAAGCTTTTCAGGAACGGTGAGCATGGTGCCGGGTGATTTTTCCCCGTCGCGCAGCGTGGTGTCAAATATGCGAATGGTGGGCATCTCGTTCCTCCTCATGACATGATGGGGTCATGGTCGAGTGGGATGTATACGTTTCATGGGTACGAGGATACTTGCAGCCCCATCGCCGTCTTGTCAACATGATTGCAAGCACTCAGCCCGCGCGCTCCCCGGAAAGAGGCCGCCATTCTTCCCGTAGGCCCGAGCACGGTCCCAAGAATGGGCTCCCTTTCCTGGATCCAACATGTTCCCATGGTGTGCCGGCGAGGTTGGCCCGTGTGGAGGAGGGCGCTGCGGTAACCTTGTGAACACAAAAGCGTGCACATTTCGGTTGCAATAGAAAATTTTCCGTGTATATTGTGCGCGTTTAACGCGCCTCCGTTTGTGGCGTTTGGTTGGAAGCATGCGGTTCATAGCCGAGTGCGGTTCCCCTCCCATGAATAGGAGGTTTTTTGTTTTGTTAACCCTCAAAAAAGGGATTTCCATGACGTGAGGAAACGAAAAAGAAGATGAAATCACTAGGAAAACACCTCATCGTAGAGCTCTATGACTGCGACTTTGACCTCATCAACGATGTCTCTCAAGTAGAGAAAATCTTGGTAGAGGCCGTCGCCATCTCCAAAGCCACCATTGTTCAACCCATTTTTCATCAGTTTTCGCCTCACGGGGTGAGCGGCGTGGTCGTGATCGCCGAATCCCACTTTACCATTCACACATGGCCGGAATACGGCTATTGTGCTTTGGACATTTTCACGTGTGGCGAGCTGATCGACTCCGATGCGTCGTTGGCATATTTGCAAAAGGCCTTCAAGGCAGACAACTTCTCTGTCATGGAGATCAAACGAGGGGTGTTGAATCTGCCGGCGGATCGATTGAGACACAAGCCGTGATGGAAAAGCATCAGCGCCGTTTGTGGTTTCGCGAACTGCAAAGCAGTGGCGAGGAAACATTTTACGCCTGTCGTGCGGTTCTTTATCACGGACGGTCCCGCTACCAGCAGATTGATATTGTGGAGACGGAGATGCACGGCCGCGTCCTTGCTCTCGACGGGGTGGTGCAGTCCGCGCAGCTGGATGAGTTCATTTATCATGAGGTGCTCGTGCATCCTGCCATGTGGAGCCATCCGGCACCTCAAAGTGTGCTCATCATTGGCGGTGGCGAGGGGGCGACATTACGGGAAGTGTGTCGACACCCAGATGTGCGACGCATCGTCATGGTGGAGATTGACGGGGAACTGGTGGAGATTTGCCGCCGCCTGCTTCCTCAATGGCATCAGGGGGCTTTTGACGATCCGAGGGTTCAGCTGATCATCGGCGACGGAAGGGCCTTTGTGGAAAACACGACGGAAAAGTTCGACGTGGCAGTGCTGGATCTCAGTGATCCCATTGAGGACAGCCCTGCGGCCCTTTTGTTCACCAAGGAATTTTACGACAGGGTGGCGAAGTGCCTGACGCCTATGGGCTGTGTTTCCGTTCAAGGGGAATGTATCAGCCCGCAAAAGTTGGTGGCGCACGCGCGCATCGTCAATACGCTCAAACAGGTCTTCCCTGTGGTACAACCGTGCTCGTACAGCCTGCACAGCTTTCATCGACCGGACGCCCACATTGTGGCCAGTAAAAACCCACAGTGGTCCGTAAGCGCCGTGGTTGAACGGGCTCGCTCCATGGACATGCCGCTGCGATACCTCAGCGTCCCCATGGTGGAAAAGCTTTTCGTGGTTCCACCCTATCTTGAAGAAGCCTATGAGCTCCACTGTGAGCCGTTGACGGATACCGCCCACCAATTAACTTGCGAAGATCTGATGTAGACAAGAAAATGCCACGGTTTGGAAGAGGCGCCACGGTTTGTGAAGCGCCTCTTCCAAACGTTTCGCCTCGTGCGGGCCCTAGGGCAGGGAGGACACCGATGCCGATTTATGAATACCTGTGCCTTCGGTGCGGAAAGAAAAACGAAATCATCACGTTTCGCATTTCCGAAGAGGTGTACCCCCAATGCCGGCATTGCAACTCCGAAGTACTTCGGCGCCTCCCATCGCGCGTTCGGGTGCGCTTGTCTGAAGAAACGCGCTTGGAGCGTCTCGCAGACCCTTCCAAGTTCGGCGCCTTGGATGAGAATGACCCCAAGAGCATGGCCAAGTTCATGAAGGCCATGAGCCAGGAGATGGGCGACGATTTCGATGAGGATGTGGATGCCCTTGTGGAGGAAGCCATGGAAGAGGAAGCGGCTTCCAATAGGGAATCCGACGAGACCTCCGTGGACGACGCGGGTGAAGAGAGCCTTTAGCGGTTTCCATGGTCAAGACTCAGGGTCCAAGTTTTTGGAAGGCCGTCGTCCTTCCCAACCAGGACGGGTGGCGCGTGAAAGATTGGGTCCAGATCGAATGCTTTATGGAAGCCAAGGAGGCGCAGGAGCTGGTGGCCTTTGGCGCCGTGCATGTGGCCGGCAAGGTGGTGCGCGACCCGAATCGGGTGCTCAGGGCCGGAGAAGAAGTTCGCATTTACTGGCCATGGATGGGCGTGCGCCGGTTCTACGAGCTGGACGCCGCCCGCATTCTTTATCGGGATGCCTGGCTTTTCGTCTACAACAAGGAAGCCGGCATTCCCACGCAGCCCATGCCTTCAGACGCCTACAACAATGTCTTTGAAGCTACCAAACGCTTTCTTGCACGCGAAGGGGTAACGCAACCCTACGTGGGATTGCATCACAGGCTGGATCGAGAAACCAGCGGCGTGCTGGTGATGACCGTATCCCCCCAGGCCAACAAAGCCCTCGGCCGCGCCTTTGCAGAACATCGCGTGGAAAAGACCTACCTCGCCTGGGTGTTAGGAATTCCTAATTGGGACACCAAAACGATACGCGTCGGCATCGGGCGAGAACCGGGGCGGTATGTGGTGTGGCCGAATCGACCGGGAAAGTTTGCCGAAACCTTTGTGGCGGTGGTCTATCGAGGTTGCGGTCAAAGCCTTGTGCACGCCGTGCCCGTCACCGGGCGCACGCACCAGATTCGGCTGCATTTGGCCCACGAAGGTCTACCCATTCTCGGAGATCGCCGTTATGGTGGGTCTCAGGCGGCCGCCGCGGCTTCCCGCCTGCTTCTCCATGCTTGGAAACTGAGACTTTCTCATCCCGTCACGAATTGTGAACTCAGCCTGACAGCTTCCCTTCCCGGCGATTGGCCGTTGCCTCCTGATCCAGCCATTCCAGACTGAGCGCCTGCCGCAGTTCCTCAATGTCCAGCAGCTGATTTTCGGCCACATGGGCTGTTTCTTTCAAAAGCTTCATGGCTCGATGGCGCTTGTCCTCTTCCATGCGGCCGTGCTGCAGAAGCTGTCGAAAATCCATGAGGGCCATGCGCGCCCGGGCTTGAAAAGCTTCGAGAAGTTGGGCCAGGGCGGCGTCCAGAAGCCTGTGCAGGTATTGGTAACGAAAATTTTGACGGTAATCGCGAAAGGCATAAATGAGTTCGGCCCGACTTTCCGCCTTGACCACCTCCACTGCTTCCAGAAACGTGTCCCCTGGATGCTCCGAGCTTTCGGGGTGAGCTTTTCTTCCAAGGCGGTTTTTTAAACTCATGAGGAAACGGTTGAGACGTCCCAAGCCGAACTTCATGAGAAGCACGCCGCGGCCCAACGCGTTATCTTCCACAAAACCGCTGAAAGAGGGCGGCGTGATACTCTTCCATTGGCTCCATTCCGCATCGGGAGGCGCTCCCATAGGCTGCACCGGAACCCCCAGAGACTCTAAAGCGCGATGGTAATCTTCCAAGGCGCTTAAAAAAAGCGACCAAAAGGCTTGGGTTGCGTCCTGCAGGCGCCTTTGGAGGTGCTCTTCCTGTTCCTTAGCGAATCGCACCGTTTCCACATGGACGCGGTCCACTAGAAAGACCGAAAGGGATTGCCGAAATTCCATGTAAAAGCGGTGGAGCTGTTGAAGAATTTTGCGCGGATTTGCCAGATCTTTGGCATGGGCAGGGTCCACGGGATAGCTGTCCACCATACGCAGGGTTTCCTGTACCAGCTGACCTGAACTGAGGTCAAAAAAAGCCGCCACGGCCTTGTCCAACTCAGTCTTGAGGTTCTCTCTCAACCCGCCGATGGCGTTTTCCAGAGTGCTCAGCGTGCCGACCAGTTCTTCCTGCCGGCGCTGCAGATGGGCAGCCGCCTCTTCCAGATGCTGAAGGTTCTGGCTCAGCAGTTGCCCACTGGTGCGGCAGGTTTCCGTCAAGGTTTGAGCGACCATGGCCAGGCGGCCAAGCCCCGTGCTGAAAAGGACGCGGCGGCGCTGACCGCCCACGCGCTCGGCCAGTTCCCTCTTGAAGTCGTCAAAGCCTAAAGCGAGAGCGGTTGTGGCCGAGGCGTCTTCACGCCACATCTGCAGGCGAAGGGCATCTCGGGAAGAGGCTTGAGGTGGATCGGTTGCCAGGAGGTGATAGAGGCTGGAAAAAGCAAAAACCTGAGGACTCGGGATTGTCCAACGCAGTTCCTTGGCGAAGCGCTCCACAGAGGCCTCGATATCCTTGGTGCCATGATGGGTGTCCAGGTCCAGGTTGAGCACGAAAAGGGTCTGAGGAGTCATGCGCAGGGTTTTGATAAAATCCAGAAGCTTTAGGTCAGCTTCTCGAAGGCCGGTGCGGCTACTCACCACGTAGACAATGAGATGGCTCTTAAGAAGATACTGTTGCAGCAGGGCAAAATGCAGTGGATTGGGCGAATCGCTTCCCTGGCAGTCGGCAATTTCCACATGGTTTCCAATCCAGGGCGCGGGACAATGGATTTCCACATCCTTCAAATAAACGGCGTGAGATTCCACACCCACAAAATCCTGATGCCGATTGACAGAAGTCTCGTCAAAGACGAGCCTTTGCGGTCGATCTCGAACGAGATCCCGCACTTTGGAGAAACCGTCCAAGTAGGCATGAAGCAGAATGAAATGGGCGTTAAGTGCCCCTCGGTGCGACTGCAGTTCTCGTTGGGCGGCAGCCAATTTTTTGTGCAGAGCTTCTCGATGACTGCTTTTCCTGAGATCCCAGGTTTTCTTGGACAGTGCCTCGTTTTCGCCGAGTGGCAGCATGGCCACCGCGGCGTTGATTTCTTGATGAATCTCGTCCCAGCTCTTGAATTCAATCCAGCCGCCTCGAACGTCCGTGGATCGAATGCGGGTGATGAAGGAGGTGATGATCCCTGCGCCCCTCTTTAGCAAGTCGTCACCCAAAAGGGCGTTGATCAGCGTACTTTTTCCCGATTTTACCGAGCCCGCCACGGCGATGCGCACCAAAGACTCCTGCAGAGCGGAACGAACCAGGTCCAGGTGTGCGAGCCAGAGTTCGCTTTGATGCGCGTCCACTAGCTTCTCCTGGGCCAGTTTTTCCACGGCGTGGCGCAGGGTTTGTTCCCGTAGTTCAATGCCTTTTTTGAAAGCCAGGTAATCGCTCATGGTTTTCCACGGTCGTTTTGATCAATGTCTTGCCTCATCCATAGACCCAGAGCCGCGGCATGCTAGCCCATTTTGCTCACCCCGTAAACCCGCTCGCTTTCTTGCAGCGCCGACAAAACGGCATCAAAAATTTCTTGGCGCGCCTCGGCATGAAACCAGCGAAACTCCGAATCCCCTCGAAACCAGGTGATCTGGCGCTTGGCATAACGGCGCGTGTCCCTTTGCATGGTTCTGATAGCTTCTTCAAGGGTTGTCTCTGCGGCCAGGACCTGGCATATGTGCCGGTATCCCAAGGATTGCATGGGCTTAAGGGAGCATGGATAGCCCATGCGCAGCAGGCGGCGCACCTCTTCCACAAGGCCCTGGTCCACCATCTGAAGCACGCGCCGATCAATACGACCGTAAAGATCCTTGCGGTCTCGAAAGAGGGCGATCTTGATGGTGGCATACAATGACTGCCGAAAGCCGTGGGTATTTTGCCAGTGTGAAAGGGGGACACCGGTGCGGCGATACACTTCCAGAGCCCGTAGAAGGCGCTGGCGGTCGTTGGGGTGAATGCGAGCGGCACAGGCAGGGTCCACGCGGGACAGTTCCGCATGAAGCCACGCAACTCCGTGGCGTTCCATGTCCTTCAGTAGCTCCCGTCGAAGCTCGGGATCGGCCGGCGGACCGGGGCAGAGGCCTCGCGTGAGGGCCTTCATGTAAAGGCCGGTGCCGCCCACCACCAGAGGAATTTTACCCTGAGCGTGCAGCGCCTCAATGACGGCGCGCGCCTGATCGGCAAAGATGGCGGCATCGTAGGGTTCGTCGGGATTGACCACGTCCAGCAAATGGTGGCGGACTCGAGCCCGTTCTTGAGCTGAGGGCTTGGCGGTGCCGATATCCATGAATCGATAGACCTGCATGGAATCGGCGTTGACAATCTCCGTCTCCAGGCGTTCGGCCAGATCCAGCGACAGGGCCGTTTTTCCCACGGCGGTCGGCCCGGCGAGAAGGACAATGGGCAGGGAAGGGTTGAGGGGAGTGTTGGGGTATGGGGTCATGATCGATGGAAGAAGCGCTGAATTTGGTCCAGGGTGATTTTCCACCACAAAGGCCTCCCGTGGGGGCAGGTGGCGGAAAGTTCCAGAGCATCCAGTTCGGCCAGCAGGTGGCGTATGGCTTCCATGGTGAGCCTTTGTCCCGCACGAACCGAAGAATGGCACGCGGCCGTGTGGGCCAAGTGCTCCAGGAGTTCCAGTCGTGGCGTGCGGTCTTCCGCGGGAGTTTTTTCCACCAGGCGCCTTAGGAGAAGGCCAGGATCCACGGTCTTGAGCACGGACGGCATGGCGTGAATGACAAAAGATCCCCCACCGAACGGCTCCACCTCAAAGCCCAGCCTCTGCAGGTCTGGGAGCCATCGCTTCAGCGCATCTGCTTCCACGGGGGGAAGGTCCAAAACCTGCGGTGGCGCCAAACGCTGGGATCCGGGCGATGGGCTTCTTTGGCGAAGGCGTTCATAGCAGATGCGTTCATGGGCGGCGTGCTGGTCGATGAGAATGAGGCCGTCCGGAGCTTCCAAAAGAATGTAGCTTGAGGCCAGCTGTCCCAGAATCTTAAGGGACGAAAAGCCCAAAAGGGCGGAAGCGTGGGAAGACGATGCCGCTAGGGACGGATCCTGGGCTGAAGTGGGTTCCAAAGGCTGATGTAGCCAGGCGAGCTGCACCGGTTCGGAGCCTTCGGGCGATCGCTCCACTTCGTGACGGTGCGCCTCCTGCGAAGTGGGCAGAGCAGATTGGCCTTCGCGAGCGGCGGTAGGTTTTCCCGAAGGATTCAAGGATGATGCAGAAACGTAAAAGGTACGAGACCAGGACGCGTGCATGGCCGAAGCTAAAGCCTGGGTCAAGGCCTGCCGAACCAGATCCATCACCAGCGACGGATCTCGAAAGCGCACCTCCCTTTTGGTGGGATGCACGTTCACATCCACCAGGCGAGGAATCACGTCGACAAAAAGGATGCCAAAGGGGTAGGACCCCTTGGGCAATAGGGTCTCGTAGGCGGTGAGCACGGCATGAATCAAAAGGGTGTCTTTGACAGGCCTTTTGTTCACAAACAGATAGAGGCTTCGTGTGTTGGCCCGTTGCAGTTCGGGAGGGCCCATGAGTCCTCGGACCGCCACGTGTTCCGCCTGAAAGTCCACGGGTAGAAGGGTCTTGGCCAGGGGAGGACCGAACACTTGATACGCGCGATCTTGTAGCGAGGAAGCTTTGGGAAAGTCGTGCACCTTACGGTCCTGATGCACCAGCTGCCAGGACAATTCGGGGTGGGCCAGAGCCAGTCGTAGGAACATATCGGAGATGTGCGCGGCTTCGGTGTCCACGGCGCGCAGAAATTTCCTTCGAGCCGGCATATTGAAAAAAAGATCGCGCACCGTAATGCTGGTCCCTGCAGGGCAGCCCACTTCTTCCACCGTGCGTATGGCTCCGCCTTCCACTAAGATACGAACCCCCAGGACGGATTCCTTTTCCCGTGTGACCAGTTCCAGGCGGCTGACCGCGGCGATGCTGGGTAGTGCCTCGCCTCGAAATCCCATGGATCGAATGTTTTGCAGGTCATCGACCGAAGCGATCTTGCTGGTGGCATGCCTTTCCAAGGCCAGAAGCGCATCCTCGGGGCTCATGCCCTCTCCATCGTCCACCACGCGCACGAGGCTTCGGCCTCCTTTGTGCATTAGCACGCGAATGCGCTGGGATGCGGCGTCCACACTGTTTTCCACCAGTTCCTTGACCACGGCAGCCGGCCTTTCCACCACTTCGCCGGCGGCGATCTGATTGCACAACTGATCTGAAAGCACTTTGATCTTGCCCATGAGCATTGCCTTATTGACAGGAAAGGAAGGTTTCCTCCACTATGCAATCCGTGACGACACAAATTGGTTTCTTGAACCTGCAACGCCTCACGCGCATGATCAACCCTTGGGGGCCGCGGCGATGATGCCCACATTCCAATCGGTGGTCAACTGGCTAAGCAACGTGCTGGATGCCTATACGGTGGCGTTTTTCGTCTTGGATCCCCTAAAGAGCGGTTTCCGCCTTGTGACGTATCAGTCCCTCAGCAAGCACCTGCAAAGAAGCCTGAGTTTGCCCAAGGACGGCAGCGGCCTCTTGTCCCAAGTGCACAAAGTCGG
This sequence comes from Desulfosoma caldarium, assembly GCF_003751385.1. Classification (NCBI taxonomy): domain Bacteria; kingdom Pseudomonadati; phylum Thermodesulfobacteriota; class Syntrophobacteria; order Syntrophobacterales; family Syntrophobacteraceae; genus Desulfosoma; species Desulfosoma caldarium. The sequence goes on along the minus strand of NZ_RJVA01000010.1, from coordinate 159,774 downwards.
ACATACGGTGCATCTAGGCAAGGTGGAAGTGGAAAAGTTCTCAGGTTCTCTTCCATTTTATCGAGAAGGGGAAGAGGGGATCAAGGGGCTTTTGGTGACCCCGGTGGCCGGCGAGCAGGGGCTGCTTTATGTGGATACCAAGCGCCACTGGGGGTTCAATGACAAGCAACAGAAATGGATTCATGAAACAGCTCGCATTCTGGAACAGCTGCTGGACCAACACCAGCGGCTGCACGAAAGGGATAGTTTTTCTCGCATTCTCACCCTCTGGCATGACCTGATCGAAGAATGGACGAGGGCCCGATCCCGCACCGAAGCGGCCCAAGCCCTGGCACAAGGCTGTGCCACCTATGTCCGTGCGGATTTTGCCTTTCTGGTGGAACGAGGTTGTGCAGAAAGGTTTTATCGGTTCGTCGGGGCGGCCGGCAAAGTGCCCCAAAGGCTGCTGCACACCCCGGTCCCGGTGGATTCGCGAGGGTTGGTCATCGAGGCTCTGGAAGCTTCAAAACCCCTTTTCATTCCCGCACTCAACCCCGATTCTTCGGATCATTTCTTGTTCGTTGCCGGGGAACGCCTTCCTCACCAGGGATCTCTGTGGGTGCTGAACGGCGGCTCCCCACAACTGGGCCCCTTGGGACTGGCCCTGCTCAGCAAGAAGCGTCTGAGCCTGACGCAGGACGATCGCGTAGCTGTGGAAAAGAGTTTTCGCATCTTTGAGGCGTTTTACGAAAGATGGCTCTATCAGCACACCTACGCCGAATGGACATGTAAGGATGGGGCCAGCGGCTTTCTGACCCCTTGGGCCTTTGCGACCCACGTCAAGGAGGCGGTGCACGCTGCGTTGCAGAACAGCGAACCTCTTTCGGTGGTGATCCTTCAGTATGAACCATGGCAGTACGCCCAGGCCGTCATTCCTCCCTCGGAACTGGATGTGTGGGAAAGAGCACTCATGGAGAGCCTAAAAAGGCATGTGCCGCCGGGCATCGTCGTGGGGCGTTTGGCTCAGAACCGTTGCGCTCTCTTATCCCTTGGCGGGGAATTGCGGGATCTGTTGGCGGTGGCGGATCACCTCCGTCGAGTCTGTGGCGGACTGCCCGGACCGAAAAAAAAGAGACTGGCGCTCAAAACCTTTGTGGGCCATGCTCAGATGCCCCAGGACGGCGTCACCTACGACGAACTGTGGATGGTGGCGTGCCAAAGACTCTTTGAAGCGCTTCACGGGGCTTCCAAGGCATCGGCCGAAGGGGCGACGGCTTCGGACAAAATTTCAAATTGACCTCCTCAAACCTTATGACTAGACTCCGGCCAGTCGTTGCCACGGAGGGAAACGGTACCGCCATACGGAAGAAAGGGTATCGATGCTGCAAAGGTTGTTGGGTTTTTTATCCAAAGACCTGGCCATGGACCTGGGCACCGCCAACACCCTGATTTACCTCAAAGGCAAGGGGATCGTTCTCAATGAGCCCTCGGTGGTTGCCATAGACAAAGACAATTACAGAGTGGTGGCCGTCGGTAAGGAAGCCAAGGGCCTGATGGGAAGAACCTCCGAGAGGGTCGTGGCCATTCGCCCCCTCAAAGACGGAGTCATTGCCGACTTCGAAGTCACCAGCGTCATGATCAAGACGTTTCTTGCCCGCGTGCTGTCTCGGCGCCCCTTGGTCAAACCCAAACTGGTGGTGGCCGTTCCCACCGGCATTACCTCCGTGGAAAAAAGAGCGGTGATTGAGGCGGCGGAACAAGCCGGTGCGGGCCGCGTGCACTTGGTGGAGGAACCCATGGCGGCCGCCATCGGCACGGGTCTTCCCGTGGATCAGCCCATCGGCAGCATGGTGGTAGATATTGGGGGCGGTACCACCGAGGTGGCCGTCATTTCCTCGTTCGCCGTGGCCTACAGCGAATCGGTGCGCGTGGCCGGGGATGAAGCCAATGAAGCCATCATGCGCTACGTGCAGCGGGAAAGGCAGATGATCATCAGCGAGGTGCTGGCCGAAAACATCAAGATCCAAATCGGTTCGGCCGTTCCCCTGGAAAAGCCCATGAAGCTAGAAGTTCCCGGCAAAGATCTTGTCAGTGGCATTCCCAGGAACTTTACGCTTACCGATGAAGAGGTGCGCTTTGCCATTCAAGAGCCGATCCAGGCCATTGTGGAATCGGTGCGCCGCGCTTTTGAAAAGACGCCGCCGGAACTGGCTGCGGATATCGCTCAAAGCGGCATCTGGCTAGCAGGTGGCGGGGCGCTGATCAAAGGGTTGGACCGCCTCGTGGCACAAGAAACCGGTCTCAAAGTGAACATTTCCGACGACCCTTTGACCGCCGTGGTGCGGGGAGCCGGGTCGGTCATTGAACATTTCGGGTATTTCCGTGATGTCTTCGTGAACTAAAAGGAGTGTCCTTCATGGAAAAGGTGTTCACGGCATCGGAAGTTCAAGACAAGATGGACTGTTACGGAGAGTTCAACCGAAACGACAAGATCTGTGTCGCCCATTGCGCCTTAAACGTCACCTGCGCCATTCTCAAGGCTCGAGGCACGGACACCATCAGCGTGCGGTTCCTGGATGGAGCGCACATGCCGGCCTATCGATCGGAAATGTCCTAACGTTTCAACCTTCGACAATCTATCTATGGCACGCGACCCAGCGACCTCAGGGAGCGTCCGAGGAATCTGGAGGCCGAACAAGGTGAAGGCGTGGTTTTTTCTCTTCTTCGGCCAGCATTTCAAGGAGTTCTCGAAGAGTGCGCCGAGCTTCGTTCACGGATTCCAGATATAGCGCTCGTTTGCGGTCGTGTTCCGCTTCGTCCTGCCTGATTTTCAGGCGCAGTCGCCGAAGCTTGTGGTAAGGCAGCAGGGTTTTCCAAAAAGAGATGTTCAGCGGCCTTCCGTACACTTGTTCCAGCTGCAAACATAGATCATCAGCCCCGCGGTCTTTGAGAAAGCGTTCCAAGTCAAAGAGTTCGTCTTCCGCAAGATAGTAAGGGGACGCCTCCCAGGCGGCCACCTCTTCCTGCAAGGCTTTGAAAAGGTCGACGTTGGATGAATGCCGTGGCGCCATGAGTGCTCCTTTCGCCGAAATGGGTCTTTGGAATGCCTCGCCGTTGCCCTGAATCTTTCCCTTTTTCGCTAAAGTAAGCCCCGTCTGGCCAAAAATCGATCCCATGAACGCCGCGCCCTTGCACAGCTTCGAGGCATGATGCAAAAGATTAGAACATTTGTGCAAAAAAGATTATAATTTTAGCCCTGGATGCGCCGTGCTGCGGGGGATTGAACTTTTCTCGATCCGCTGGAACAAGGGAGGTGACGGACATGTACGTGGGTTGGCACATGAAAACAAATCTGGTGACCGTTTCTCCGGACACACCCGTGCTCAAAGCGCGCGAAATCATGAATACCAAGAAGATCTCGCACCTGCCGGTCACTGATGGAAAGGCTCGTCTTTTAGGCATTGTCACGGACCGCGACCTCAAGGAAGCCTGGGCGTCCCCGGCAAGCACCCTGAGTGTCTATGAACTGACCTATGTGCTGCAGAAGCTCAAAGTCGAAGCCATCATGACCAAAAAGGTCCTGACGGCTACTCCCGACATGACCATCGAACGGGCGGCGAGCATTCTTCATGCACATCGTATCGGCGCGCTGCCCGTCATTCAAAACGACAAAGTGGTGGGCATTATCACGTCCACGGATCTCATGGAAGTGCTGTTGCAGGCTTTGGGCATGAGCGAAGACAGCGGCCGCATGTTTATCATTGCAAAGGACCGCATCGGCATTCTTGCGGAAGTGGGACGCGCCATGCAAGAGGCCGGCATCAACATTCGCAGCGTCATGACATTGCCTCTCAAAGGCTTCGAGGACTTCTGGCAACTGATTGTGAGAGTCAATCAGGCATCTCTGGAAAAGGCAGCGCAGATTCTTGGTGATCGTGGATTCAAGGTCATCACGAAATACGTGGAAGACTTGACGCCCTATTTACCGTAATCTCCTCGAAGATGTAAGGGCTGGACGGGACCATGGCAGAACTGATCGATCTCATGGAAAGAAAAAAGATGTCCACCTTGATTTGTGCCCGTCCTATGGAATTTCGCTGGGGAGAATGGGCATCAGGGCCAGCATGGCTGTGCGCTCGAAGCGAAGCGGTAAAATACGAGTCGCGTCGGCTGGAATCCCGCCGTGTTCCCGGCCATGCGCACCTTCAGTGGCTGCCGAACCATGTGAAGTTGGATGGGGGCACCCACGACACGGTGCAGGCGCTTTTTCGCTATCGAAACGACGAAAAGGCTATGCGCCGTGTCTACCGATTGGCAGGGCTCATGGAATGCGTCACGCGAGGCGTGTGTCCTGTGCTACGTTCTGACCTTTTGCGCCGCATCTACCAAGACATCATGGAAGAACGCAACGCCTTGCAGGTGGTGTGGCGGGGATCCGTGGACCGCTTTTTGTTGCCCTTGTATCTTCACCATGGCCTCGTCGAACGCCTGCTTACCCTTTTGAAGCCCATGGAAAATCTCCAGGAACTCTTTTCTCTGGTGGAACGGGAAACCACCCTGCAGTTTGATGTGCTGTCTTCCCATTATGTCATCTATGTGCCCTTGGGTTTTGCTCGATTGAATGTTTGAAGGCTGAAGTCCCAGCAGCCCGGCGTTGGGCCACGCTGGGCGAGCCTTGAATCTCGCGCGCGAGCGGCAAGGAGAGACACGTTGACCGTGAAAGCCTATTCTCATCTTTTTCGGGAGCGAGCGGAAAGGAGCGGCGAAAAAAGAGCCCTTCTGTATCGTCAAGACGGACAGTGGCAGGAAATGACCTGGGCCTCCTTTGAGGATGCGATTCGAAGGACCGCACGAAGCCTCATCGCCCTGGGCGTAAAGGCCCAAGATCGAGTGGCCATATGGAGTCACAATCAGCCTCGATGGACCGTGGCGGACATGGGGTGTCAGTACGTTCGAGCGGTTTCCGTGCCCATCTATCCCACCAACACAGCCCAACAGGCCGCCTACATTCTCAAAGACTCTGAGGCTAAGGTAGTCTTTGTGGGTTCTCGGGATCAGCTCACCCGAGCCCTGCAGGTGATGGAAGATCTACCGCACATCAAGGCCGTGGTGAGCCTGGACGATGGGGAGGACCAGGGAGCCTGGAATAAGGTCATGACCTTTGACGCATTTCTGGCTTTGGGAGAAGGCCTCCACGACGAGGAGGTGTCTCGGCGGCTGAGCGAAGCCAGTCCGGAAGATCTTCTCACGCTCATCTACACGTCCGGCACCACCGGCGACCCCAAGGGGGTCATGCTCGCCCAATCCAATGTGCTCTATCAGATGACGTCCCACGAAGAGCGCATCTTGCCGTGCGGCGAATCGGACTTGTCCCTGTGTTTCCTTCCTTTGTCCCACGTCTTTGAAAGGACGTGGACCTACTACGTTTTTCACAAGGGCATGACCAACGCCTACCTGGACGATCCCAAGCTCGTGGTGGAAGCCATGGGGCAGGTGCGCCCTACGGTCATGTGCACGGTTCCAAGACTTCTCGAAAAGATTTACGGGGCCGTGCAGGAAAAGGTCGAGGCGGCGCCTCCTGTGCGCCGTCGCTTGTTCCGATGGGCTCTTGGCGTAGGCGACCATGTGTTTCAGCGCCAAAAGGACGGCCTGGGCATTCCCGTGGGGTTGCGTCTTCAGCATCGCGTGGCCGACGCCATGGTCCTTTCCAAGCTCAAGGCCATTTTCGGGGGGCAAGTCCGCTTCATGCCCTGCGCCGGGGCGCCCCTTTCGGCGGAAATCGAACGCTTTTTCTGCGGTGTCGGCGTGATCATTGTGTGCGGCTATGGCCTGACGGAAACCACGGCCACGGTCACGTGCCATGAACCCAAAGGGTTTTCCTTTGGCACCGTGGGCAGACCGCTCCCTGGCCAGCAGGTGCGCATCGATCCCCGGACCAGGGAGATTCTCGTCCGAGGTCCCAATGTGATGAAGGGCTATTACAACAAGCCCAAAGAGACGGCCGCCGTTTTCACCGAAGACGGCTATTTTCGCACCGGGGATGCCGGAGTCTTTGATGCCTATGGGGAGCTGGTCATCACCGATCGTCTTAAGGATCTTTTCAAGACATCCGGCGGCAAGTACATCGCGCCTCAGATGATTGAAACCCTGGTGGGCGCGGATCCGGCCGTGGAACAGATCGCCGTGGTGGGCGAAGGCCGAAAGTGCGTGACGGCCCTGGTGGTGCCCAGTTTCGAAAACCTCAAGGGTTTCCTGGCGGAACAAGGCCTTCAAGGGCTTTCCCGAGAAGAACTGGTGAAACACCCGGCCATGATCGGCTTTTTCCGGCAGAAAATCGACGATCTGACGCAAAGCTTGGCCCCCCACGAAAAGATTGTTCGCTTTGCCCTCATCCCCAAAGAGTTTTCCCTGGAAGACGGCGAGATGACGCCCACCCTGAAACTCAAACGAAAGATCATTCTGAAACGCTATGCCCCGGTGATCGAGGAGATGTATCGAGAGATCGACCGAGCGAGAAAAAACGGATAAGCACCGCCCCTCGCTTCAGGGTCGCCGTCGGGATGGCTGTGCGTTCCTGTGAGTGCACGGAGGGCCGAAGAAAGGCGAGAATCCATAGCCTGCACGTTTCCAAAGGGAACACCGTCCATGGGGAAAGCATACTGCATCGGGGTCGATATCGGCGGAACCTTCATCAAAATGGGCCTCTTTGATGAGAAGGGAGAAAAATACGCCCTTGAACGTCTGCCCTCCCAAGCCCTCGGTCCTCCGGAAAGTCTGTTGGAAAACCTCGTTCAAGCATGCCGAAACCTCATGGAGGCGCGGCGGGCAGACGAAGGCCGAGTTCTGGCCGTAGGGCTCGGCGTTGCCGGAAAGCTTGACATCCCAGAGGGGCGCGTCGTCTTTTCACCGAATCTTCCCAACATGGCGGGATTTCCCCTGGCGCCTCGCCTGAAAGATGCCTTGGGCATTCCCGTCTTTATGGAAAACGATGCCAATGTGTTCGGCCTTGGCGAACTTTGGGCCGGACAAGGCCGACACGCGGCCAACTGGATCGGCGTGACGCTGGGCACGGGAGTCGGAGGCTGCCTCGTGGCCGGCGGTTCCCTGTGGCTCGGCGATGGCTTAGGTTTTGTGGGAGAAATCGGCCACGTCATCGTGGACCCTCACGGGCCGCCCTGCGCCTGTGGGCAAACGGGGTGTCTGGAAGCTCACGCCTCGGGATCCGCTTTGACCCGGGGCATGACGCAGGCCTTTCAGGAAGGAAGCCCGATGCCTTCGTGGCTCCGCGAAGCCATCGCCTCGCAATCTCTCACACCGGAACACGTGGACAAGGCCGCTCGGGCAGGACACCCGCACGCCCTCGATCTGTTTCGGCGCATGGGCTGGGCTTTGGGTCTGGCGCTGGGAAACCTTTTTACCTTTCTCGGTATTCAGACGGCCATTGTGGGGGGAGGGGTGAGCGAGGCCTGGGATCTGTTTTTCCCGCACCTCATGGAGACCCTCAAAACCACGCCGCGCATGCTCCACCCCACGAAAATCAGAATTTATCGGACCCACCTCGGTTCCCTGGCGCCTCTTTACGGAGCGGCCCGCTTGGCCTGGCAAGGTCTGCAGGGGAGATTGGGCAATTCCTCCTGATTCGGGGCCTAAAGCACCGGCGAGCACCAGCTGCACCAAGGGGCCTACAAAGGCCAGCGATGCCTTGCCGGGACGCGATCCCTTCAGCGCAAGGCTTTGTCCCTGGTTTCGTCGAGGCGGCCTGTATGGCCACCTGCAACGGCGCACCAGCCACTCCGGTCCATTCCAGCGACAGGACACGAACAAAGGGTTCCTGCGAGATCCATCGAACAGGTGGTCCGAAAAGCGAAGTAGGGAAGCTACGCGCGCCGCGAAACGGCATGGCTCGGTGTGCGCCTCCTTCTTTTTTTTCCATAGAGGCGGCGAAAGCCACGACCCAGCATCGCGCCTCGCCGTGGCCTCCACAGTGAGGAAAACGCCACGGTCGTAGACAAGAATGTTTCACTCGCCCGAAAGAGCATCAAGCGTTCATGGCCATGTTCTTCGTGGCGGTCCAAGACCCCATGAGGTTTTACGGCGCATACCGCGTGGACGGGTCCCTTCCTCAACGCGCGGCTAGCCGCCGATGGCAGTCATGGGGCGCGAATGGCACTTGCGGTGCGCCACGGGGGCGTCGTTGGCGTGGTGCCGTTGCGGTTTCTTTTGGACGGCCTCGAGAATCAACGCAGCGATTTCTTCATCGCTGCACCCGCAGCGCAGTGGACCTCGAAGGTCCACGTCACGGTCGGAAAAAAGGCAGGTTCGCAGGCTCCCTTCGGCCGTAATGCGCAGCCGATTGCACGACGGGCAGAAATGATGGCTCATGGGACTGATCAAGCCGATCTTTCCCGGAGCGTTGGGAAATTGATAATACCGCGCGGGTCCATTGCCGTTTTCCGAACGGGCCGGAAGAAGGGCTCCCATGGCGCGAAGGCGCTGCAGGATCACGTCGGCCGAAAGATAGCGTTCTTCGTAAGCTTCCAGCCGAAAAGGCATGAGCTCGATGAAACGCACATGAAACGGATAAGACCGGGTCAGTTCGGCCAGCGCCTCAATTTCATCGTCGTTGACACCTCGAATGGCGACCACGTTGATCTTTACGGGAGTAAATCCACGATCCAGCACGGCGCTCAATCCCCGCCACACCTTCCAAAAGGCATCGACCCCGGTGATGGCCTCATATTTTGCCGGCTGCAGCGTATCTAAACTCACATTGAGGCGCCGCACGCCGGCAGCCCAGAGCCCCTCCACCAGCGATTCCAAAAGCACCCCGTTGGTGGTGAGGCTCACATCCCGAATTTGGGAAAAGGCGCAAAGGCGCCCCAAAAACTCCAAAATGCCCTTGCGCACGAGAGGTTCTCCACCGGTGACGCGCACCTTGGAGATGCCAAGACGCGAAGCGATCGCCACCAGCCGCAGCAATTCCTCATAGCGCAAAATGTCTTCGTGTGGAAGAAAGTGAAAACCTTCCGAAGGCAGGCAATAGGTGCACCGAAGGTTGCACCGATCCGTGACAGAAAGCCTCAAATAATCCACGCGTCGTGCGTACCCATCCACGAGTTCTTGAGGCATGGCGCCATCCTCGATCGTCCGGTCTTCGATTGCCACCGTTTCATAGCCTTTTAAAGCCGACTTCCTCGTTATGTCAAGCCAGGAATAACGTAAAGACGTCTTTGTACGGTACGGCTTCGCTGCTATAATGCACGTGCTTTGAAAGGTCGGCCATGGCGGTGGTTTTTTAAGAGTGAAGGTCGGACGGGGGGCGGACGCCCGAGGGGCTGAAAGAGGGCAACGGAAAGGGGTGCTTTTCGAAAAACCCTGAGAAGGGAGGCAGCGGGCATGCAAGGGAAAAAAGTGGGCGTTACAGTGACCGAGCATCTTCTTCGCCAGCAGCGCTTGACGCCTCAAGCGACAGGCGCCTTTACCCTCCTTTTTAACGAGTTGGTGGTGGCCGCAAAGCTCATCAATCGGGAACTGAACAAGGCGGGGTTAAACGACATTTACGGGTTTACGGGAGACATCAACGTCTACGGTGAACAGGTGCAAAAGCTAGACGATTACGCCCACCGTGTGCTGGTTCGCCGATTGAGCCAGTCTGAGCAGTTATGTGCCATGGCCTCGGAAGAGGACGCGGATATTATCGAGATTCCCTCCACTGTTCCCCACGGCCCCTATATTTTGCTAATGGATCCCCTGGATGGATCTTCCAACATCGATGTGAACGTGAGTGTGGGCACGATTTTCTCCATTCGGCGTCGCCTTCACGAGGGCGGTCCGGTGACCTTGGAAGAGGTGCTACGCAAGGGCACGGAACAGGTGGCGGCCGGGTATTTCATTTACGGGTCTAGCACCATGCTTGTTTACACCACAGGACAGGGCGTCCACGGCTTTACGCTCCATCCAGCGTTGGGAGAATTTTTCCTCAGCCACGAGAACATACGCATGCCCAAACGAGGAAAAATTTTCAGTATCAACGAAGGCAACTATAACTACTGGGACGAAGGTGTGCGCCGCTACGTGGATTATCTGAAGACCCCCGACGTGTCCAAGGGCCGTCCTTACACGTCGCGTTACATTGGATCACTAGTTAGCGACTTCCATCGGAATCTTTTGAAGGGTGGCATCTTCATGTATCCCGCCGACCGCAAGGATCCCAAAAAGCCTTCGGGAAAGCTGCGGCTTATGTTTGAGGCGGCGCCCATGGCCATGGTGGCCGAACAGGCGGGAGGTGCCGCCACGGACGGCGTGCGGCGCATTTTGGACATCGAGCCGCAAACCTTGCACGATCGCGTGCCCTTATTCGTGGGCAGTCAAGAAGATGTGGACGAAGCGGGCCGGTTCCTACGCGGTGAGGCACCCTAGGGGCTTGAGGTGGTGACAACGGGAATGCTCATTCTTGGTGTGGAGACTTCCTGTGATGAGACGGCGGCGGCCTTGGTTCGAGACGGCCGACACATCGTCTCGGACGTGGTAGCGAGCCAAATTGCGGTGCACAGCCCCTATGGCGGGGTGGTGCCCGAGCTGGCGTCTCGAAAGCATGTGGAAAATATTTTACCGGTGATCAACGAAGCCTTGCGTGCAGGGGGCGTTGCCCTGCGGCATGTGGACGCTCTGGCGGTGACGCAAGGCCCGGGGCTCATCGGAGCCCTCCTGGTGGGGTTGAGCGCCGCCAAGGGGTTGGCCTATGCCATGAAAAAACCGCTCATTGCCGTGAATCACTTAGAAGGGCACATGGAAGCCGCGTTCGTGAATGCCCAACGGCCAGACGAGCCTTTAGTGTGTCTGGTGGTTTCCGGAGGGCACACAGCGCTGTATTACGTTGGGGCGGACGGCACGGCCCGTTGCGTGGGAAGTACTCGCGACGATGCGGCGGGGGAAGCCTACGATAAGGTCGCCAAATTGTTGGGGTTGGGATATCCAGGTGGGGTGGTCATCGATCGGCTGGCGCAAAACGGAAATCCCTCGGCGTTTTCCTTTCCCAAGGCTCATCTCGAAAAGGGCTCCCTGGATTTTAGCTTCAGCGGCATCAAGACGGCGGTGGCCTATTTCGTCAAGAAACACGGGTTGCCTTCAGAAGGCTTTACAACGCCGTACCGGCTGGAAGACCTGGCGGCCAGTTTTCAGGAAGCCGTGGTCGGTGTGCTCGTAGAAAAAACCATGGCCGCCGTGGAACGTTTTCAGGTGCGCCATGTTGCCGTGGCGGGCGGTGTGGCCGCCAACAGCCGGCTACGGGCCACGCTTCAAGAGGAAGCGGCGTACCGAAGAGTGAACCTTTACATTCCCTCCATACGGTATTGTACCGACAATGCGGTCATGATTGCCATGGCCGGCTATCGCGTGTGGCAGCGTCGAGGGTTTGCGCGAGATCCGCTGCAGCTGGACGCTGTTTCGCGGTGGCTAAACGGGGCTTAGGCCCATGAACGGTTTTCTGTCGCCGCACGAATACTTTAGACGCCACGGAGGACGACCCAAAAAAAGGCTAGGCCAGCATTTCCTGACGCAGCCTCGAACGGCTGAAAAGATCGTTGCAGCGGCCCATCTTTCTCCGGACGATGTGGTGGTGGAAATTGGGCCTGGCCTGGGCATCCTCACCGCCCATCTCCTGCCTTTGTGCCCCAGGCTGCATCTGGTGGAATTGGACACTGGACTGGCCGACTACGTGGAGGAAGCGCTGCGCCATCGCGGTCATGGGGCTCGAGTCCACCGCATCGATGTCCTTCGTTTTGACTGGACGCGCGTGGCGAAAGAATCCGGCCGTCGACTGGTGTTGGTGGGCAATCTGCCGTATCAGATCACATCGCCCCTCATGTTTCAGCTTTTGGAGCATCGCCGAGCCATTCATCACGGGGTTTTCATGGTGCAAAAGGAGGTGGGCCGGCGTTTGGCCGCTTCTCCGGGGTCCAAGGACTACGGTGTTCTGTCGGTGCTGCTGAGCCTTTATGGGCGCGTGAAGGCGCTGTTTGCTGTCGCACCCGGTCAGTTTTATCCGCCGCCAAAGGTGGATTCTTTGGTGATTCGCATCGATTTTCCAGAGTCCGAAGCAGATCTCGGCGGCGTCGACTTTTTCATGCTTCGACGCCTGGTCAACGCAGCGTTTCAAAAGAGGCGAAAGACCCTGGCCAACAGCCTTGCCGGGTTTCATGGGCTGTGTGCGGAAAGTCTGCGCGCGGCCCTGCGCATGGTGGGCATCGATCCGGCCTTGAGAGCGGAGGTTTTGACACCGAAAGATTTTGCTCATCTCGCCCGTTTTTTGGCCCAGGGGGAAGCCTGAAAATGAAAGCTGCCCCGAGCACGGCGGACGTTGCCCGTAGCGGGTCACCTCACGGAACCCCGAAGGTCGATGGACCGGAACGACAAACTATCTCCGGACTCTTGAGGGGTGATGGATTTCCCTGATCTCGGGTGCGATGATCGTGGAAACGTATTAGGCACGTTGGGAGAGCATGGCTGCTCTAAGGGCTGTCGGTTTGGGTTTTTACGGGGATGAAGCAGGACGAGCATTTGACGAAAATGGATGATGCCATGAAGGCGCTTGTCGAGGGCGGTGCTCCCGAGCACAAGGTGGATGCTTTTCTGATCAATGAGATTCAATTGCTCCTGGCGGAAAAGAGAACCTCCCTGGCCTTCCTGCGCACGGGCATTGCTGTGATTGCCCTGCCTTTAAGTCTTGTGAGTTTTCTGATTGCCACCTCCGAACACTATCGAGTCATTCAGGTCTGGCCGCTGCTGACCCCTTTGCTCCTGGCCTGTCTTGTTTTGGTGATCTTTGGGATTCACCTTATTCGTTCTGCTGTGGCGAAGATCCGCCATGCGGACCATCTCATCCAGAAGCTCAAAGAAAAAAACTCCGTCATCGCGGAATTCGTGCAGTGAGGTTTTTCAGGCCCTTGAGTGGACGGGCTGACTCGAGATGTTCGGCCGCCGCTGCCCGGCTTTTTTCTCTCGAGCCTTCGGCGTGAAGGACCATGGGTGCTGAGCCTCTGCGCGGGGGATGGATAAAGCTGCAGGGGAGGGAAGGACTTCTGACCCTCACTGGTTATTGACATTCGGTAATGAGCGTGATAGGCAGGATGCGGCACCATGAGGGTGCCGGCACCGCCGCTTGGATCCCCAGAGGACCGAGACGGATGCAGGTAACGTAGGGGTTGTGTTGATTGGTCAAGGGTTGTTTTTTGAGCCTTCTAGGCAGCGGCCTCGAGGGCTTTTTTAGTTAACAGCCCGTAAGAGCCGAAGAAAGGAGAAGCCATGCGCGTCATCGACACCGTTGGCGAGATGCAGCAGCAGGCGAACCTGTGGCGTCGTGAAGGACGGGTCATCGGGTTCGTGCCGACCATGGGCTACCTTCACGAAGGCCATCTGGCTCTAATGCGTTGCGCCAAGGAAAAAAGCGACCGGGTGGTGGTCAGTGTGTTTGTCAACCCCACTCAGTTCGGTCCGGGAGAAGATTTCGAACGCTATCCTCGAGATCTGGACCGAGATCTGGGCCTCATGGCATCGCTGGGTGTGGACGTGGTCTTTGCCCCCTCGGTCGAAAACATGTACCCCCAAGGGTTTCAAACCTACGTGGAGGTGCTGGAAGTTACGCGTCCCTTGTGCGGCGCCAAACGCCCCGGGCATTTCCGCGGAGTCACCACGGTGGTCGCCAAACTTTTTCACATTGTCAAGCCCCATGTGGCAGTCTTTGGCGAAAAGGACTACCAGCAGTTGCTGACCATTCGACGCATGGTTCAAGACTTGGCCATGGACGTGGAGATTGTCGGGCACCCCATCGTGAGGGAACCCGACGGGTTGGCTATGAGCAGCCGCAACGTGTATCTGTCGCCCGACGAGCGCAAGCAAGCACGCCTATTGTCCCAAGCCTTGGCGGAGGCCTCTCGGCTGGTTGAGGCTGGAGAGCGCGACGGATCAGCCCTGGTTTCGGCCGCTCGAAAGATTCTGGCGCAAGGGCCCAGCATTCGCATCGACTATGCCGAGTTGCGGGATGCCGAGACCCTGGAAAAGATGGGCGCGTTGGATCGCCCGGGTGTGCTGGCACTGGCCGCCTACGTGGGGCAAGCGCGCCTCATCGACAACGCCGTGCTTCAGCCTTAAGCCCCGTGGCCATACCTTCGGGAGGACATGCCATGCGTCGCACCATGATGAAATCCAAGTTGCATCGCGCCTGCGTGACCGATGCCAACCTTCATTACGAAGGAAGCCTGACCATCGATGCGCAGCTTATGGAATTGGCCGACATTCTGCCCTATGAACAGGTGAGGGTCTACAACGTGAGCACGGGGGCGCGATTTGAGACCTACGCCATTGAGGGACCTCGAGGGGGCGGGGATATCTGTTTGAACGGAGCGGCGGCTCGCATGGGGGCGCCGGGAGATTTCATCATTATCGTCACCTATGCCCATTACGAAGAGGAAGAAGCCAGAAGGCACACGCCGCGCGTGGTCCTTTTGGATGAACGCAACAAACCCAAGAAGCCGGAGCTGGTGCAGAGTTGTCGCTCTTGAAAGGATTGAGACATCGCATTCGAGGCTATTTCATTACGGGACTGCTTGCCGTGGTCCCACTTTCTTTTACCATTTACGTCATCAGCATCATTCTTCGAAACTCGGACAAAATTTTCAATCTGCTTCCCGAGCCTTACAATCCGAAGCGCTTGATTCCCTTTCCCATTCCAGGACTGGGTATCGTGGTGGTGGTGCTTATTATTTTCATCATTGGGTTGCTGGTCAAAAACTACGTGGGAAGCCGCATCATGGATTTTGGAGAACGCATCGTTTACCAAATTCCCCTGGTGCGCCCTATCTATTCGGCCGTCAAGCAATTGATGGTGGCCATTTTTACGCAGACAAGCGAAGGCTTTGAACGGGTGGTCCTGATTCAATACCCTCGACAGGGGATTTATGCTTTGGGATTCGTCACGGGGGTGGCGCGGGGCGAGGTGCAGAAAATGACAGAGCAGCGGGTTCTTAATGTTTTCTTGCCCACGACGCCTAACCCCACTTCGGGGTTTTACCTCCTGGTTCCAGACACGGACGTTATTCCGCTGAAGATTTCCGTGGAAGACGCCTTCAAGTTGGTTATTTCGGGAGGGCTCGTTAGCTCGCAGGAAGGAATGGTCAGGAGCGGTGCCGCGCGCCACTCGACCCCACCAGGCGAGGCGCCGGCACAAATTGCAAATCATCAACGGGAGGGAGAAGAACCATGTCCATGAGTCGATTTCTTTTCACGTCGGAGTCGGTAACCGAAGGCCATCCTGACAAGGTGGCCGATCGTATTTCCGATTCCATTCTCGACGCCATTATTGCCGAAGACAAGGCAGCCCGCGTGGCGTGCGAGACTCTGGTGACCACTGGTTTGGCCTTCATCGCCGGGGAAATCACCACCTCCGCATCGGTTGACCTGCCTCAAATCGCCAGGGAATGCATTCGCGACATCGGGTATAATGATTCATCCATGGGTTTTGATTGGGAAACCTGTGCGGTCATTTCCTCCATTGACAAGCAGTCGCCCGACATCGCCATGGGCGTCAACGAAGGCGAAGGCCTTTTTGACGAACAGGGCGCAGGAGACCAGGGACTCATGTTTGGCTATGCCTGCAATGAAACCCCTGTGCTCATGCCCATGCCCATCTACTACGCCCATCGCATCACGCGAAAGCTGGCGGAAGCGCGCAAGAACGGCATCTTAGATTGGCTTCGCCCGGACGGCAAGAGCCAGGTGACCATCGAATATATCGACCATAAGCCCGTGCGCATCGACACCGTGGTCGTAGCAGCTCAACACTCGCCCAATGTGACCTACAAAACCATTCAGGAAGGGATCATCGAGGAAGTCATCAAAAAAGTCCTTCCTTCGGAGTTGCTCGATGACAAGACCCGCTATTTCATCAACAGCACGGGCCGATTTGTTATTGGAGGGCCCATGGGCGATTGCGGCTTGACGGGTCGAAAAATCATTGTGGACACCTACGGCGGCCAAGGCAGTCACGGCGGTGGGTGCTTTTCCGGAAAAGACCCCTCCAAGGTGGACCGCAGTGCCTCGTACATGGCTCGATACGTGGCCAAGAACATCGTGGCCGCCGGTTTGTGCGACCGCGTGGAAGTCCAGGTGGCCTACAGTATCGGGGTGGCGGAACCCGTGTCCTTGATGGTGGACAGTTTTGGCACGTCCAAGGTTCCCCCGGACGAAATTGCCAAGATTGTCCGGGAAGTCTTCAGCTTTAAACCCTCCAACATGATTCGCCATCTCAAGCTGCTTCGCCCCATCTACAAAAAGACTTCCTGCTACGGCCATTTTGGCCGAAACGATCCGGATTTCACTTGGGAAAAGACCGATATGGTGGATGTGCTTGTGGAACGGGCAGGGCGTTTCGGCGCTTCGTAACGATAAGATCACGGGCACACAGAAGTTTTTGGACCAGCTGAGGAGAAACCGAGGAGAACCCATGGAATATCATGTGAAAGATGAAGCTCTTGCGGAAAAAGGGCAGCTACGCATCGAATGGGCGGCACGATCCATGCCCGTCCTGCGCTCCATTCGGGAACGTTTTGCCAAAGAAAAACCGCTGCAAGGCCTGCGCCTGTCAGCCTGTCTGCACGTGACTACGGAAACCGCAACCCTGGCTCAAACCCTGAAAGCCGGCGGGGCCGAGGTGCGCTTGTGTGCATCCAATCCCTTAAGCACCCAAGACGACGTGGCGGCGTCCCTTGCGGTCCATGACGGTATTGCCGTCTTTGCCATCAAGGGGGAAGATAAAGACACCTATTACCGGCATATTCACCAAGCCTTGGCCCACGAACCGAACATCACCATGGACGACGGGGCCGACCTGGTGAGTACGCTTCATTCGGAAAAAAAGGAATTGTTGCGTGGCATTCTCGGAGGTACCGAAGAGACGACCACAGGGGTGATTCGCCTGCGCAGCATGGCTCAGCAAGGAGTTCTGCAGTATCCCATCATTGCGGTCAATGATGCCAACACCAAGCACTTGTTCGATAACCGCTACGGCACGGGGCAGAGCACCATTGACGGCATCATTCGGGCCACCAACCGGCTGCTGGCGGGATCCACTTTTGTGGTCAGCGGCTATGGATGGTGCGGCCGTGGCGTGGCCATGCGAGCGGCTGGCATGGGCGCCAAAGTGGTCATCACGGAAGTGGATCCTCTGCGGGCCCTGGAAGCCGTCATGGACGGCTACCAGGTCATGCCCATGGCCGAAGCGGCCCGCATTGGAGACTTTTTCTGTACACTGACCGGAGACATTCACGTCATTCGCCGAGAACACTTTGAGGTCATGAAGGACGGCGCCATTGTCGCCAATTCCGGCCATTTCAACGTGGAGTTGGATCTGGAGGCTCTGGAGGCCATGGCGGTGGCCAAGAGGCCGGTGCGAGAATTCCTGCTCGAATACCGACTTGCCAACGGCCGATGCCTCTACGTGGTGGGGGAAGGGCGGCTGGTGAATCTGGCAGCAGCGGAAGGGCATCCTTCCAGTGTCATGGACATGAGCTTTGCCAACCAGGCTTTGTGCGTGGAACATTTGGTCAAGCATGCCAAAACGCTGGAAAATAAGGTCTACGGCGTGCCCGAGGCCATTGACCGGGAAATTGCGCGCCTCAAACTGGAAAGCATGGGCGTGGCCATCGACCAGCTGACCGATGAACAGGAAAAATACCTGCGTTCGTGGGAAATGGGAACATGACCGCCAAGCCGTGCACCGCACATGGCCGAGGGCTGCCTTGAACCGGGGGCGAAAGCCCAAAGGCCTTCGTGCAGGGCTGCTGTGGATGCTGATGGGACTTGTGGCGCTCGGGGGGTGCGGCCTCTTCAAGCTTTGGCCCAAACCCTCGGAGCGCTTCGTGAAGGTTTCGCCGAAAAAGATTCCTCGTGTGACCGACGATCTTCAAGGACAAGGGCTGGAAAGGGCTCTGGAACAGTCTCTGGTGTACCTGAATCGCGTGCGCGATTATCGTCCCTTGGAGATAAACGGCCGCCCGGTTAGCAAGGAAAAGGTGCGGGATACGGTGTTGCTTTTCCTTGAGCTCCTTCGGCAGAAGCGGCTGAATGAGCGCACGCTGGCGCAGGAATTTGACTGGTTTACCCCTAAGGCCGCTTCCAGAGAAAGCTCGGGAATGCTCATTACCGGCTATTTTGAGCCCATTCTTATGGCGCGCAGGCAGCCGGACGAAAACTACCGGTATCCTATCTACGAGCCGCCGCCGGACTTGATTCGCGTGGCTTTGGAGCGGTTTCCTTTTGTCAAGTTGGATCCTAGCGGGGTGCGAACCCTGGTGGGGCGGGTTGAAGGGCGGCTGCTGGTGCCCTACTATTCCCGAAAGGAAATCGACGGGGGCGGCGCCCTAAAGGCCAAAGGCACTGCCCTGGCGTGGCTGGGTAATCCATTTGACGTGTTTACCTTGCATATTCAAGGTTCTGGGCTGCTGCAGTTTGAGGACGGATCCCAGCAGCGCGTGGGTTATGCGGCATCCAACGGCCATCCTTATGTCAGCGTGGGCAAGGTGCTCATGGAGGAAGGCGCGATTCCCAAGGAAGAGATGTCCATGCAGAGGCTGCGGCAATACTTTGCCGCGCACCCGGAAAGGACGGCGGAACTTCTCGGGCGCAATCCCAGTTACATCTTTTTTCGATGGGTTGACGAAGGCCCCGTGGGAAGTTTGAACGTGCCGCTCACGGCGGGGCGATCCGTTGCCTTGGACGGTGAAATTTACCCCAAGGCTATTGTGGGCTTTCTTGAGGGCACGTTGCCGGCCCCGCGTGATAACGCCACCCTCGCGATCAAGCCCCTCTCTCGATGGGTGGTGCACCAGGACAGCGGAGGGGCCATTCGAGGACTTCACCGACTGGACCTCTTTTGCGGCACAGGAGCGAGTGCGGAGCGAGTGGCGGGGCACCTCAAGGCCCCTGGAACATTTTACTTGCTCCTCAAAAAGGAACCGCCGCCTTCCAATTAGGCGCTCGTCTAAGAAGACGAGCCCCGTCGGGTTTTGTCCAAGTGGGACACGGCGCGATGAAGTTTGGCAGCCTACACCGCGGCTACGCCTGGAGTTGTCTGTCCAGCGCCTCAAAGGTTGTTCGAGGCCTAAGGAGCTGACTCCAATGGCATAAATCAAGATGTGACCCCTGATGTATGGTCTGCCAGTTTGTGGAAAAGAAGGAGTATTTCATCGAAGCATCGGCACAGAGTTCGAGCGGCTTCCATGGCTTCCGGGTCGACTTCGGTCTTTGAAAGGTGATCAAACAACACCTGTTGGGCGGCGCGAAACCGGTCGGTTGCCCTTTCAGAAAAGACGAGAAGGTGCCGGAGAAGCAGGTCAAAGGCCAGGTCGTGGGCCAGGTCGTCCAACTGGCGGCGTTTGGCGTCGTAGTCTTTGGCCAGAGAAACCAGTTCTTCCAGTGCGGACGGTGCGGAATGTGTCATGAAATGCCTCCGTGCAAAGAATCGTCAAAAGGAAAAGCCGTCATGGGTGACACACGCGTTGAGCGTGACTAAAATAAGTGAAAATTCACGACGGGGGTAGCGATGAATTCCTCACGGCGACTTGGCCTTGCAAATTCACAGCTTTTTGGTATGTAATTCCAGTTATTCCGTCGACATCACAAGGAGATCTGAGCTGCAAAATGAGAAAAATTCATTCGTTCCGATATGTTGACCAGGGTTACCGTGGCTACCATAACGTTCATGAGGGTGGGGACAGTCCCGTGGCGGCTAAGCTTCTCAAAATTCACGTGGCCGAGCAGATTCGCTTTCCCGTGGGCGATGTATCTCCGCAGGTCATAAGAAAGATACAAGATCGGCTGGTTTTTACCAATCCGGAATATGAGCAGAGGCATTTGCGAGGGGAATGGATCGGGGGCATTCCCGCCCAGATTCACTGCCTGCGCAAAATGGGCTCCAGCTATGTGGCCCCGCGTGGCTTTTTGGATCAGCTTTTGGATTTGTGCCGCAAGTTTCAGCAGCCGTACAAGATTTTTGACAATCGACGGCTGTTGGATTCGGTGCCCATGGAATTTCACGGCCAGTTGAAGGAATATCAGCTTCAAGCGGCCGAAGAGATTCTTGAGCGCGACGCGGCGACGCTTCTGGGAGGCTATAAGAGCGGCAAGACCGTCATAGCCCTCTATGTCATTGCGCAGCGCAAACAACCCACCTTGGTGCTCATTCCTCGCATGGACCTCTTGGAAGGATGGCTCACCAAGATTGTCAATTTCCTGCAGATTCCGTTGGAAGAGATCGGGTTGTTTGTGCAGGGCCTGCACAAGATGGGGAATCGCATTACGGTGGCCCACACGGCGGAGATGATGAAGGTGTGGCGAAGGGTCAAGAACCACGTGGGGTTTGTGGTGCTGGACGAATGTCAACGGAGCCCTGCCAAGGTGCTCACGCAGCTCATTCCCAACTTCGACAGTCGCTACCTTCTCGGACTGTGCAACGCCACGCAGCGCTACGCTCTGCTGTCTCGGTTTGTGTATTTGTACTTGGGCGACGTGGTCTACACGATCAATGAACAGGACGCGCGGGAAGGCAGGGGGATTCTTCGAGCCCAGGTCGTGGCCCGGGCCACCGGCTTTGATTATCCATACCAGACTCGTGAAGACTATGACCCCATGCTGCAGGCTCTGATAAACGACGAAGAGCGGACGCGCATCATCGCCAATGACATTGAAGTAGAATTGGAGGCCGCCGAAGGCCCTCTCGTGGTGGTTTCCGGGGGCGACGATCACAACGCCGTGCTCCAGGCTGCGTTGCGCCAGAGGGGCATCGAAGCGGTTATTCCCGAGTGCCAATGGGAAGACGAAGCTGAAGGGGACTCGGATGAGGAGGGCGAGGCAAACGGCGATAAGGTCTGCGCGTGCCTGAATGGCTTTCCCCAAGGCCCTGCCGTGGTGCTCATGAAAGCCGAAGACCTTTTGCGCTGCTATCGGCACGTGACCATGGAGGCGCTGTTCTTGGCCGTGCCGCTCTTTTTCAAAAAAAATGTGACTCAGGCTCTGCGTGCGCTTCTGATGCAATCCGGCGCCAACGCTGGCGACGGCTCGGCGGTCGAGTCCAACGGTCGGCGTGTCAAAATCTATGATTACGTGGATAAAAAGATCGGTCTTTTCGAAAATTATTTCCGTATGCGCAGCTACAATTACGGCGTCCACCCCGACGTGCTTCTCAGTGGTAACTGAGGGCATCGTGCCGAAACGCAACAGCGACGAGTTCTTGATCCCATGGCTCGGCAGCCGTGCACGCTTAGGTTCGGCAATTTTTGGAGAATGAGGGCCGCCGTGAGCGGCGCCACGTGCCGTGGAGAAAAGGTGAGAGAACTCCGTGGCGGACGACAATCTGCAGCAAGTGTCCTTTGTGGCTCTGGCTCCTTTCCTCAGGGACGATTCCCGAGTCTTGACCCTGGGTGTGAGGCCGACTCTGGGAGACTATTCCACAGAGGAAAGGCGGCTGCTTCGAGAAGCCCGTTGCGTGCTTTTTCCCACCGTGCGGTTCGCCGATGTCCTGGAAGCGGGCGGATGCCGATGCTTTCCTTCCGCAGCGACCTATCGGTATCAGCGGTGGCGCCCGCAGCAATGGATCCTCGCTGCGTTTCTGAACCTTCCCAGGGTGCAAGCGCGCGTAGGATATGGGAAAAAAGTAAAGCGCGACGTTCCTTTGCGATTTTCGCTTCCCTTTCGTGTGGCGGGACCTCATTCCCACAAGGATCCCGTTGTCTTGGTGAAATCGTGGCGGGAGTGGCATGCCGCCGCGGCATCGCTCAAAGACCCATGGATGGTCATGGATTGGGCGCCTTACCGATGGCGGGATGAGGTCTGGGTGGCCTGCAGCATGGTGGTGGCCCGAAGAACCGGGATATGGAACGGTGTGGATGAGCCGCTATGGCTCCCGTGGGTTGCGGTTTTCCAAACCGACCCCGAAGAAGAACTTCTGAGGTTCAGCCTTAAGGTGTGCCAAACGGCGCACATCGACGAGGCAGTGGTGTGCTGGGGGCGCCTCGATGGCAGCCCGAAGGTCTTTTTTGAAGGTCTTCAAAGGCCGCCTCCGTTTATGCAACATAAAGGGGAAAGACGCGATCGGCACCGCATTGCCTTTTGGGCCTTGCTCCAGAGCATGCCACATGTTTTTAAAACCCCTTTTTTAAGGCCAAGGCGTGGAGTGGTGAGAAGAACCTTGACTTCATAGCCAGGGCCCGTTCATAAACGCCGCGGAAAAGACAGAGGGTTTTCATGCGAAAGCGCATTGTGCCTCTGAAAAAATCGGCTGAGAGGTAGAAACTGAACATGAATGACTGGGAAAAAGAATACGAAAAATCGGCGCAAATGGCTCAACGCCATTTTCGAAAGGACGTTTCCGGGTTTCGTGAAAGAAGGCGTTTAGAACTGGAAGACCTTTTGCGCATCGAGCAGGAAAAACCCGAAGATATGCGAGACGAGGCAAAGATTCGCTGGATCCTTGAAGAGCTGCAAAACAGCGATGGATAACTCGATCAAGGGCCATAGTCCTTGAAAAAATGCCCGCCTGCCTTCGTGGACTCTTGCAACCCCATGATCCCTGTTCCATCCATGACTCCATGACCGGCCCGCATGCGCAGAGGTGTGACGTGAGGCGGCAATTTTTAAGCAATCCATCGAGAGACGGGTCCGCAGGGCTTATGACTACAAACCGTGAAGATTTACCCCGCAGGACCAACGTGCGAGACGCCCGGGATTCCGAACAAACGGACGTCCACGAGAGAAGGGAATTTGAAAACAAAACCGTGACACGCGCGCCCGAAAAGAGCATGGTTGGGCCCTGTGGCTGCCCCCGAGGCTCCGACGTGCCGGGCCGAAAAGACATGGTCTCCGGGGCGTCATGGATACGAGCCGCGACGCCATGGCGTGCTGAAGGGCGCCTCAAAGGCCCATGGTGCTGGGAAAAAAGTGTTCATCCAATCGCCCAAAGATGTTCCGCTCTTGGAATGCGCTTTCTGTTCGCACTGTGGCTTTTGGGCCTGGGGGTATGGACGTCTCCCCACACGGTCGTGGCGTCATCGACGCCGGAATCCTTTGTGGAACAAAGGCTTCCATCGAAGGACAAAGACGTCTTTGTCGTCTTGCGCAACGGCCTAACCGTGCTGATTCGCCCTCGTGACGACACCGATGTGGTGGCGGCCAAGGTCTTTGTTCGAGCCGGATCCATTTACGAAGGCGACAAAATGGGTGCCGGTCTGTCCCATTATTTGGAACATGTGGTGTCCGGGGGGTCCACCGCGTCGTTTACGGAGGAAGAGGCTCGAGACCGCTTGGAGAAGCTCGGAGGGGCGACCAACGCTTATACGAGCCACGATCGAACGGTCTATTACATCACCACCGGAGCGCCTCACTGGCGCGACGCTCTGGATTTGCTTTTGTCTTACGTGACCGAATGCACGGTGGACGCGTCGCAGGTAGCCCGCGAAAAGGCCGTCATTCAGCAAGAATTCAAGATGGGGGAAAACAACCCGCAAAGAGAGCTTTGGAAGCTCTTCATGAAAACGGCCTACGCCGTGCATCCTGCCAGGCATCCGGTCATCGGGTATGAAGACCTTTTCGTGCAAACCACCCGCGAAGACCTGATTCAGTACTACTCGTCCCGATACCAGCCCCAAAACATGGTGCTGGCAGTGGCCGGGCGCGTGGATCCTCAAGAAGTGATCGCTTTTGTGGGAGAAAAGACGGCGCACGCAGGGCGCACTCGCTGGAACTTGAACGTCCTGCCGCTGGAACCCCCTCCCACGGGATCCCGATGGGCGGAAAAAAGCCTCCCCCTGGCGCGCATGGTGCAAGCCATGGTGGGATTTCGTTCGGTGGCCTTGAGTCACGATGACCTTTACGCTTTGGATGTACTGGCCATTGTTTTGGGCGAAGGTCGCACGAGCCGCTTGTACCAGAGGCTCAAGGAGCGGGACCAAAGCGTGCTTTATGTGCAAGCCTTCAATTGGACGCCGGCCTTTGTGCCTGGTCAGTTCGTGGTGTCCATGACCCTTGCCCCGCAGCATTGGCCCGAGGTCCTTGAGGGGCTCAAGGACGAGATTCGTAAAGTGCAGGAGGGCGGGGTAAGTGAGACGGAATTGGAAAAGGCCAAAAAGAAAGTGATCGCCTCCCACGTCTTTGGCAAGGAAACCACCGAAAAAATGGCCGCCTCGTTGGGTTCGTCCTACCTGGACACGGGCGATCCCTACTTCGAGGACCGGTATGCAGAAAGGATTCGGCGCGTGCGCAAGGAAGACGTGCTCCGTGTGGCGCGCCGTTATTTGGTGGAATCCGCCATGACGGTTGCCGCCGTCGTCCCGCAGGGTGCGTCGAGCGGAACCGAGGCGGCAACGGAGGCCAGCAGTGCGGCCGCCACGGCGGCCATTCCCTCGGCCGCCCAGCGCATCAGGTTGGACAACGGTCTTCGCGTGATTCTCAAGGAAGATCACCGATTTCCCTTCGTTACACTGCAACTCTACGGTATTGGGGGCGTGCTTCTGGAAAGCCCCGAAGAAGAAGGCTATGCCGCCATGACGGCCTCTTTGCTCACGGCCGGAACCCAAAAGCGCAGCAAGCTGGAAATTGCCCAGGCCTTGGAATCGGTAGGGGGAAGCCTTGCCAGTGGATCCCAATACAACACCTACTTCGTGGCCGCCAAGGTGCTGAAGGAAGACCTTGCCCTGGCCGTGGATGTCATGTCGGATGTGGTTCTCCATCCCGTGTTTCCTTCGACGGAAGTGGAGAAAAAAAAGCAGGAAACGCTCCTGGCCATCAAGAAGCAGGATGAAAACTGGCAAACGGAACTGATGCGCCTGTTTAAGAAAAACTATTTTCAAAACCATCCCTATCGCCACGATATTCTCGGGACGGAAGCTTCCGTCCAGGGCATCACCCGGGACATTTTGCAACGTTTCTACGCCAAAATGGTCGTACCGCAGCGGGCGGTTTTGGCAATCTACGGGGATTTTCGGACGGATCAAGTGATTCCGCTGATCAAAAAGGCTTTTGGGCCATGGCCTTCCACCGGACCTTTTGCCATGCCCGCGGTGGATGCGGAGACTTTGGCTGTTGAAGAAATGCGCGTGGTGGAAAAAACCAGCGACAAGACGTCCCTGGGGCTTTTTGTGGGTGCTCGAGGGCTCGATCTTCATGATCCTCGTGTTGTGGTTCTGGATGTTCTGGATGCCGTATTGTCCGGCATTGGGTATCCCGGCGGGCGGTTGCACAGCGCCTTACGCGGTGGCGACAAGGACCTGGTGTATGTGGTGCACGCTTTTCCCTTCAGTGGGTATCGTGCGGGATACTTCGGCGTGATCACGCAAACCACGCTGAAAAACGCACGGCAGGTGGAATCCATTATACACGAACATTTGGACCGCATCATGCGGGAACCCATTTCTGAAGAAGAGTTGCAGCGGGCCAAGGACATGGTCATCACCATGCACGTGCTGGAATTGGAAAGTTTGGAAGCCCAAGCGCGAAGCGCCGCGGTCAACGAAGTGCTCGGCTTAGGATACGACTATGCCCTGCGATACCCGGACCTGGTGCGTTCGGTGACGGCACACGACGTGCGAGCACTCGCCCAGGAACTGCTCAAAGACCGGCTTGTGGTCCGCACGGTTCCCGAAAAGCCCGTGGAAGTGCTCTCGAAGCCGCTGCCCTTTCGGCAGCATGTTCGTTAGAAAAGAAACCACGAGAATCTCGCAGCGACCCAGCCCATTGGGTTGCACACAAATTCACGGCCCTTGGCAGGGCATCGCCTTTGTTATTGAACTTCGACGGCAAGCTTTGCACGCAATCGGTGCACATTGTCTCGGGCAAAATCCAGGGTGGGATCCAGTTCCAAAGCCATTTCGTACAGGCGCAGAGCTTCCTGAAAATGCCCCAGCTCTCTTAAGTTGGATCCGATGTTGGCGTAATCGATGGCGGATCCCGGGTCGATGTCGATGGCTTTTTCAAAGGCTTCAATAGCCTGCATGTGTTTCTTGAGTCGATAGAAACAAAACCCTTTGAGATTGTAAATCTCCTTAAGCGTGGGATTCCATTTTTCCGCTTCGTTCAAAGCGTCCAGCGCCTTCTCGTAGCGGCCGAGTTCCTTGTGGCACGAAGCGATATGGACATGGATGCTGGCGACTTCCTTCGGGTCGGGCTTCTCGGTGAGGGAGCGTTGAAAGAGAGCCAGAGCTTCTTCAAACTGTTCCAATCGTTCCAGGGCATGGGCCGTAAAAAAGGTGAGGTCGAAGCGCGGCCCAAAAAGTTCTGCGAGACGGCGCAGGTGTGACAGCGCCTCTTTGGGTTCAAGGCTTCGAAGGATCGTTCGGGCCATGTGTTGCGCAAAATCCGTCTGGCGCGTGTGCTCCAAGAAGTGCGCTCCAGGAATGATCACGTACACGCAGGGAATCTGCAGAGCTTCATGGGTCACATTGACCGCCAGGACGGGCAAGCCCAGCCGGGATAAGCTCTGCACGGCCTGCTCAATTTCCACCCGAAGGTTATCGTGACTCACATCGGGCAGGGCTTTCAGGGGCACCGTGCGGTCGGATTCCATAAGATATCTGGCTTCTTGAAGGGAGGCGTACTTGGGCAAAGTGGGCCTGTAAGTGGTGCGGTTTTCAAAATCTCCGGCCAGCTGAGCCACTTCTGTTAGAGCGCGGCACAGGGATTTTGCGGGATGGGACGTGGTGCCGGCGGTAAAGATGATTTCACTGCGTTGGGGAAATGTTTTGGGATCATAGGCCAAAACCCCCACTGTGGGAATGCCCGTGTCCAAGGAAAAATCGTGAACGAACAGACGAATGCCGCACCGCTGAAACTTTTGCAGCAATTCCACGGCTGCCTCATCCTGGACACTCTGAAGATCAATAGCGGGTGTGACGCGGCGCTCATGGGATATCACCGACCCCACATGCCGTTCCACTACTTCGCACAAGCCCTGCAATAAGGCCTCTTCCAGAGTGTTTCCTGCCGCGGGGCCGTTGTATTCGTTGATGAGATAGAACCAATCGATGGGGACCCATTCATCCTGCTCCTCCGTAAAGTTTCGGGCGGGAACCCAGCGCAGAGGGCAGGTTTCGAGAAAAGTGCGCACACGAGTGAGAGGAGTCGCCTGATCATGGACAGCCTGAAGAAGCCGCTCAGGTGGCGTAAAGGGGCCGTGCAGGGTTTTCATGGAAGCCCTCAGGAACCTTTGGGCATGGATGAAGGAAAAAAAGCTGAACCGTTCCATGAGTTCCATAAGGGCGCTGGCTTCAGCCTGGGCCGGCGTCGCTCCTTTGCCCATCTGTTTTTTGGTGCCGGTCAGAGGCGAGGCATCGGAACCGCACAGGCTAAGGTAGACGGGAATGTCTAGCCGCCCGGAGTCAATGCGCAGGGTCTTGGCCAGAATATCCATTTGCAGATTTTCCAAGCGCTGGCGAACCCACCGTACCGTGTCTTGAGGATTCCTGGCCTTTTCCTGGTCATGCCGAAAGGTTTTGAAACAGTCTTGCAAGGTGATGCGAGCATCAAGAAGCATGGCTCACTCCATAAGTCTTTAAATATTTAACGAATGCGGCCGTGAAAAACGTGCCGTATCATGCGGCGGACCGTTGTCACGAAGACATGCTTCGTGCTTTGGCGCTCTTGTGCGCTTCTAGAGCATCAAGAATCACGGTCAAAAGTTGCCGAGCCTGGGTGCCGGTCTTAAAGGTTTGCGGCAGTCCCTTGATGGCACGCAGTTCCTCCGGGGTCTTGGGCAGGCGTTGCGCCAGCCGAATGAGGGCTTCGTTGGAAAGCACCCGAAACGGGGCTCGATCCAGCCGTCTGGCCATCTGATCTCGATAGGTGTAGAGATCGCGAAGGACGGCTTTGGCGCGTCGAGAAAGGGTACGCGTGCCTGAAAGCCGCTCATAGCCGTTGGCGGGAAACCGTTCTCGAGGGGGCGCCTGGGCGCACACTTTGGCAAAGGCTTCTTGGGCCTGTGGCCACAATCCGCGCCGCACCAGGGCTTCATGGAGTTTATTCCGCAAGGGAATGAGGTAATGGGTGTCCAGGCGCGCGTAGTGGAGTTGGGAATCGTTCAAGGGGCGCGCGCCCCAGTCGCAGCGCTGCCATTTCTTGTCCAGCTGCACCTGAAAGTGGGCTTCCAAGACATGGGAGAGGCCGAGGCGCTTTTGGCCAAGCAGTTTGCATGCGATGGCTGTATCAAAGACATGGCGGAAGGTGAACTGAAAATCCCTTTTAAGAGCTCCGATATCGTTGGATGCGGCATGAAAAATTTTTTCTATGCTCGAATTTTCAAAAATGTTTGACAAACACTCCGGGTGGGCGATGTTTAGCATGTCAATGATGTAGTCGTCCTGTTCCGTGGACAGCTGAATTAGGCAGACCCGTTCGTAGTAGGCGTAGTAGCCGTTGGATTCCGTGTCCACGGCAATGCGAGAGCATGTGAGAACCGTCGAGATCGTCTCTTGCAGTCTTTGGTCCGAATCAATGAGGATGTAAGGACGCATGAAAAGATATCCCGGCTTCAGCCCCTCTAGTGAGAGGATTAAACCCATGGAGTGCGGTCATGACTCGAAGAAGAAGAAAAAAGAGCGCACCGTCAGTTCACGACAGTTCGCCGCCCGTCAAAGAGCACGGCTTCTATACTCCTTTCTCCTGCTTGAATCAATATGTGAAACCCAAGAGAAAACGGGGGAACAGCCAGGAAAGTCTTTCCAATACGCCGTCCAGGGACGCTGTGGCGACGGAGTCGCCCGAGACGGAATCGAGTCTTTTCTTGAAGGCTATGGCCGACGTGACCCCTTTACCCGAAGGCCATAGGCAGCGTATTGCCCCCAAAGCCCCCACGCGCAGTTTTCCAAAGTTTGCCAGGCACGAGGATGCGGGAGTTCTGGCGCACTTGGCCGAATTGGTGAGCGGAGAAAGTCGGTTTTCCGTGCATTTTTCCGATGAATACATGGACGGCGCGGTAATCGGCCTGGCGCCGAACATTGTCAAGAGTCTGCGCAACGGCGACTTCAGCTATCAGGCCCACGTGGACCTGCACGGGCTCACACGGCCGGAAGCGCAAAAGGCCCTGACGGATTTCATTGTGCGCAGCCACACCCGAGGTCTGCGCTGCGTGCTGGTCATCTGTGGCCGTGGACTCAATTCCAAGGGCAAAGAACCCATTTTGAAGCGGGAACTGGTGGGCTGGCTGACGCGAGCCCCTCTCAAAAGGCTAGTACTTGCCTTTGCCAGTGCGAGAACGTGGGATGGTGGGGCTGGAGCCGTCTATGTGTTGCTGCGACGCCGCAAGGGGAAAACTCCCGTATGCACTCCGGCCCTTTGATCGCAGAATCTGCAGGATCTTAGAGTCGCTATAGAGCCACGACCCTTGGGTGGAGGTGGTGCTCACGCGCACACCCGCCAGAATGAGAAGCGCGCCGATCAGCTGAGCCCAGGACAAGGTCTCGTTCAGGAACACGCGCGCGCTCAGCACGGTCACCAGAGGAATGAGGTTGATCAGAACGGCTACCTGGGATGCCGGGAGGACGCTCAAGGAAAAGTTGTATAGCCAAAACGCCCCCAGCGTGGCCAGCAGGCCGAGAAAGACCAGACTGCTCAGGGCTGATGCCGACAAAGGACCCATCACGGTGAGAGATCCGTCTGCCACGGCCAACAGAGTGAAAAACACCGTGGCAAAGGTCGCCTGAATGGTCGTCAAGGTCATGGGGCGATATCGAGCGCTCAGGGACCGGCTGACGATGGTATAGACCGAAGCACACAGAGCTGCCCCCACGATAAGCAGATTGCCCTTGAGAGGGGATGGGCCCACCGGGGCGGCGGCCATGTCCTTGTGCACGAGAAAGGCGATGCCCACCAGGGTCATGGCCGTGCCCAGGCCGGTCCTGGCGTGCAAGGGTTCCTTGAGAAAAATGGAAGCCAAAAGCATCACGAATACGGGAATGGACCCGATAATGAGCGACGCCACGGAAGCGCTCGTGTACTGCAGACCTCGGGTTTCGCACAAAAAATACAAACCCGGTTCCATGAGGCCCAAAAGGCAAAAGAGCCCAAGATCCCGCAGGCGCAGAGCCTCCCTTTGGAAAACCAGGAATGCGGGCACCAGAATGGCGCACGCCATGGCAAAGCGCAGTGCGAGCAGCATGTGGGGCGTGAAACTGAGCAGGGCCACCTTGGTGGCCACAAAGGAACCTCCCCAGATCAGACACGCCGCCGAGGCGGCAAAGTAACCTTTTGCGGTTGGATGCATGGGTTTCTCGAAGCGCCAAAAAAGAAAGAACCCGCTTGAGAAGCCGGCGGGTTCTCTCGTGAAATGAGCCGTTCAAGCCGCCATCAATCCCAAGTGAGGATCTGGTCGTCATAGATTTCTTCGATCTTGCGCTTGTGTTTGATCTCTTCCTGCGCAAGCATCTCAAAAATCTTGGCCGTCTTTTCGTGCATGCACTTTTCTTTCCAGGCACTGTAAAAGGCGTGAGCCTTTTCTTCCTTTTTCATGGCCAGCGTGAGTGCTTCCTGGTACGTCATGTCATCTCGAAAAGGGACGTCCATGAGATAATCGCTGATTTTGAGATCCTGGACCGTGTCCAGTTTGAAGCTTTCCAACCCGGCGGGATCAAGTCCCTTAAGCAGCTCGCGATGTTTCTTTTCTTCCTCGACCATTTCAAGAAAGAATTCTTTGATACCGGGGTTCTTAGCCTTATCGGCGCACTTCTGGTAGAAATCCATGGCCAGTTCTTCTTTCTTAATGGCGAAATTCACCACGTCATCAAAGGATCGACAGGTCAAGACGGACATGATGGCCTCCTCTTACGGTCAGTTGTTGGAAAATTTCCCATGAGCGGTGAGCCGCCAGCTTGAATCCTCATAACAGAACTGCCCCGCTCGAAGCAATCGGTTTCCCTCGTCGCACTTCTATTGGAGCCCTCCCGCGAACCGACTGGACTTGGCGTCGGGCTCACACAAATAGAGGTACAATTTCAAACCGTTCCACATCCACCAGACCTCGCGAACTCATCTTGAGGGCCGGAATGACCGGCAAGGCAAGAAAAGACAGGGCCATGAAAGGATGCTGCAGGGTCGAACCGAGGGCGTGGGCCGCTCGGGTGACTTCTTCCAGCGCCCCGCACACCCGATCCAAAGGCTCCACGCTCATGAGCCCGGCAAGGGGTAGGGGCATGTGAGCGATGATTCCCTTGGAATCACTGACGCTCAACCCCCCTCGGCTTTCCACCACGGCCCGCACGGCATATCCAATAGCGTCATCGCTGGCGCCGACGGCCACGAGATGATGTGCATCGTGGGCCACCGTGCTGGCCAAAGCCCCTTCTTTCAATCCAAAGCCCTGCACAAATCCCACCGCCGGTTGATTGAATGCATCGGGATCGGCGTAGCGGTTAAAGACGACCATTTTCAATAGATCCCGCGAAGGATCACAGACGGCCCACCCGTCTTGAACCGTGGCGGGAAGAATCAAATGATCCGTGATCAAGGAACCTTCTCGCAGGCCGATGACGCGCAGCTCTCTTCCTGCAGCGGGAACGCGAAACCGGTGTGGGTCCACATGCTGGACGGCCATAGGGCTTTCAAGTGTTTTCATCAGCTGGTCTTTCCGTGTGGCTATGGGTGTACACAGACGCCCGTCGCGGGCCACGAGACGCCCGTCTTTGAAAACCATCACGGGATTCCAAGGCCTGAGGGTTGGGCTCACGGAAAAATCGGCCATGTACCCAGGCGCCAGGGCGCCTCGGCGTCGAAGCCCGAAAAGCTGAGCCGGGTTCCATGACGCCAAAGTCAAGGCCCGCACGGGATCCATGCCCAAAGCCATCGCACGGTTCACAATGGCATCCATGTGCCCTTCGCGAAGAAGATCTGTGGGATGGCGATCGTCGGAAACGAACAGGCAGCGGGGCCATGTGGTGTCCGTCACGGCATCCAACAGCGCGGCCAGGTCCTTGGACTGGCTGCCTTCTCGAATCATGAGGGCGAGGCCCTTGGCCAGTTTTTCTCGAGCTTCCTCAAGGGCCGTCGTTTCGTGGTCGGAATGCAGGCCGCAGGCGATATAGGCGTTGAGGTCCAGGCCCTGAAGTCCAGGGCAGTGGCCGTCCATAGACGTGTCCTGAAAAAGCACGATCTTATCCAACACCTCGGCATCCATGGCCAGCACGCCGGGAAAATTCATCATTTCTGCCAAGCCAAGCACTCTGGCATGACCGCGCAGCGTCTGCAGATCGGATCCGCGAAGCACCGCTCCGGAAGGGTCCAGAGATGCTGCTGGCACACAACTGGGAAGCGTGAAGAAAAAATCCACAGGAAGCCCTTCACAGGACTGCATCAAGGCGCGCACACCGCGAAGCCCTAAGACGTTGGCGATTTCGTGAGGATCCAGCACCACGGCCGTGGTGCCGTGAGGGACCACGGCGGCGGCAAACTCCTCGGCACACAACAAAGTGCTTTCCAAGTGAAGGTGCGCGTCGATGAATCCCGGGGCGACATAGGCCCCGTTGAGCGCCATTTCCTGCAGGCCTTGGTATGTTCCCCAGCCCGCAAACCGGCCTCGATGCACGGCGAGATCCCGGCACAGCACGTCCCCGGTCCACACATTAATGAGGCGCGCGTTTTTCAGGCACAGTTCGGCGGGTTTTCTGCCGCGGGCCACGGCGATGAGATCCGCCAGAGTCTCCCCATCGATCATGGTGGCATGGCGCTCAGCAGGCATCGTGATGGCTCACATCTTGTATTTGCCGAAATCTTCTGGGTTGAGCTTTTCCAGCAGATCTTCCAGATTGTGCTTGTCTTCCTGCCGAAACACGGGGTGGGTCTTCTTTTCCGTCACCTTTTGGGAACGCCGCAACACATCCTCTTTGACGTAAATGGGGGCATTGGTGCGCAAGGCGATGGCAATGGCGTCACTGGGCCTCGAATCGATGGGACTCACGCCCATTTCGGTCCGCAAATAGATCAAGGCATAGTAGGTGTTTTCCCTCAGGTCGCAAACCTCGATCTTTTCCACCTGCACATGCAGGTGGTCCAAAAGGTTTTTCACCAGATCATGGGTCATGGGGCGCGGAAACTTGATCTTTTCCAGTTCCGTGGCGATCGAGGTGGCTTCCAGCAGACCAATCCAAATGGGCAGGTGGTGGTCCCCTTGGGGGTCGTTCAAGATGACGATGGGCGTATTGGTCTGCGGGTCCATGACCAAACCGGCGACCTTCATCAATCGATACATGATATCTCCTTTTGTGCAACAAGCAGGGGCGGTGCTGTGCCGACCTCAGGGCTTTCCGATCCTCAGGGCCTTTGGCCACTCAAATCCTCAAGCGGGAAAACCGGCCGTCCTTTGAGCGAATGCGCATAGGCTTCTGTAATTGTGACCGGGATTAGCCGGCCTTTCAATGCCTGCGAGCCTTCAAAATTGACAATGCGGTTGTGAGGCGTTCGCCCGCTCATCTGTCCTTGTCCAGATTTGCTGGTGGATTCCACCAGCACTTCGCGGACTTGGCCAACTTCCATGAGATTCTTCTTCAGGGTGATGGCTGCCTGAAGCGCCTGCAGTTCGGTGAGGCGGTGCGCCTTTTCTTCCTCACTCACCTTATCGGGGAAGAGGCGGGCCGCCGTATGGGGTCGATCCGAATAGCGAAAGGAGAAGAGGGAATCGAATTCCACGGTGCGCAGCAGATCCAGTGTTCGTTCAAAATCTTCTCGAGTTTCTCCGGGAAACCCTACCATGACATCGGCGGAAATGCTGATCTCTGGGCAGGCGGCTCGAAGGCGTTCCACTTTCCTGAAATACTCTTCCGCGCTGTAGCCTCGATGCATTCTCTTGAGTATGCGGTCGGAACCGGACTGAAAGGGCAGGTGAATGTGGGGGCAGAGCGGAGAAAGATCCACAAAGCACTGAATCAAGTCGTCGGTCAGGTCTTTGGGATGGGACGTGGTGAAGCGGAGGCGAACCACATCGGTTTCTCGTGCAAGAAGGCGCAGAAGATCGGAAAAGCGCGTTTTTTCCTCCAGTCCCTTACCGTAGCTGTTGACATTTTGACCTAAAAGAAGGACTTCTCGGGCTCCTTTTTCCACCAGCAATTGCACCTCTCGAAGAATTTCGCGACTGGGACGGCTGCGTTCCCGGCCGCGCACATAAGGCACAATGCAATAGGTGCAAAAGTTGTCACAACCCTGCATGACCGTCACCGGGGCCACCACGTCCGTGACCCACGCCTCAGTTTGCCCGAACAGTTCCCGCCAGCCTTCTTCATCCTGGTCTGGCACATGCGCAACCCGTGAAGCGCCGCGCCGAACGGAACGAAGAATGTGGGGAAGAGATCCCAAAGCGCGGGTGCCCACCACCACGTCAACGTGAGGAAAGCGTTCCAAAAGGGTGCTTCCCAGTTGTTGGGCCACACAGCCACCAACCACAATGACCAAAGAAGGCTTGCGCGATTTCAGACGCCGCAGCCGCCCCAAAAGGGAAAAGACCTTTTGTTCAGCTTTTTCCCGCACGGAACAGGTGTTGATGAAAATCACATCCGCATCGGTTGCATTGGTAGTGAGCGCATAGCCGTCTTGGGCGAGCAGCCGTTGCACGCGAAGAGAGTCGTAGGTATTCATCTGGCAGCCGAAGGTGTGGACGTAGAGCCCCAGCGGCTGAGCGGACTGAGCTACACAAAGTCCTTCCATTCTCTCGACTTGATCTCCTTTTCGGTCAATCGGATATTGGCGGAAGAAAGCCGTCGAGCGAGCGTACCGATCAGCTTCATGGCCAGTTGAGGATCTTCACCGACGATGGACTCCAACCGCTGAGGCCGATAGACCTGCACAAGGCTATCGCCCATGCTCGTGACCGTGGCTTGGCGAGGGGCCTTGAGAAGGCAGGCCATTTCCCCGAAAAATTCCCCCGGCTGATCGATGCGGCCGATTTCTATTCCTCGAAGCGTGACGCGAAGGCCCGTGGTCGACGAAATCAAGCGGTAAAATTCATCGCTCTCTTCCCCTTCCGAGATGATGGTTTCCCCATCCCGGTAATGGCGAACTTCCACTTCACTGGAAAGAACAAACGATTCTTCTCCACTGACGGCGAGGGAGGTGTCTGTGAGTTGCCGAAGCAGCGACCGCACCAGGTCTCGAACGGCTTGAGGACGCGCGTACAAAAAGTCGTCAAAGGCTTCCATCTCATAGAACAAGACACGGCATGGTGTCATCGCTCTGGCACTGTAAGGGCACTTTCCCCGATGGACCATCGCCTCCATGCCGAAAACGTCCTTTTGTTTCAACACGCGGACTCTTCGATCCTCTCTGGAAATTCGCACATGGCCGTCAAGAATAACAAAAAAACCCTGAAGAGGCTCATCCTGCACCACAATGAGCTCACCTTCTTGGTAGGTGCGGGCTTGGGCCGCGAAGGGTCGAGGTTCCCCTGGACTGCTTGAGGCTTGGTTTGCGGGCCGAGAAAGACTCTCACTCATGACATGTTGCCTCTTTGGCATCAAACGTTTCGTGCCGGCAAAAACTTTGAGCACCTCCGGCCATTTTCACCGCCCCTTTCGTCTTAGTCCAACCCGTTGACGATTTCAAGGAACGCTTTGCGCAAAGGATCGAATGCCCAGGCGTTGTTTTTCATGATCGAGGACCGTCATGAGTTCCGCTTCACAGCCCGGAGCTACCGCAATGCGCACGTGAGCCAGGCGAGGATCTTCCGTGGTGACCACGCCCAGTCCTTCGTAGGCTTCGATGATGGAGGTGAGCAAATGGATGTTTCGCGGCTCCATCCACACCCCAAAGACCCTACATCGATCCATGCTCATGGCATCACACCCCGCCACTTTGAACTTTGAGTTATGAATCAGCTTATGATAGCAATGAACGCACTGTGGGGGAAAGAGAGGATGTTTGGAGGAGAAGACATTTAGTGGTGTTTCCAGGGAGTGGGGCGCACACGGGGTGAGGGACCCATGATCAGACTTCTTGGCAGCCGATGGGTTCTTGGGCTTTTCAGTCTCCTGGTGGGGTTTGGCTGCGGGACCGAGCCGTGGGCATGGGCCGCACACGAAGGGTCCCAGAGCTTCGTGGCGCAAGGGGCTGCCCCTTTGCAACCGAACAATCGCGCCCAGTCCCGCGCTCAGGCGCTGGAAGATCTTCTTCGCCAAGCGGTGTGGCAAGCCGTCGGCACCCTGGTTTCGGGGCAGGAGCTGTCGCAAAAGAGCCAAGAGATTCGAAAGGACGTTTTGTCTCAAGCGGAACGGTACGCGCAGAGTTTTAAAATTCTCGATGAATATGTGGACGGGGATCTCTACCGCGTGCAAGGGTCCGTGGGCGTGGCCTTGGAAACGCTGCGCGCGGATCTCGAAAAATTGGGCATGATCGATCAAGTCCCACTTTCTGCCAAAGAAGGCGGTCAAAGCGCCTCAAAAGAGGCGGCATTCCGTGAAGAATCCGGCCCGGCGGCGCCCTTCAAGAGCGAGGACGCGGCCTTAGGCCCGGCCCGCCAGAAGTCGCTTCAAAAGCGGATTCTGTGGGTGGTGGCGGAAAACTGGAATGGATTGTGGTCTGGGGTTTCCAAGGACACGTTTTCGGCAGAAGGCGGCCTGGGCCAGTGGGTGGCCGACGAAGCCTCGGACTATGGATGGCAGATGGAATTTCCCGCCGAGATGCCCAGGGAGCTTCCTTTGACGGAGGAACAGATTCAACCGTGGATGGAAGAAGCTCGCCGGCAAGGAGCGTCTCACCTGGTGGTGGGGACGGGGCAGAAAACGGGGAATGCCTTGGCGGTTTGGCTCAAGGTGATGGACGTAGTGTCGGGGCGGGTGATGGGGACCGTGGAAGAACAGGTTTCGGCTTTTGGGGAGGACTTCATGGAAGGTCTGCTCCTTTTAGCGGAGATGACGGTTTCCAAAATGGAAGCGATGTTCACCCAAGGGAGCCTCCCGGGGCGCGTCTTCGCTAAACCGGCGTCCACGGCGCTTGGGACGGCCACGCCGAATCTTCAGGAGGGCGTTTGGGAAATTGCTGTTAAAGGCGATGCTTCCTATGCGGCATGGTTGGCCATGGAAGAAAAGCTTTTAGAAAGGTCCAAGGCATTTGCCGTAGATTCGATGGTTTTGGAAACCAATGGCGTCAAGGTGCGAACCAAGAACGTCAATCCTGAAGCAGTGATGGTTCTGGACGGTCTGCGGGTTGGCCCGACCATGGTTCTGCGCGTGGAAGGAATGGACCCTTCGGCCCGCATGGTCACCTTTGCGGTGGAGTCCCTTGCCGTGGAATCCGAAATAGCGCCGGCCCAGGAATCGAAAACTCCATGACCATACCCAACATTTTGACGCTCCTGCGTATTTTGCTCACCCCCCTGCTTGTCTGGCTATTGCTGAGCGAGAGGCTCACGGGTGCTCTTGCGGTCTTTTTCTTGGCCGGAATCACCGACGGCCTGGACGGCTTTATTGCGCGAGTGTTTCATCAGAAGAGTCAACTGGGGGCCTATTTGGACCCGTTGGCGGACAAGATTCTTCTGGTGAGCAGCTTCATTTTGTTGGGGCATTTGCACCTTGTGCCCAATGCCTTGGTAATCGTGGCCGTCAGCCGGGACCTTCTCATTCTCACCGGGGTCGTGACCTTTTGGTTCTTTCAAATTCCTTTGGAAATTCGTCCGAGCCTTGTGAGCAAGTTGACGACGCTGGCCCAAATCCTGACTGTTTTGGTGACACTGTCGCAGCCTTTGATGGCCTGGTCCGTGGATCTGCGCAGGCTGCTCTATGTCGCCACCGGACTCATTACCGTGGTGAGTGGACTGCATTACACACTTGTAGGCATTCGCCTCTGGGACAAAGGCCGACCCGCCGGAACGGACGAATTGGCGTAACGCCCATGAGTGTGTGCAGCATTTCCCTTGACACAGTTGGGACGAATTGGCTAATAGGTAGCTCAACTTTGTAGGCACGTAGCTCAGTGGGAGAGCGCTACCTTGACGCGGTAGAAGTCGGCGGTTCAATCCCGCCCGTGCCTACCATAAGGAACCTCTTGGCAAGGTTCACAAAACCAAGATTGGACTCAGACTAACGCATCAAAGGATGGTTTAAGGCTCGCGGGTGGAACAGCACGCGGTACGGGTTTTCCCTTCCAGCGCCCAGACAGGTTGAATGGAGTGTAAAGCATCAGGTCCGTCTTGAGGCGGCTGATGCTTTTTTTATGAATACGGCCCGATGCGCAGCCCTCAGCCCTCAAAGGGTGATGTGGGAGAAGAGGAAGAAAACAGCCATGGCGGAACAGGCAGAAAGCGTTCGTGTGACCTTTTCGGATGGAACATTCGTGGAACTGCCCAAAGGAGCGGCCGTCAAGGATGCTCTGGCCCAGTGGAAAAAAACCAAGAACGCTTGGGTGGCGGCTCGACTGAACGGCAAACTGCTGGATCTTCGAGCGCCCATTGAAGAGGAAGGCATCCTGGAACCTCTCGCGGCGGAGACTCCGGAAGGTTTGGAAATTCTTCGCCACAGCACGTCCCACATCATGGCGCAGGCGGTCCAGGAATTGTTTCCCGGAACGAAGATCGCCATCGGGCCGGCCACTGAAAGTGGCTTTTACTACGATTTTGACTCGTCCCAATCCTTCAGCCCTGAGGATTTGGAAAAGATTGAAGCCAAAATGGCGGAAATCATTGCGGCGGCACTGCCTTTTGAGCGCCAGGAAATGCCTCGAGAAAAGGCCATCGAGCTGTTTCGAGAACGCGGAGAAATCTACAAGGTGCAGCTCCTGGAAGAACTCACGGAACCCATCGTGTCCGTGTACCGCCAGGGAACGTTTGTGGACTTGTGCCGAGGCCCCCACATTCCCGACACCAGCTATGTGAAGGCGTACAAATTGCTCTCCTTAGCCGGAGCCTACTGGCGCGGGGATGAACGCAATCCCATGCTCCAGCGGATCTATGGCACCGTTTTTCCCGATAAAAAAGGGCTTAAAAAATATTTGGACTTCCTGGCCGAAGCCCAGCGCCGGGATCATCGTCGACTGGGAAGGGAACTGGATCTTTTCAGTTTTTCCGACGAAGTGGGCGCCGGCATGGTCATCTACCATCCCAAGGGAGCCATCTTGCGGCATATTCTGGAAACCTTTGAAAAGAAAGAGCATCTGCGTCGAGGGTACCAAATCGTCATGGGACCGACGCTTCTCAAAACCGATTTATGGAAGCGGTCGGGCCACTTCGACAATTATCGAGAAAACATGTACTTTACGGAAATCGAGGGCCAATCCTACGGGATCAAGCCGATGAACTGCCTCTCGCACATGCTCATCTACAAGTCCAGGGTGCGCAGTTACCGGGATTTGCCCATTCGCTACTTTGAACTGGGCACGGTGCATCGCCACGAAAAGTCCGGGGTGCTTCACGGACTGTTGCGCGTGCGCCAGTTCACGCAGGATGATGCGCACATTTTATGCACGCCCGAACAGTTGCACTCGGAAATTCAAGGCATTGTGGATTTTGTCATCGAGGTCATGGGACTCTTCGGGTTTTCCTACGAGATGGAAATCAGCACGCGGCCTGAAAAGTCCATCGGTACCGATGAAGATTGGGAGCGAGCCACCAGAGCGCTCATGGCGGCTCTGGAAGATAAGGGAATTCCCTATCACATCTGCGAAGGGGAAGGGGCCTTTTACGGGCCTAAGATCGATGTGAAGCTTCGGGATGCATTAGAACGCAAATGGCAATGCGCCACCATTCAATGCGATTTTACGCTGCCTGAACGCTTTGACCTCACCTACGTGGGCCCGGACGGCCAACGGCACCGCCCGGTCATGCTGCACCGCGTGATTCTTGGGGCCATTGAACGGTTTCTGGGAGTGCTCATCGAGCATTATGCCGGCGCCTTTCCCACGTGGCTGGCTCCGGTCCAGGCCGTGATTGTGACGGTCACGGACAAACAGCTTCCCTTTGCCCGCACCGTGTATGAGCGGCTCAAGGAAGCGGGGGTGCGAGTGGAAATCGACGAACGCAGTGAAAAGCTGAGCTTCAAGATTCGAGAAGCGCAGCTGCAAAAGGTCCCTTACATGCTGGTCATCGGCGACAGCGAGGTGGAAGCCCAAGCGGTGCGCCCGAGAAAAAGGGACGGGCAGCAGTTGGAACTCATGCGCCCTGAGGCGGTGATCGATCTTTTGCAAAAGGAATGCCTGGAAGGTTCCGGTGGACGGATTGGTTTAGGCGCGGTGTAAGGTGGCCGCGGTGTCGAGCGTAACCTTAAACGAAGGGAGGACCGGACTCTGAAAAGGGAACAAGGAAACATCAATGAAAAAATCCGCGCGCGACATGTGCGCGTCATTGGTGCGGACGGAAACCAGTTGGGCATTCTGCCCTTGGATGAGGCTCTGAACGCAGCTCGAGAAGAAGGTCTGGACCTGGTGGAGGTGGCTCCCAATGCCGACCCTCCGGTCTGCAAGATCATGGATTACGGAAAGTTCCGCTACCAGCAGAGCAAGCGTTCGCAAGAAGCCAAAAAGAAGCAAACCGTTATTCAGGTTAAAGAAATCAAGCTCAGGCCCAAGACGGACGAACATGACATTCAGACCAAGCTGCGCCATATTCGTCGCTTTTTGGCACAAAAAGACAAAGCCAAGGTGACGGTGATCTTTCGAGGCCGCGAAATCGCCTTCAAGGATCGAGGCGAGATGGTACTGCAAAGGGTGCTAGATGAACTTAAGGACGAGGTGGTGGTGGAAGTGCCGCCCAAGATGGAAGGGCGCAATCTGGTCATGATCCTTGCCCCCAAGTCTTGAGGCCTTTGAGCGCCATTAAGGTCCGGTGCCGTCGGACAAAACGCTTGACACCTTTAGGGGCTGTCAATAGATTACACGTTTCGATTGCCGGAAGGCCTCGGTACGTGGGACGTGTGACGAACGCGATGTGTTGTGACCACCGATGAACGAATTCTGGAGGAATTCATGCCCAAGCTGAAAACCAAACGTGGAGCCGCCAAGCGCTTTCATCGCACGGGCGGCGGTCTATTTGCGCGAGCCAAGGCGGGCAAGAGCCATATCCTGACTAAGAAAACGGCGAAGCGAAAACGAGCCCTGCGCCAATCTACCCTTGTGGACTGCGCGAATTTCAGGGCTGTCTCGCGCATGCTTCCCTATGCCTAGAACACGCCGAGAACCCACACGCCGTCTTTTGCACGGCGCGCACGAAAAGAGACTGAAGGAGCCGGTACCATGCCTCGAGTGAAAAAAGCGGTCAAGTCGCGCCAGCGGCGCAAGAAGATTCTCCATATGGCCAAGGGGTATCGAGGAGGCCGAAGCAAGCTGCTGCGCACGGCCAAGGAAACGGTACAACGGGCCTTGGTCTATGCCTATCGGGATCGAAAAGCTCGAAAGCGCGATTTTCGAAGCCTGTGGATCATGCGCATCAATGCCGCCGCCCGTCAGCACGGCATGAGCTACGGGCGTTTCATGAACGGACTGAAAAAGGCTCAGGTGGCTTTGGACCGCAAGATTCTTGCGAGTCTCGCCGTGCATGATCCCAATGCCTTTGCCAAACTGGTGGCCCTGGCCAAAGAAGCGGCGTAGAGCCCATGGAAGCCACAGCACGAGCCCTGCTTGATCAGGCGGAACAGGCCGTGGCTGCCTGCGCAGATGACCTCAAGGCGCTGGAGGCGCTGCGCGTGCGTTATTTGGGACGCAAAGGGGAACTGACGGCCCTGTTTAAGACCCTCGGTCGCGTGGACCCCGACCGGCGCCCCGCTGTGGGAAAAGTTCTCAATGAGGTCAAGGCCCGCTTGGAGACGATTCTGGATGAAGCCATGCAACGGGCCAAGGAACGGGCGGCTCGCGAAGGGGATCTTCTGGACATCACGGCGCCCGGCCGGCGCCCGCTTCGAGGACGGTTGCACCCCATCACGCAGACGGCCATGGAAATTGCCACCATCTTTAATCGGCTGGGCTTTGAAACGGTGGAAGGGCCCGAGGTCGAGCTCGACTATTACAACTTTGAAGCCTTGAACATTCCCAAGGACCACCCGGCTCGGGACATGCAAGACACGTTTTACGTTTCCGAGGACGTGGTGCTGCGGACCCACACGTCACCGCTTCAGGTGCGTACCATGGAACGCAAGAAGCCGCCCATCAAGATCATCGCGCCGGGAAAGGCTTACCGGTGCGATTCCGACGTGACCCACTCTCCCATGTTCCATCAGGTGGAGGGTCTCATGGTGGGCCAGGGCGTCTCATTCGGCGACCTCAAGGGGGTCCTCACGGTCTTTGTGCATCAGATGTTCGGCCCTCATGTGGGCCTTCGGTTTCGGCCGAGTTTTTTTCCTTTTACGGAACCCAGCGCCGAAGTGGACATTCAGTGTGTCATATGCAAAGGGGCGGGATGCCGGGTGTGCTCCCACAGCGGCTGGCTGGAAATCCTCGGCTCAGGCATGGTGGATCCGGAAGTATTTAAGATGGTGGGCTACGATCCCGATGAAGTCAGCGGGTTTGCCTTTGGTATGGGCATTGAGCGCATTGCCATGCTCAAATACGGCATCAACGACCTCAGGCTCTTTTTTGAAAACGATCTGAGATTCCTGCGCCAGTTCTGAGGGGATGACAAGCACACGAGGTCGGCGGGCTGGACGGAACACACAAAGGGCACGACAGCGCACGGTCGTGCCCTTTGACTTCGCGAGACCGCAACGGCCCGACCCTCATAGGTTCATGCAAAGGGGATAATCCATGATTGTCAGCGGTGCGTGGCTTCGCGATTACGTGACCCCCACCATGGACATGGAACAACTGGCGGAGCGGCTCACCATGGTGGGGCTCGAAGTGGAAGCCGTGGAAAAGCCGTACGCCTACCTGGAAACGGTGGTGGTGGGGCGCATCACCGCCGTGGAAGCGCACCCCAAAGCCGACAGGCTCAAGATTTGTCGCGTCCAGGATGGCCGCGAGGAACGGCGCGTGGTGTGTGGGGCGCCCAACGTGGCGGTAGGGCAA
This sequence comes from Desulfosoma caldarium, assembly GCF_003751385.1. NCBI lineage: Bacteria > Pseudomonadati > Thermodesulfobacteriota > Syntrophobacteria > Syntrophobacterales > Syntrophobacteraceae > Desulfosoma > Desulfosoma caldarium. The sequence goes on along the minus strand of NZ_RJVA01000010.1, from coordinate 116,805 downwards.
CATGTTCCTCTGGCCTTGCCCGGAACGGTGTTGCCGTCGGGTATGGAGATTCAAGAAGCGACCATTCGCGGCGAACTGTCTCGGGGCATGCTGTGTTCTCAAAAGGAACTGCAGCTGGGCGACGACGCTTCCGGCATATGGGTTTTACCCGAGGACACCCAGGTGGGTCTTTCACTGGCGGAAGTTTTGGATCTGAACGATGTGCGACTGGATGTGTCCATCACCCCCAACCGAGGCGACTGCTTGTCCATGGTGGGCATCGCTCGCGAAGTGGCGGCCATCTGCGGCACCTCCGTGCGCTATCCCATCATTGATGTGAAGGAAACGGGTCCACGCATCGAGACCCTGGCTTCCGTGACCTTGGAAGACCCCATGGGGTGCCCTCGCTATGCGGCGCGCCTCATCGAAGGGGTCACCGTCGGAGCGTCCCCTTCATGGATGAGGCGTCGACTGGAATTCGCCGGGATTCGTTCCATCAACAACATCGTGGATGTGACCAACTACGTGCTGCTGGAACTGGGGCAGCCTTTGCACGCCTTTGATTACGACCGGCTGCGAGAAGGGCGCATCGTGGTGCGCCGCGCCGTGGCCGGAGAAAAATTCATCACGCTGGACGGCGTGGAACGGACCCTCTTTGACGATACGCTGCTCATCTGCGATGGGCAAGGCCCTGTGGCCATTGCGGGGATCATGGGCGGACTGGAGTCGGGAATTACCGAATCCACCACGCGGGTTCTCATCGAAAGCGCGTATTTTCAACCGGAATGCATTCGACGAAGCAGTCGAAAACTGGGGTTGCGAACGGAGTCCAGCTACCGTTTTGAACGCGGCGTGGATCCCGAAGGAGTCCTACGGGCCGCCGACCGCGCAGCGCAACTCATGTTGGAGCTTGCCGGAGGGTCCATTGCGCAGGGTCGCCTGGATGCCTATCCGGTGCCCGTGCCGCGGCCCCGCATTCGTCTGCGTGTCTCCAAGGTGAATCGCTTTCTCGGCATGAACCTTTCCGCGCAACAGATGGCTGACGTGCTTCGGTCGCTGGAAATGGACGTGACACCTGTGGATGCCGAAACCTTGCAGGTCCTTCCGCCATCCTTTCGGCCGGATGTGACCCGAGAAGTGGATCTGGCCGAGGAAGTGGCCCGCTTGACGGGATACGACAAGGTTCCGGTGACCCATGCGCAGGTGCCTCTTTACAGCGATCCCGTGGACCCTCATGCCCAGACCCGCGGGGAACTCAAAAGACTTCTGGAAGCCGCCGGCTACTACGAAGTGCTCACTTTTTCCTTCACGTCGGAAAAAGCGCTGCGATCCCTGCGGCTGGCCGAGGACGATGCGAGGCTGCAGCCGGTGCGGCTGCTCAATCCCCTGAGCGAGGAACAGGCCGTCATGCGCACCACCTTGCTTCCGGGACTGCTGCAGGCGACTCGCCTCAACCTGGATCGCGGCAACCTCGATGTTCGGCTCTTTGAACTGAGCAAAGTCTTTCTGCCTCAACAAGGCGAATTGCTGCCTCGGGAAGACCATCACTTGGCCGGTATTGTGGTTGGACGCCGAGATTCTCAACCGATTTACGGGGCCGAAGACGCCGTGGACTACACGGATGTCAAGGGGGTGGTGGAAGAGATCCTTGCGGCGCTGCATCTGGAGGAATCTCAGTACAGCTTTACGCGGAATGCACTGCCCCCTTACGGGGATACGCGATGCTGCGCAACCCTGGAAGTGAAGGGTCGAGGAGTGGGCTCGCTTGGGCGCATTCACCCCGATGTGCAGGAAGCCTTTGACCTCAAGCGAGAAGCTTACTACTTCGAACTGGATTTTGAAGCCCTGTTTGCCCTGAAAAATCCGCATCCCGGCTTTACTGCGCTGCCCAAGTTTCCTTCCGTGGTTCGGGATATGGCCCTCATCGTGGATGCCAGCCTGCCTGTGGCCGATCCCTTGGCCTTCATTCGATCCCTGCCGGAGCCGCTCATGGAATCCGTCTCCATTTTTGATCTCTACCGCGGCAAGCCTCTGGCCGAGCATCAAAAGGGGGTGGGATACCGGGTGGTGTATCGTGCCGCGGATCGCAACCTTACCGATGAAGAGGTCAATGCCGTGCATGAGCGCATAACGGCACAGGTCTTGGATCGGTTTCAGGCCACCCTGCGGTGATATAGACCGCTAGGAGTGGTGCCTGCCGGAACGCCTCGAGCGTTCTCGCGAGAAAGACCCATGTTTGGAAACGGCCTCGTGCAGGACCAAGGCGAAAAGGATCGCCCCAAACCGTGTCAGGTGATCTTTGTTCATGAATCTCGAAAGGGAATGGGCCGTTCCTTTCATTTCAATGAAGTGGGCATGCTGGTGCTGTGTGAGGAGCCTGCGCCGTTGCAGGCCCGTCTGCGTATGAGCCTTTTGTTTCCCGGGCTCAAGAATCCCATTGACCTGGATGCCGAGGTGGTGTGGACCAATCGCTATGGCGCCGAAGACGCCGCGACACCCCGAGGCATGGGTGTCAAGTTCGTGGAACCTGATGCGGCCACGGCGCGGCTGCTCGCCGACTTCGCTCAGCGCTACAGAGTGTACGGCACGCAGTACGAAATCTTTTATACGTAAGGGTTTGCTCGAAAAAGTCGCCTGCGAGATCCACACGCTGTGTGAGTCATAACCTAAAGGGGAGGCGCAAGCCGCCGAGGATCAACCGTGTGGCAAAAGGTTCCCGTGCATCAAAAGGTATCGCGCCGTGCAAAGCTTTCACAGGGGATCGGGTCCTCGCGGGCCGCAATTTTTGAGGGGCGGCCACAAGGGTCACCCGTCGCAAGAGGGGGGCGCCCCTAAGAAAAGGGTCGGCGGCCCGTGAAAGAGAATTGACATGCTGTCAGGGCAATTACAGGGCCTCAAGGCCTTCAATGTGCTAATGCTAGAGGCCCCGGCTCGAAACACCTCCTTGAATAGACCCTCATGAGTGCTCTGGAAACCCTTCTTCTTGCCGTGGCCTTGGGCTGCGATGCCTTTGCCGTCGGCCTCGGCGTGGGCACCCGGTTTTGCGCGCCGCGCCAAATCTTTCGGCTGGCCTTTCACTTCGGACTCTTTCAGTTCGCCATGCCCCTTCTAGGCTGGACCATGGGGCTTTACCTGGTGAGTCTCGTGCGGCGATGGGGGCCATGGCTCGCTTTTCTTCTTCTTGTTTTCATCGGTGGAAAAATGGCTTATGAAAGCCTGCGGGATGAAGAATCCTACGAGGTGTGTGCGGATCCCACACGAGGCATGAGCCTGGTGGTGCTTTCTGTGGCCACCAGTATGGATGCTTTGGGCGTGGGGTTCAGTTTGGGCATTTTGGGTCGGGACCTCCTGGGAGCAGCGGTATGCATCGGCATCACCGCCGCCTTGATGACGTGGGCGGCCATGCGCATCGGCAACCGCCTCTCCGCCCTTTGGGGGCGGCGCATGGGCGTCTTTGGCGGCCTTGTCCTGATTGCCATTGCATTTAAGTTGGTCCTGGGCTGAACGGCCAACCAACCGATGGGAACGCTATGGCGGTTCGACTGGAAATTGCGCTGAAACCCCATTTGTTTGATGCCGAGGGATTTGAGCTGTGCCGCAAGATTCGCGATTATTTCGGCTGGCACGTGGAAGAGGCTCGAGTCCTTCGCGTGATCATGTTGGAGACGGGCTTGAGCGCCGAAGAACTGGAAGCGGTGCGCACAGAAATTTTCACCAATCCCGTCTCACAGGTCTCTTCGTTTCAACCCTTGGCCACGGCTTTCGACTTTCAATGGGCCATTTGGGTCGGGTATCGCCCTGGAGTGCGGGACACGGCAGGCAGCGTGGCCCTGGAAGCCATCGCCGATTATCTTCGCCGACCCCTGAGCCGCCACGACGCGGCGTACACCTCCAAGGTTTTTCTTTTGCAAAGATGCTCTTTAGACCGCTCCCAAGTGGAAACCATCGCCCGCGAACTCTTGGCCAACGACATCATTCAGCAATGGCGCGTCTTCGCTCGCCATGATTGGAATCCCGACGAAGGGATCGGCATCATTTTACCCAAGGTGGAATTGCGGCACACGCCTACGGTGGAAACCATTGCCATCGAAAGCGATGAGGAACTCAAGGCCCTTAGCGATGCACGCCATTTGGCGTTGAACCCTCAGGATATTCCTGTCATTCGCCGGTATTTCTTGCGCCCAGAAGTGCTTCGGGAACGAGCTCTCGTGGGTCTGAATCGGCCCACCGATGTGGAACTGGAAGCCATCAGCCAGGCGCGAAGCGACCACTGCAACCACAACACCTTTCGCGGCCTTTTTCTATACAAGGACCTGGATTCGGGCCAGGAAACCGTGGTGAACAATCTGTTCAAGACCTGCATCGAAGCGCCCACGCTGGCCCTTCAGGCCCAAAAGGACTGGGTGGTCTCCGTGCTGTGGGACAACGCCGGCGCCGCTCGATTCGATGAAGACCACCTCTACGTTATCACGGGGGAAACCCACAACAGTCCGTCCACCATGGAAGCCTACGGCGGTGCTTTGACGGGCATTGTGGGCGTCTATCGCGATCCCATGGGAACAGGCAAAGGATCGCGCCTCATCGCCGGCCTCTACGGCTACTGTGTGGGGCCTCGAGCCTATGCGGGCCCCCTGCGGCCGCACCTGCATCCGCGGCGGCTTTTGGACGGGGTTGTGGAAGGCGTCAGGGACGGCGGCAACAAGCACGGTGTGCCCACCGTTTTCGGCAACCTGTTCCACCATCCGTCCTACCTAGGAAAGTGCCTGGTTTTTGTGGCCGCCATCGGGCTCATGCCTCGCACCATTGGCGGGGAACCCTCAGAACACAAGAAGCCCAACCCGGGGGACATCATCATCATGGCGGGCGGTCGTGTGGGCAAGGACGGTATTCACGGTGTCACGGCGTCCAGTGAAAGTTACAGCGAACACACACCCGCAGGCCATGTGCAGATCGGGGACCCGTACACGCAGAAAAAGATGCATGATTTTCTTTTGGAAGCTCGAGATGAGGGGCTCATCACCTTTATTACGGACAATGGCGGTGGCGGCCTGTCATCGTCCATCGGGGAATCGGCCCATCTGGCCGGCGGCGCCCGTGTGGCCCTGGACCGCGTGCCCCTCAAATACGAAGGCCTGGATGTGTGGGAAATCTGGGTTTCGGAATCCCAGGAGCGCATGACGGTGGCGGTGCGGCCCGAAAACTTGGATCGTTTCATGGAACTGGCGGCCCTTCACGAAGTGGAATGCACGGCCATCGGCCATTACGAAGCCACGGGAAAACTCCACCTGACCTATCATGGAAAAACCTGCGCTTACCTGGACCTGAGCTTTTTCCGCGAAGACTTTCCGCAGTGGCAGTTTGAAGCTCACTGGCGTTCGCCCACATCGCGCGGTTTAACGGAACCCGTCATGAGCGAACCGACGGCGTACGGCCGGATTCTGACCGAACTTTTGGGGTCGCCCAACCTGTGCAGTCGCGAATGGATTCATCGCCAATACGACCATGAAGTGCAGGGTACCAGCGTCATCAAGTTTCTGGTGGGCCGGCGCCGGGATGTGCCCAACGACGCCGCGGTGTTGCGCCCCGTGCTCACCTCCCGCCGCGGCTTGGCTGTGACCCAGGCCCTCCACCCCACCTACGGCCAGATCGATACCTACCACATGGTGGAGGCGTCCATCGACGAATGCGTGCGCCGGCTTCTGGCGGTTGGAGGGCTTCTCGATGAAATGGGCGGCGTGGACAATTTTTGCTGGCCTTCCATTCAATACGACTCAAAACAAAACCCCGACGGTCGCTACAAGGCGGCGCAGCTCGTGCGTGCCAACTGGGCCCTCAGGGACATGTGCCTCGCCTACGGCATTCCACTACTTTCAGGCAAGGACAGCATGTATGTGGATGGCCATCTGCCGGGATTGTACGGGGAACGCCATAAGGTGTCGGGCTTGCCCACCATGCTGTTCACCGCCACAAGCATTGTGGAAGACATCGAACAATGCCTGACCATGGACCTGAAAATGCCCGAAGACTGGGTATATGTGCTGGGCACGACGCGCCACGAATTGGGAGGTTCGGAGTATTACGAAAAGTTCGGCTATGTGGGCCTGAGCGTTCCCAAGGCCGACCCGGAAAAGTTCATACCCCTTTATCGAGCGGTGGAAGCGGCTGTGCGGAAAGGCCTCCTGGCCTCATGCCGCGCTGTGGGTCGAGGCGGTTTGGCCGTGCATGGTGCCCTCATGGCCATCGCGGGAGAACTGGGCATGGACTGGGACTTGGACGCTGTGCCCGTGGAGGGGCATCTCTCCACGGCCACCGTGCTTTTCAGCGAATCGCTCGGACGTTTTCTGGTAACTGTGGCCCCCGAGCATCGGGAAGCTTTTGAATCCCACTTTCGAGGTTTTCCGCTGGGATGCTTAGGAAAAGTGTGTGAAAGGCCTGTGTGGACCGTTCGAGATGCCTCGGGTCGCGTTGTGCTCGAAGAGCCCGTAGAGGCCTTGGGAAAGGCCTGGCGTTTCGAGGGCGCGGCGGGGCCTTTAGGCGAATGGTGAATGAGGCGTGAGGGGGCCGTTGAGAGAATCTTCTTTCAATAGGGGGCACTGGAGGGTTGCATGACCGAGGTTCGAGCGTTGGTGCTGACGGGGTTCGGACTGAATTGCGACTGGGAAACGGCCCATGTGTTGGCCTTGGCCGGTGCCCGTGCCGAACGCGTGCATCTGAACCAGCTCATTTCCAAGGCCAAAAGCCTTGCCGATTACCATATTCTGGTTATTGGAGGCGGGTTTTCTTGGGCGGACGAGCACGGAGCCGGTGTCATTTTGGCCATGCGACTGAAATATCGGCTGGGGGAAGCCCTTCTTTCCTTTATCGAGAAAGGCGGTCTGGTGCTCGGCATCTGCAACGGCTTTCAGGTGCTGGTCAACACGGGGTTGCTTCCAGGGTTTGAGACGGGTCGTCTGTCCCGCCAGGTGGCGCTCATTAACAATGACTGCGGCCGGTTTCGGGACCAATGGGTTCATTGCGTTTTTGAAACCGCATCGCCGTGCGTGTTCACGCGCGGCTTGAAGGCCATGGACCTTCCCGTGCGACACGGTGAAGGCAAATTTTTCGCCGAACCAGAAGTCCTGGAGCGATTGGAAAGCACCCATCAGGTCGTCTTGCGCTATGCCTTGGCTGACGGTCGCCCGGCAGGGGGCGCCTTTCCCGAAAACCCCAACGGTTCCCTGCACGACATTGCCGGCATTTGTGACCCAACGGGGCGTGTGTTAGGGTTGATGCCCCACCCAGAAGCGTTTCATCATTGGACCAATCACCCCGATTGGACATGGGAGAAGGAGCGATGCCGACGCCGAGGGCTGCCGCGGCCTCGCGAAGGCGCCGGCGTCCAACTGTTTCGCAATGCCGTAGATTATGTGCGCAATCAAGGAGCCCTGTGATGGCTTCTCATGCTACCCATCTTGGTGCAACGGGCGCGCACGCCGAAAGCTTATCGAAGCGACTGCGCATAGGTGTTCTAATTTCCGGAAGCGGTACGAACCTGCAGGCCCTCATTGATCAGGCCTTAAGAGGCACGCTGGATGCCAACATCGTGTGCGTGGGCAGCGACCGAGCGGCCGCCTACGGGCTGGTGCGCGCACACGAAGCGGGCATCGCCACTTTTGTGGTATCTTATGAAAAATACCTCAAGGGCGATCCAATCGATTCGTTGGAAGAGGCCGAAGTGGAGGCGGTGGATGCGCGGCAGAGAATCCTGCGCGATTCGGATGAGGAAGCGCGCCGCGATCGGCTCAAACGCCTCATGGCTGCGGAACGGGAAATCCTCGCCCATCTAGAATGCCATGGGGTCGAATTGGTGTGCCTTGCCGGCTTCATGAGGCTCCTGACCCCTTATTTCCTGGACCGCTTTCGACGAGAGGACCGTCCCGGCGTGGTCAACATTCATCCGGCCCTGCTACCGGCCTTTCCCGGTCAACACGGCTATCGAGACACGTACCTATACGGATGCAAATGGGGCGGGATTACCATCCATTTTGTCGATGAAGGGGAAGACACCGGGCCGGTGATCGCACAGGCCGTCTATCCTATCTGGGATGAAGATACGTGTCAGGACGTCCGACAACGCGGTTTGCACCTGGAACACCTCATGTACGCGCAGGTGGTCAACTGGATCGCTCGGGACCAGGTGCGTCTGGTGGCGCGTTCGGAAGGGCGGGCGAGGGTGCTTATCGATGATCCGGCCTACAGGGAAGTGGTGGGCTCGTGGGTGGAGGCGGCTTTTCGGGACCGGCCCGGCGTTGTTTACCGACGATCGTGAACTCGCCCAAACCGGAGGTTCCCCTGATCCGAAGGTGCCGGATTCGCACGGGCAGCGCCTCGGCCAAGGCTTTTCCTCCGCTCCTGGTGAGGCGGCCCTGATGCGGCCTTTGCGGCCGCCGGCAACGGCCCTTGTCGTCACAGGCTTTGAACGATGTGTTCCTGCACCTCGGGTTCCAGGTGCGGGTGCATGGGAAGGCTCACAATGCGCCCTGCCAGATCTTCACTTACGGGAAAATCGCCAACCCGATACCCCAGATAGGCAAAGGCCGGTTGCCGATGCAGGGGCACAGGGTAATAGACCGCCGTGGGTATGCCCGCCTTCTGCAGTCGCTTTCGCATGGCATCCCGTTCTTCGGGCGATGGCGCCAGAAGCGAAAACTGGGCCCAGGCGGAGACCACGCCCTGGGGCACGCGCTGGACCACAAGGTCCGGCCGAATTTCTTCCAAGAGCGCGATGTAGCGGGCCGCCACGTCCTGACGGCGCCGGCATTCCTCTTGAAAAACGGTCCATTTGGCCAAGAGGATGGCGGCCTGCAGCGTATCCAACCGGCTGTTCACGCCCAGACGCACGTGTTCATACCGATGGCTTCCCTGACCGTGTACACGAAGAGATCGCAGTTTTTCGGCCATGGCATCGTCATTGGTGAAGCACATACCTCCATCGCCGTAGCCTCCCAAAGGCTTGGCAGGGAAAAAGGATGTGGCCGCCCCATGGCCGAATCGGCAGGCCGGAACACCGTGCACGGATGCTCCAAAAGATTGGGCTGCATCTTCCAGGACAAAAAGCCCTTCCTCATGGGCTATGGTTTCCAGTTCGGCGTAATCCGCCGGGACCCCAAAAAGATCCACGGCGATGATGCCGCGCACAGAAGCCGTCAGGGCGCCATGGGGCAGAGGGTGCAGGGACCGGTCGCCTCGTTTCAAGGCTTCTAAGGCCAACCGCACCTTGTCGGGGTCGAGGTTAAAGGTTTCCGGGTCAATGTCCACAAAGACGGGAACCGCGCCAAGAAAGGCAATCACTTCCGCTGTGGCAATGAACGTGAAAGGGGTGGTCAGCACCAGGTGGCCGGGACCCACGTCCAGGGCCATCAGCAGCATGAGCAAGGCGTCGGTGCCGGAAGCACAGCCGATGGCGTGACGCGTTCCCACGTACTGAGCCAAAGTGGTTTCCAGTTCCTGAACTTCGGGGCCGAGGATATACTGGCCGTGATCCAAAACCGCGCCGATGCGTTCTTCAAGCAGAGGGCGCAGGCGGTGCTGTTGGCTTTTGAGGTCGATAAAGTCCATGGGGTTTTCTCATTGTTTGAGTTTGGGTTTCGGCTGAACGTGCCCGCGATGCCGTCGCGGCTGCGGGCACGCCGGTGCTCTCTTATGGGCGAACACCCAAAGGATGTCAACGCTTTCTCCAAACGGCACCATGAATCCGCTGCACACAGCAAAAGGAGGTTACTGATGGCTGATGTGTTTTTGGAAAAATCCGGTCCCATTGCTCACTTGGTGCTCAACAGTCCGGAAACGCGCAATGCCTTGTCGCTGTCCGTCATTCACAGCCTCATGGAGCATCTCGAGGCGCTGGCGGGTGATGTGGATGTCAGAGTCGTGATTCTGCGCGGTGAAGGTCCAGCCTTTTGTGCCGGTCACAACCTCAAGGACATGGTGGCCGATGGCGCCGACATTCACACGTATCGGGAACTGTTTTCCACCTGTTCTCAAATGATGCTGAAAATTCATACGCTGCCCCAGCCCGTCATTGCCCAGGTGCACGGCATCGCCACCGCGGCGGGATGCCAATTGGTGGCCGCGTGCGATCTGGCCGTTGCGGAAACCGAGGCGCAATTTGCCACGCCGGGCGTCAAAATCGGTTTGTTTTGCAGCACGCCCATGGTGCCGTTGGTACGGCTCATCGGCCGGCGCCGAGCCCTGGAAATGCTCATGACGGGCCGGTTCGTCTCCGCGCAGGAAGCCCTGGAATGGGGCCTGGTGAATCGCGTGGTCCCCAAGGACCAACTGGCCAAAGCCGCCATGGAGTTGGCAGAAGAAATTGCCCAATTTAGCCGCTACACATTGGCCTTTGGCAAAGACGCCTTTTACCGGCAGGTGGACTTGGACGAAACGGCGGCCTACAGTTTCGCCAAGGAAGCCATTGCCATTAATTGCCTGCATCGAGATGCGCAGGAAGGCATGCGCGCCTTTGTGGAAAAACGGGCACCTGTTTGGCGCCACACAGCATCCGGGGTCACATCTTGATTTGTGCCGCTGGGCTTGCCCGATGAATCCATGATCAGGACCCTGGCGACGTTGGCGAGTTTTTCCCAAAGCGGGCCGGCTTGAGAAGTCCTCGTGACCCCCATGGGTTCCATGCTATAGCCCTCTCGGCCAGGCGCCTCAACAAGAGCCGCCTTTCTTTTTGGAAGACATCGTGCAGTCCGGCGCTTTTCTCACAGCCGAGAAAGGATCAGCCGGGCCGAAGGTTCTTTTAAAACAGGGCAAAACTCTGCAAGAGCGCATGGTTTTCCAAAGCGCCTTCGCCGTATTCGGACAAGAAGACGACAGGGAGATTGGGTCGAATCCGCCACACGGCTTCCGCCTACTGACGACCGGTGAGTTTGGGCATGGTGAGGTCTGTGATGAGCAGATCCGTGCGGTTGGCGTTTTTTCCATGCACTTCAAGGCTTCTTCAGGATCGGAAGAAAAAACCCTTTGAGCGTGTAGCCAAGGTTTTCCAAAAGCTGCCAAATCCTTTCCGTCAGCATATCCTCTTCCGTCATTCATTCACCACCACCAGGCGATCCGAACCGCGGTGGAGCGCCTCGTGGGTGCGGTCCATGCCTTCCACCGATCCATCGTCTGCCGATGCGGGAAAATAGACTCGAAGGAGGCTTCCCTGAACGGGGCGGCTTTCCACTTCTCGTTGTTTAGGTTTAGTTCGTTAGGCTCAGGGTGGGCTTGAGAGAATACGGCCTGGTGCGCGTTCAGTTCCACACGCCGAATGGAAGCGCTAGGGATTTTTCATCCACAAACCTCAGAAAATGCGCGCTGTGTGGGCTTGAGGTGCCATAACACCCCCCGGGATTTTTAAACCGCGCGCTTGAGCTTATGGTGGTGGCTGGTGAAGGGGGCCGTCGCGTTGTCGAGCACGGCAATCTTCGGCGTCAAAGGCGCTGCAGGGGACGGGCTTGATGCGATGAATGGAACAAAAGTGGTGCATGGATCCAGGGGACTGAAAAAGAAAGGGGCACAGCTGCTGATTGTCCAGTCGTGTGCCTTCCAGAAGCGCGCGCCAATGAAGTGGATACACCACTCCCGGCGGCGCAACGGCGGGCACACCCCCGATTTCGCAGCATGTTCCGCACAGGCGACACCACTGGCCCGAAGGTTTTGGAAAACTTCGGCCGTCCAGGGGAATGCCAGCCGGAGAAAGGGAGGTAAGTTGAGAGAGGTCCTGTCGAATCTGAAGAAAGGCTTCGGCAAATTGGGCTAGGTCCCTGAGGAGTAGGGGTTGGAGTTCGGGTCGATTCTTGTCGATATAAAATCGCATGCCGGTGACATGACTGAAGAGTGTTCTTTGAATCATTTCGGCAGGAAAGTATGGGTCCAGAAGCGCCTTGGTGAGGAAGTCCGCATGCGTAGAGGCGCCGGGCCATTGAAGGAGTCGCTGCAGCGATTTGTGCAAGGCGTGCCAGCGGTTCGTCGAAGCGTCACCGAATGGAGGGGCTTCGGCGCACGATGGGTGGGCATGTTGATGGGCATCGAAGGCGGCCGCCCGGACATGACGGCGCGCGGCCACAAAATCCACAAAGAGTTGTCGAAACGATGGATTCATGGGCATTCTCACGGCATCGTTCGTTGGTGGCGTGCATGCAATAGACCCGTAACGCATACCAGACATTGCAAGAAAGCTCCATAGTCCGTAAGTGTGGGGTTCATCATGGCCTCGCCTCAGCAGGGATGCGGCCGGTTACCTGATATGGATGCGGACGAGACACCCGCGTTTTCAGGACTCAAAGTTCCGTGAATCGATGCTCAGCGGAGGCGCAGCCAGCCTGCCTGCGCCCCAACCTGAAGGAGCGGCGCAAGCCGCGAGCATGCATGGCGCTGTGCGCCCCTTCCGCAGGCGGGGAAAGCGTCCTCGCGGTCCATGTTTTTGCGGAGGGCCGGAGTCGTCCGCCCATCCAAAGGCATGAGCGATGCTGGGCGGCCAAGAAAGTTATTGGGTTGAAGGTGGAAGCGTGCCCTCGGTTCGAAGGGACTGGCTCTTGGTGGTCAGTATCTTTGGTGGGCGGCCACGAGGGCTGTCCCTACAGACAGGGTTCAGGGGTCAAGGTCGTGCGGCAAGACGAGAGCAAATTGAGGCCGCCTCTACAGACAGGGTACCGGTTTGGACTTGAGGTGTTTTGGTGTGCGATGATCTGAGCGGACGGAGTGAGTGGATAGGCAATTGTGCCTAAAGGGATGAGGTGTGCCGAGAGGTGCCTTGTCCGTTGACCTTGATGCGTGCCTGTGGCAGCTTTCCCGACGGACAGGATGTCAAAACGTGTGTTCAAGGAGGTTCTAGGCCATGAAGATCATGGAACCCGCCGCGCCCTCGTCGACGGATCGATCTCGGGTACGCATGGACACCCCTCTTGGCCTTTTCACTTGGGGACTCCTTCTCAGCGTTCTGGCTTGCGGCATGGTCGTTCCTTCGGGAAACGCGGCAGAAAAGCCCTTGCGCCTTGGCATTCTTCCCGTTTTGGACACGCTGCCTCTTCAGGTGGCGGCCACGGAAGGCTATTTTTCCAAGCATGGACTCACGGTGGAACTGGTCACCTTTGACAGCGCGTTGGAACGAGACGCCGCCATGCAAGCGGGACAGCTTGAAGGCTACTTCGGCGACATGGTCAATACCGTGCTCATGGTTCGAAGCGGGATTCCCTTACGCATGGTCACCGTAGCCTATGCCAGTCGACCGGGTCAGAGGCAGTTTGCCTTGGTGGGCCGCCCGGGCCTGGACACACCGTCCTTGGATGCCATGACCTCGGGAACCGTTGGCCTCTCCAACGCCACCATCATGGAATATCTTTTGGACCTCATGGAAGAGCGCGGCCTCGTGCCTCCGGGCCGCTTTGAACGCCTGGAAGTGAAAAAGATACCCGTGCGCATGCAAATGCTTCTTGGAGGCCGCCTGGATTTGGCCATTCTTCCGGAACCCCTGGTCACCCTTGCCGTATCGCAAGGGGCGCGCGTTTACGTGACGGACGAAAACCTTCATGTGCCGCTCACCGTCGTGGGCCTGCTGCAGCGGCTGCTCACCGATTCATCCAAAACGGGCGAGAGGTTTTTGCTCGCTTACCGGGAAGCTCTGGCGGCCCTAGCCAAGGATTCCGAAAAGTACCGGCCGCTCATGGCCACATCCTGCCGTATTCCGGACCAGGTGGCGGCCACGTTTCGCATTCCTGTTTTTCCCGAAGCCGGTGTGCCGCCGAAACCGGATGTGGAACGGCTTTTGGCTTGGATGCGGACTCGAGGGCTGGTGTCCCAGGCCTTGAGCGCTAAGGATCTCGTGTGGAGTTCCACACCGTGAATTCCGATGCGGTTCTGGAAGCGCAGAATCTTGTGAAGAGCTACCCTCAGCGAGGACCGGTGCTTTCCGGGGTTTCCTTGCGCTTGGGACGGGACGACACTTACGCCGTGGTAGGCCCCTCGGGGTGCGGCAAGAGCACGTTATTGTACCTGTTGTGCGGGTTAACCGTGCCCGATACCGGAACCGTCACCTATGGGGGACGTCTCGTGGACCGGCCGCGGCACGACATCGCCGTGGTGCTTCAGGACTACGGCCTTCTTCCGTGGAAGACCGTCTGGCATAACGTCGTTCTCGGCTTGACCATTCAAGGCATCTCGAAGCCCGAACGCTCTCGGCGCGCCTGGGCGTGGCTGGAACGCCTGGGGCTCAAAGGCCGGGAGCGATGTTTTCCGGCACAGTTGAGCGGCGGGGAACAACAGCGCGTGGCGTTGGCTCGAGCCCTTGCCACCGAACCCGGAGTGCTGCTCTTGGATGAACCGTTTTCGTCCCTGGATGCCATCACGCGGGAACGGCTGCAGCTCACCCTTTTGGAGATGTGGCGGCGTGTGCGCGTGCCTTATGTGCTGGTGACTCACAGTGTGGATGAGGCGGTGTTCCTCGGGAAAAAAATCGGCATCATGGCCGGATCGCCGGCACGGTTTACCACCGTCGTGGACAACCCGCACTTCGGCAATCCACAGGGTCGAAACGATCCCGCCTTTTATGCAACGGTGCAGCAGGTGCGCGCCGCTTTGGACCAAGCGGTCCAGGGGAATGGCGCGCCATGAAGCATTCTGAAAATCGTCTCGGGCCGCGTCTGGTGCGCTTCGGCACAGCGGTGGCTTTTCTGGCCTTTTCCTGGTGGGCCGTCTCCAAAGGGTTTCGGGGCGGACAGGTGCTTCCTGGACCGGCTCAGGCCGCCGGCACCTTTTTGCAAGCCCTGGCGACCAAAGCCTTCTGGGACCATTTTCTCGCCAGCGCGCTTCGCGTCATCCTTTCCATGACGGCCGCCTGGGCCGTCGCATTCCCACTGGGCATTTTCATGGGAAGCCACAAAACCGTAGATGCCTGGCTGGCCCCACTGGTTTTCCTCACCTTTCCCGTTCCCAAGATCGTCTTCCTGCCTGTGGTGTTGCTCCTTTTCGGCTTGGGAGATTTTTCTAAGGTTTTCCTCATCGCCCTCATCGTGGGCTACCAGGTGCTCGTGGCCGTTCGCGATGGAGTGAGCAGCCTCAACCCCAAATACGTGGATTCGGTCAAAACCCTGGGAGCCGGCCCGTGGCCTCTTTTTCGGCATGTGTTTCTCCCGGCCGCCTTGCCTCACGGCTTTACGGCACTGCGTCTCGGCACGGGCACGGGAATCGCCGTGTTGTTTTTTGTAGAATCCTTTGCCACGTCCCGTGGCCTAGGCTACCTCATCATGGACGCCTGGGGGCGGTTGGATTACCGGGGCATGGTCGTGGGAATTTTGGGCATGAGCTTTCTCGGGGCGGCTCTTTTTGAAATCATCGAAGCCCTGGAAAAGGTTTTGTGTCGGTGGCAAGGCGCCCGACAACGCTCCTGAGCCGCACTATAACGGGTTGATTTCATTGTCAGGGGGCTGCGCGCTGCCCGGCCGAGTTTGCCCCACCGGGGTAAGGAATTTAGGGGGATGTGTCGGACGATTCGGCTTCTGGTGTCCAAAGGCGAAGCCCCAGGGGCAGGGCCTCTCCGAACAGCCAGCTTTCCTCTTCGGGTCGAAGGGCGCTGTCGGGGTTGCGCAGCCGATCCCGGTACACTTCCGCACTTGCTCCTAGCCCATCCAGCCATCGCTCGATGCGTTCGAGAACCTCTTCCGCAACATCCCGAGCACGATCCCCAGTTTTCCTGGCCACATGGACCACCATCTGGGCTACGGGTTCCGTGACCGCGGGATGAGCCACGAGGATGCGCTCGATCCATGGGGTCACGACCTGAGGCGAGAGCACGCGGTCTGCGGGGCCGTAAAGGGGCGTGCGTGCCGCGATCCGCGTGAAGACCCACAGGAGCTGAGGGGTCGGGCGCCGCACAAGGATCCGCTTCAATACGGCGTTTCCAAGAGTTTCCTTGACATCGGTGGAAAGCCTTTCAAAATTGGCCAAAGCCATCCAGACTTCGTGCATTTCCTGAGGAAGCAGGCGCAGGCCGGATTTTTTCTTGGATTTTTTGCGCGGTTCTTCGTCGGCAAGTAGGGGGACAACTTGCTGGGCGATGTGCCACTGGCGCCCTGCAGAAAGCCCCCCGGCCACTCGCCGCCAAAAAATCCACCATTCCACACGGCATTGCACCTTGCGCGGAAAGCGCAACCCCTGCGGATACATCTTCCACACTTCCTGCAGGCGCCACTCATCTACAGGATCACCGTAGCCCGGCCGTAGGCAGTAGCCCAAAAGATTCAGCCAGCGCGCTTCATGGGCCGGACTCAGGGCGCGACCCTCTCGATGTTCCAGCAGCTCATCGGCCAAGGTACGAATGAGGCTTGTGGACCATTTGTGTCGCGGCATTTCCAAAAGGTCGCACAGATCCTTGGTGAGCTTTTCCGGGTTGCCCTCAGAAACTCCAGGTCCCAGAACCTTAGAAAAGGTGGCGGCGATTATGTCTCTGGCTTTGTGCACCACGGCTTCTTCAACGGTTTCCGCTGAAAAATTTGAGGGCGGCGGGGTCTCTGAACCCTGGCGGCGCACGTCAAAGCGCAGCCGCCACTGATGGGGCGTGTGCAGGGACCGGCACCACAATTCCAGGGTACCCACTTCGGTGAGTTTGATGGCAATTTGCACGGGAACCTGCTGTGCGGTGCTACGTTTGCCGAAACGCAGGGCCGTGCGAATGGGCGGAAGTTCCGTGACCTCTTCTGGACTCAAGGTGACCAGGTCTCCTTGAGCGTCACCCAGGCGCGTGTGAGAACTGAAAATCTGAAAGCTGGCGGGCTGATTGGTGAGCACGGCAAAGGTGGGCTTTTGCAGCACGCTTTCATACCCCTCTTCTGTGCCTCGAGGCATAAGGCACACGGCACGATGCGTCGGCGTCGTATCCGGGTCGGCGTCGGTCTCGAGATTCTCACCCGCCACCATAAGGTAATAGGTTCGTGGCGTGCCGGCCCCGACGCGAACGCCAGATCCCGTGCGCACCAGCCCGTAATAGGCGGCCCCCACGGCCACGGCCAGATCCGGCCGAGGATTGTCCAGTTCTTTCGGCATCCAGCCCGGCTCGGCTCGATCGTGAAACCATTGGCCCAAGACTTCTCGAAGGCGCCATCGAATCTTTGCCGGGCTCAAGGCGCCGCCGTTAAAGAGAATAAAGTCCGGATATGGGGCGCTGCGGCCCGTCTGTTGGCGCAGCAGTTGTTCATGGCGCCTCCAGAAGGCCGCAAGGTGCCGTGTCACGGCCGGGTCTTGCACGTAGGGCAAGCCGAATTCGGTGATGCCGGATCGTCGGCTTTCCTGAGGGTTTTCATGGTAGGACACCGGCGGAAAAAAGCCTTCCAAAATCCACTGAAACACGTCGTCGCGGGTGAGGGTGCCTTTCAGCGTGCCGGCAATGAGTTTGCCTCCCGTGCCCATGATGGTGACATCGAAGCGGTCTTTGCCGGCCTTTTCAGAAAGGAGCGCTTCCTTGGCCTGTCGACAGCCATGGCACAGCTGATGCCAACGCTGGGCGTCCAGTTTGCCCGGCGCGCCCAAAAGATTCATTTCCAGGCGGCGGGCCAGGGTGAGGTCCATATTATCGCCGCCCAGCATGAGGTGCTCGCCAACGGCGAGCCGGTCGAAGCGAAGCCCAGAACGGCCGGAACGCACGGCGATAGCCGTAAAGTCGGTGGTGCCGCCTCCCACGTCACAGACCAGCACCAGTTGCTGTGGTTGCACCTGGTGTTCCCAGGAATCTTCATGGGCGGCCAGCCAGGCGTAAAAGGCAGCCAAAGGTTCTTCCAGAAGCACCACTTTTTTCAGGCCGGCTTGAGAAGCGGCTTCCACGGTGAGTTCCCGGGCCACTTCGTCAAAGGAAGCGGGCACGGTGAGGATGACCAGTTGTTCTTCCAAAAGGTTTTCTTCGTCCTCGGGCCCTTGCGCCATGACGTGATTCCAGGCTTCTCTCAGGTGCTGCAAGTACCGTGCAGACGCTTCCACAGGGGACATTCGCGGAATGTCTCGGGCCGCTCCCCACGGCAAAATGGGAGCCTGCCGGTCCACGGCGGCATGGCACAACCAAGATTTGGCGGAAGAGACCAGGCGGCCTGGAACCAAGGCCCCTTGCTCTCGAGCGAACTCACCTACGGCATACGGCCGGGACGGATCCCACGGCAGCGCCGTGGCCCCGGCCGGAAGATCATAGGACCCCGGAAGGTACAGAAAAGACGGAAGCAAAGGCCTTCTGGCCGTTTCTCCGGGAGCCACCAGCTGAGGTACGGAAAAGATGCGAATGGCCGCAGAAAGCCGTTCCTGGTCGGCCCGCCTGCAGTCCACGTAGGCCATAGCCGAATTGGTGGTACCCAGGTCGATGCCCACCACGTATCGGGACGAAATAGGTTCCATCATCATGAGGAATGACTAGACTCTCGCAGGTTGAACTGAAGTTTCCAGCGGCGTTCGGGGTCGTCGCGGTGCACACACCACAGTTCCAGCACGCCAATTTCCGTAAAGGTGGCTTCCAGCCTCACGGGCACGATGGTGCCGCCCGCTTCGGTTTCCGTCGGCGTGAGCTCTGTTTCCACGGTGACCACTTCGGTGATTTCTCCAGCCCAGTCTTCTACCACTTCGCCGGCAGGATCTTCCTTGCGCGTGGTAGAGGCCAGCAGAGGAAACACGGCCGGTTCACCCACCACAAGGCCGAAGTCTCGATCTTGCACGCTCAGGGTGCTACCCTCTTCCAAGCCAAAGGGGACCACGCACAAGGCCTTGACCGGCGTGGGCACGCCGGGCACCGCCGGCAAGGCCGATTCAATGCCAATGTAATAGCTTCGTGAGGCCCCGGCGCGAATGCGCAAACCTCGACCTCGGCGCACCTGTCCGTACGCGACCGCGCCCTTGGCCACGGCCAGGTCCAAGTCTTGCCCGGGTAATTCCTGAGGCGGTGCGGATGGGTACCAGCGCGCCAGGATGTTCAGAACGCGATGGCGCACTAGATCGGGTTTCATGACCCCTCCGTTGAACAACACATGGGTGGGCGCCTTGGGCGCGTTCATGCCCGGCCCATGAAGATGGCGGGACAAAAAGGCGGCCAGATGCCGCGTGACGGCCGGGTCGGATTCGTAAGGCAACCCCATTTCCCGCACACCAACCTTGGTGGATGCCCCGGGCTGCGCATCTAGGGGGCAGTCTGGGAAAAAGCCGTCCAGAAGAATCTGTTCCAGTTCGTTGCGGGTGAGTTCCGTGCGCAGGGTGCTTGCGATGAGCGAGGTGCCTCGGCCCAGTATGGTCAAAGGCACACTGTCCAGGGCTGGTTGGCTCAAGAGTTTTTCCTTGGCGTGGCGGCACTGATGCCACAGACCGCGAAACTGCCAAGCGTCCAGCGTCGTGCCCGAGGCGGCCAGTTTGGCTCGCACTCCGTGAGCCAGAGCCAGATCCATGTTGTCGCCGCCCAAGAGCAAATGGTTGCCCACGGCGATGCGCCGAAGCCCCAAAGCACCGTCCTCTTCAATGACTTCAATGAGGCTGAAGTCTGTGGTGCCACCTCCCACATCGCAGACCAAAATCACGTCCCCGACGTGAAGAATATCTCGCCAGGTATCATTGTGGACCGCAAGCCACGCGTAGACGGCCGCCTGTGGTTCTTCCAGCAGGGTGATGTGTTCCAGGCCGGCGGCGCGGGCGGCTTGCACCGTAAGTTCCCGGGCGACGGCATCAAAGGAGGCCGGCACGGTCAAGTACACGTCCTGATGTTCCAAAAGATGGTCCGGGTTGTCACGGGCCATCACGTGGTTCCAGGCGTCTCTGAGATGCCGAAGGTACAGGGCGGAGGCGTCCACAGGCGACACCTTGCGCACATCCTTGGGGCTGTCCCACGGAAGAATGGGGGCCGTCCGGTCCACTCCCGTGTGGCACAGCCAGGATTTGGCCGAAGAGACCAAGCGGTTGGGAAGTTCGGAACCCCGTTCTCGAGCGAATTGGCCCACGACCCAACCGGGATCGCTGGACCAAGGCAGAGCCAAACTGCCGGCTGGCACGTCGTGAGAGCCCGGCAGGAATAGAAAGGACGGCAGAAGCGGCCGCGGCTTCACTTCGCCGGGCGCCACCACTTGGGGAATGGGCGCGATACGAATGTCTTGATTTCCGTGGGCGACGGTCTCTTCTGCCGTCCATGCCAGGACTGAATGGGTGGTGCCAAGGTCGATGCCCACAATGAAAGGCGAATGCAGCAAACCAAGCCTCCTTATTCCGCTTCCGTGATTTCCACTTCTGCCGGAGCCACAATGCGCTCTTTGCCCAGCTGCGCCGTCAACTTGGGCAACTGCACCGATCGCACGCGCCAGCCTCGATGCCGCAGTACACCGCGAAATGGGGGATCCCCAGAGACTTGGCCCGTCAGCCGAATGGCCGCGGGGTCAAATCCCGACGGCACGGTGACCACAGCGCCTTCCTCCTGAACCATGACGGCTTCCAGCTGCACACAGTCGGCCAGAGCCGATTTGCAGGATTCATGGATGCTACGCACCGCCGCCCCGATCTGCGCATCGTCGTATCGGCTCAGGTCTTCTTGAAGAAAGTCGATGAATCGCCCCTGCCTTTGCAGGACGGAAAGCATCTGCACCGCACCCACGGTTTTGGGATCCATGTCCGTCGGCAGGACTTCCGAGTCGCCGGGTTCACGCCGAGACGACGCAGCCGGAGTGGACACGGCGGGCGTTACGGTTTTCGCCAAGGCCTGATTCACCGCGCGGCGTCCCATGGCCTGCACCACAATCCAAAGAAACAGCGTGCCCACACCGCCCAAGCCAAAGATGACCCAAGGGGCGTACTGCCGTGTCTGCTGAATCAGGTTTTCCAGGCGGGAGAGGGCTGCCGCCAGATCGGGGGGCACCACAGCACCTTGACTGCCGCCGAAGGGTTGAAGGCAGGTAAGAAAGCTCTGAAGCCCTTGCTGCACGATCCAGAAAAAGGTGGCCAGCACCACGCCTTGGAAAAGGACGCTGGCAATGAAGGTCTGCAAAGTGAACCGAGATTTTAGCTGCATGGTGATCCTCCGCGATGTCATGAATGCCCATGGGCCCCGAGGCCGCAACAACCCAGCTTACCGAAAGATTTCGGTGGAAACAAGGGACCCCAAAGCCGTTGTCACAACAAGTGTCGAAGAAGGAAAAAATAGACGATGCTGCAGCCCATGAGCACGGCGCAGGGGCGGGCCACCAGCCGAAGGACTTTCATGAGGTGTGTGCCGAAGTACTCGTTGGAAAGCAGCAGGCACAGGTGCATGGGAGACAGCAACACCCCCACAAAGCCGCTCACCAGCGCCAGCATCATGTAGCTCAGCACGGCATGGCTTTCTCCAAAGCTGTGCACCAAGGAAATGAGAATGGGAAAGGTGGTCCCCACAAAGGCGATAGTGATGCCCACCACCATGCCCACAAGAAAGGGAAGAATCACGGTGATGGGAAGAATCGGAATTTTCATAGCCAGAAGCTCAGAACTGATGGCTTGCACGGCATGGGCATCATCTAAAATGCCTTTGAAAACCAATATGGTTCCAACCATGTAAAACATGTCCCATAACTGGCGGCGTTTCAAAATCTGCCATCGCTTTGCGGCATCGAGGCGGCCTGTGTGCCAGACCCAAAGAATGCTGGCGCCGAGGGCGACGATGAGGCCCAGTTCCTTGGTGATGGTCACCGAAGGTGAAAGGGTCATGGAGAACACCAATCCCAGTCCCAGGCCGCCCACGATGACCATGGCGATGGGCGTCAATTCCCGAAGAAAAGGCCAAAGGGAAGGGCGGGTGTGGTGAATTGCCGACTTGTGGGAATCGGACGTGTCCTCGCCATGCTGGGCAAAAGACAAGGGAAGATACCCTGCGGCCAGGGCCACGACGGTCATGGGAAAGAGAGCTAAAACGAACACCCACAGATTCAGCGAAGCCAGTGTAGTGGTCAAAAGCACTCCGGGATACAGAGGCCACCAGTATTCCCATATGTGCCGAAACCAGTAGTTGATGTAGCTCAGCTGATCCCCCGTGAACCGAAAAGATCGACCCAACGCCTTGACCATGGGCGCCGAAAAAATGGCCCCGCCGGGCATAGGCAAAAGACCGATGAGCGACGGAAAGACCACCAGGTTCACCCGTGGCGTTCGCACCAATCCCTGAAAGTTGGCCAAAAGTCGTTGCATCTGCCCCACCGCTTCCAGGCTGTGGCTGAGGACCAAAATGAGCGAGACGACGGCGGCGAGGGAAAGGGTCTTGGCATGGGTAAAGGATCGAAACACCGATGTGGCCACGTCCACGGGGCCCAAACCAAAGAGAAAGCCCAGCGTGACGGATCCCGCAAAGAAGGCGTGGCCCAAAGAAACCCCCTTGCGAATGGCGAAAAGCATGCCGAAAAAAACAAAAAGCACCCGCACAAGGGCAGGGATGTGATCCAGCACGAAGATTTCCTCCTTTGTTTCAGAGCATCTCGGCTCTTTGGAACATTCATTGGCCATCCCCGCACGGTTTGCCTCCGCTGAAACGGGGAATTGTGGCATTTGAGCGAGGGCTCGCCTCCGCTCCATCATCACTTGTCATTCCCGCGGTAGCGGGGATCCAGCATGTCCAGCAGGTTATGGACTCCCACTCTCCGTTCGTGCCGGAGCCCGCCTTGCGGCAAAAATCCCCTCTTAAATTCTCGAAAAGGCTCCTGGCCGTTGGTTTGAGAACGGCCTTTCGAATTCCTTTTCCACGAGCGGCGCATGACGGCGCGATGCGGTGTCCCGCCGAGCGTCGATCATCCTTGTTTATTGACCGAACAGGCGGCATGGGATGGTTCACCCGTCCCGTTTCGCTCGGCCGTGCCCGACGACGAAGGCGCTGTCATGACAAATTCTTCAAACCGCTTCGAATCAGCTCCAAAATCCAGATCCATGCGAATGAAAACGGCCCGCTCGGCCAGGGGACCAGGAAGCCGCACGGCGTCTTTTTCTGTGGTGAGAATCCAACGAGCCTTGGTGACCCGCAGGGACGCCAAAAGGGAACGCATCTCCAGCGCGCTCCACCGATGATGATCCGAAAAGGCGACCGTGCGCGCGCAGGGAATTCTCATCGCCCGAACTGCCGAAAAGAACCGCTCAGGTCTCGCAATACCCGCCACCACCACGCACGGATGTTCCACAATGTCCTGAAAAGGCACCTCTTCAGCCGTCTTTGCCTTGAAGAAGCCACCGAGGATCGGAACGGCTCGAAAGCAGGGTTTTTCGTGGAATCCTGACGCTTCGACAACCTTTCGGCATGCCACGGCGTCGTGGGCTTTTCCCACAAAAACCAGGGCATGGGCCCTGGAGAGATGGGCCGGGGGTTCTCGAAGTGGCCCCGCCGGAAGGAGACGGCCGTTGCCCAGGGGACAAGCCGCATCCAGGACGACGATGTCCAAATCCCGGTGTAATTGCCGATGCTGAAACCCATCGTCCAGAAGCACCACGTCAGGGTGGTGCTGAGCCAAAGCCTGCAGCGCTGCCTGAAAACGATCGGCACCCACCCATACGGGCACTTGGGAGAGACGGCGCGCTAAAAGTACGGGCTCATCCCCAAAACGGCGCGCGGCCTCCTGAGTGGAACCGTGCAGCGTTACGTGAGCCACTCCCGAGTCCGCGCGCCCGTAACCTCGGCTTACGATGGCCACGGAAACACCGTTTTTCATAAAACGCCGCGCCAGCCATAGGACGGTCGGCGTTTTTCCCGTGCCGCCCACGGCGATGTTGCCGACGCTAATAACCCGGCACGGCAGCATTCGGCTTCGGTTCCTGCGTCTTCGCTGATTCCAAAGAAGTCCGCCTCGGTATAGGGATTCCAGGGGCCATAGGCACGCCGTCAAGAATCGGCGGCCAATATGATTTGGCGCCCCGTCCCAGAGCCATTGCGCGAAAGCATGGGCGTGCCTTTTCATGGCCATCCTCGTTTTCTTCCCAGCCGTAAGCGTTTCCTTTTACTCAATTGCCCTGCAAGGAACAAGTGCCCTCGTGCGTTCGCCTTGACAGCCAAAAAGGCTCAGACCATAGTACCGCTTAGCAGGAAAAAGCAGCGCAACCACGGTGAACGGACGGATTCTTTCTGAATGATGGGCCGAGAAGCGCGGTCTGCAGGAGGCTAACGCCATGTTCAGCGCCGAGGAAGTGCTCAAGATGGCGGTTCGTATTGAAGAAAACGGCGAAAAATACTATCGGCGAGCCATGAAGCTGCAAAAAAACCCATCATTGCGAGACATCTTGCGCGATCTTGCGGAAGACGAATCCCGTCATGCACAGTGGTTTAATGAGATGCGCGGACGCCTGAGCGCAGAGGAAGGAGAAGACCGCTGGGTCCGTGAAGTGACCGGAGACCTTCTGCAGTCCATGATCGGGGACCAGACCTTCAGCCTCAAAGAGGTGGATCCGGCCCAATTGGACAGCCTGGAGAAGATTCTAGAAACGGCCCTGGAATTCGAGAAGGACAGCATCCTTTTCTACGACATGCTCACGGGGTTCATGGACGAGGGGGAGAG
Organism: Desulfosoma caldarium; assembly: GCF_003751385.1. Lineage (NCBI taxonomy): Bacteria > Pseudomonadati > Thermodesulfobacteriota > Syntrophobacteria > Syntrophobacterales > Syntrophobacteraceae > Desulfosoma > Desulfosoma caldarium. Next base: position 92,299 of record NZ_RJVA01000010.1, on the reverse strand, counting down.
CGCTCGAGCCCTGCAGGAGATCATCGCGGAAGAAAAACTTCACGTGGAAATTTTGGAGGCGCGCTTGAAGGCGCTGAGCCTGCAGCCCGTGGACACGTCCTCCTGAGCTCGCTACCCATGGGCATCGTCCCCGCTGAAACGCAGGCCGCTGGCACGCACAACCAGGGGGCGAGGACGCCCACTTTCACGAGCGGTACCGCCCCCGACATGGCAAGGTCGCTGTAGGGTGGCCTGTGTTTCCGCCCGCAAAGACCCGACCTCATGTGGCCCCTTGCCCGTTAATGTGCGCTGCGAGCCGTCAGAGGGAAGGCCTTTGGCCGTGGGCAAACCTTCGGACCGGCAGGAGCCGATCACTCCGTGGAACTCCTCCCTGAAAAGCGAAGCCTTCTGGCTGTAGCAACAACACAGGTTTTTTGCGGAAAACCATGTTGCTCGGGGTGCCTCACAATGGGTTTTCGGGAAGAGCAGGCCGGCCGAGGGCTTGAGGAGCCCGCGCCCTTAAGGACCGTAACAGCCGTCCCACCCAAGGTCTTGTGGCGGCCCAGCGTTCCATTTCCGGTCTTTCCCCCAGGTGCATGAAGACCAGAGTGAAGATCATGAACGGAAACGGCGCGGTTTGAAACACCTGCGACGGAATGGAAGGCCACAGGCCCTGCAGCGTGATGCCGAGCATCTGCAGCAAGGCGAAAAGGTAGGCGCCCAAGGCCACCTTGAGAGGATGCCAGCCGCCGAAGATGACCAGGGCCAAAGCGATCCAGCCGATACCTTCGGCGCCTTGAGGCCGCCCCCAGCCGGGCTTCACACTCAGAGAAAACGCCGCGCCAGCAAGCCCCACAAGAAGCCCTCCAAGCACCGTCACCCCGAACTGTACGCGCCGCGCATGAATCCCCCGAGCATAGGCGGCTTGAGGATTTTCCCCGACGGCTCGAAGCACCAGCCCGAGGCGCGACCGGTAAAGAAAGATCCATGTGGCGGCAAGGCACAGCACGGCGCCGTAAGTCACCGCGGTGTGTTGAAACAGGGCGGGACCCAGGCCCGGAATGTCCTTGAGCCACGGCACGGGCATCGTGGGCACCTGCGGCCCAGGCAGGCGGGCGTAGGCGTTTCCCAAAAAATACGCCAAATCCTTGGTCATGAGGGTGATCACGAAGCCCACGGCCACCTGAGATTGGCCGAGATGAAGACTCATGAACGCCACCACCGCCGCCGCCATGGCTCCGGTCAGGGCTCCGACGCCGAATCCGACAATTAAGGACTGGGTTTTCAAGGCGGTGATAAAGGACGCCATGGCGGCCAGAAGAATGGTGCCGTCCAGGGAGAGGTTGATGATGCCCGCTTTTTCCGTGAGGGTTTCCCCCATGGCGGCCAGCACCAAAGGTGCCGCGCCAGCCAGAAGGCTTGCTACAAAAAGGGAAACATGCCCATCGCTCACGACGATTTGCTCCGCTTCCATGCCATGCCTTGCACCGCCAACGCTGCCAGAACCAGGCTGCCCTGAATAACGCCGGCCAGCGAAGAATCCAAGCGCAGCATCATGGGCAATTGAATGCTGCCTACATTCAGAGCGGCAAAGAAAAAGGCGATGAAGGGAATCATTGACCAGCGTTCTCTGGCAAGCATGACCACCAGTAGTGCCAAGTATCCGTACTGGCTAGAAATGTTTGGAATGAGCCGGTGATAGACGGCCAAAGCCTGGTAAGCTCCGGCCCACCCGGCCAGAGCGCCGGCCAAAAGCATGGCCAGCAGCATCCATCGAGATGGGCTCAAGCCCAGAAGATGCGCTGCCTGCGCGTTTCGGCCGACGGCTTTCAACGCCAGCCCGAGGCGCGTGGCGCGCAACATCCAGGCCGTAAATCCCATTAGGGCCGCGGTGGCGCCCAGCGCGTAAGGGGACACGTGCCATCCGGCGAGCCCCGGAAACCAATAGGCTTCGGCAAAGGTTTCCGTGCCACTCATGCTGGCGATTCCCGGCTGTTTCCATGGACCGAAAATGAGCCACAAAACCAGACCTGTGGCGACGAAGTTGAGGCCTAAGCCGGCAAAAATTTCATTGACTCCGGCTTGCGTCTTGAGAAGCCCCGCAGCCAACGCCCACAGTCCGCCGCACATGGCGGCCCCGACAAGGGCTGCGGGGAGCACCAGTTCCGAAGGGGCGCCCAGGCCCCAGCGTACCACGGCCGTGGCACCCACGGCGCCCAGCGCAACCTGACCTTCCACGCCGATGTTCCACAACCCGATGTGAAACGTGTACAGAAGGCCAAGAGAACACAGGGTCAAAGGGATCCAGACGCGAAACACCTGGGCCAGTTTTTCCCAGGATCCCAAAGATCCCAGCAGCATGTGGCGGTAAGCGTCCCAGGGAGAGACGCCGCTCAGGGCCACCACGGCGGAACTGAGGCCTAGGGCCAGGACCAGAATCCAAAAAAGATGACGAATAGTTTCTCGAAACGATGGTGTCTTCATGTTTTCCTTTGATGTCACAGTGACAGTCGGCCGGCAATGGCAGCACCCACAAGGTCGGGGTGCGCGTCCTGAGCGTCCACATCCAGCACAATGCGTCCGTTATAGAAAACGAGCACGCGGTCTGAAGCCATGAGGATCTCGTCTAGTTCGGCGGAACTGAAAAGGATGGTCACGCCGGAGTCGGCCAAGCGCAGCAGATGTTTCCAGACCCAGTGTGTGGATTCCACATCGAGCCCTCGCGTGGGCTGTTCCAGCAAAAGCACGGAAGCGTCGGAAGGGATGAGGGAAAGGAGCAGGCGCTGCTGATTTCCTCCCGAAAGGGCGTCGGCATGGGAATTAGCGGAGCCTCGAATGCGAAACTGCTGCACCTTTTGTTCGGCCAACTGACGCGCCTGATGCCAGGGTACGCGAAGGCTCGGGGTGCAGGCGGCCAAAGCGAAATGTTCCGTGAGGGTGAGGCCCGCGATGAGGCCTTCTTCCAGGCGGTTTTCAGGCACGAACGCCACGCCGCGCCGTCGAAAGGCGTGGTAAGACCATCCCGTGCAATCGTCCCCAAAAAGGCGAAGGTGCCCGGATGTGGAGCGCTGCAGTCCGGCAGCGAGCCGTAAAAAAACGCCTTGGCCGCTTCCTTCCAGCCCCGCCAGGCCCACCACTTCTCCTCGACGAAAGGTGGCCGTTGCCTCATGCAACCCCGCTCGCCCACCTGAAGCGCTCACCTGGAGAAATTCCAAGCTGACATGCTGAAAGGTTCGAGTGGACTTATGCAAAGGGGCCGGGGGCGTGCCGAACATGAGGGGCAGAATGTCTCGGGCGTCGAAGGGAGCGCTCAGGGATCCCGTCACCTGCCCTTGACGCAACACGGTGACGTGTTCGCACAAGCTTTCCACATCCTCCAGCTTGTGCGACACGAGCAGCACGGTCTTGCCTTCTTTGGCTACGCGTCGCAAAGCGCGAAACAAAAGTTCCTTTTGGGCCGCGGAAATGCCCGTGGTGGGCTCATCCAGAATAAGCAGCCGGCATCCCAAGGACAGCAGGCGTACCAATTCCAATTGCTGGCGTTCTCCCAGAGTCAGGGACTCCATCGGGGCTTTGGGATCGAGATAAAAACCGAAAGCGCGACACAGGGAATCCAGAAGGTTTGCCCAGGCCTTGGCGGATTTTCTTGGATGGGCAGGCTGTCCTACCCTGAAGTTTTCCAAAACAGTAAGAGGTGGAAAATCCAGTGGGTCCTGATACAGCATGCCGATGCCGGCTCGAAATGCTTCGGCCGGATGCGCAAACGCCACCGCGCGCCCGTCCAAGAGAATTTCTCCGGAGGATCGAGGTGTGGCTCCGGCGAGAATCTTCATAAGGGTGCTCTTACCGGCACCGTTCTCTCCCAACACACCGTGGATGGTGCCGGAACGCACGTGCAAATCGATGCCTCGATTGGCATGCACCGGTCCGTAAAACTTATGTATTTTCCGAAGTTCAATCTCCATGGCGCTCCATGGGAAAACGAGAGGCGGCCCGCTGGCTTCAGCGCACCGCCTCCAAAATGGCCTTCGCTTTCGGCCCCTTATTTGGCGCTACTTGGGCCTTCCATGCCCTGCAGAAGCTGTTTCATGGTCCAGATGTCATGATCGGATGCCGTGGCTTCCGCCGGTACAAAAACGGACCCGTCCTGATAGTACAGAGGGCCGGTAAACAAGTTAAGTGTTCCGGAAGCTAGATCCGCCACGAAGCCGTCCAGGGCTTTCGCCACGTCGGGGCTCAAGGCTGGTCCCTTCGTGAACCCAAGGGAACTGGTGTCTTCATTGTTCAAGTCCTTCCAATCTGGTCCCAGCCACAGCCATTGGGATTTCCATTGACCCGACATGGCCGTCTGCACAAGGGAGACGTAGCCCGGCCCCCAGTTGTAGTATGGCACGCCCAGGCAGGCGTCGGGAGCGGCCTCACAGCTGCCTTTGTAATCGTAGGGCACGGCCCAGACCTTTCGGCCTTCCTTACGCTTTTGGGAAGCCACGATCAGAGCCTCTGTGGTATCAATGCCAGAAATGACCACATCATAGCCGCTGTTGAAAAAGTTCTGCGCCACCTGCGTGGGATCGGCCGTGACCCCGGGAATATTGAACCAAAAACCGATCCAGGTGACCTTAAAGCGCAATTTGTCCGCCGGTTCCTTGCGCACTTTGCTCCAGGCATGGCGGGCTCCCAAATAGGTCGCCGCCGCCAACCGGCGGGTTTCTTCGTTGATGAGCGGGCCCAGGTAGCCGATCTTGCCCGTCTTGGTGGTGAGTGCCGCCACAAAGCCGGCCATCATTTTGCCGTATTCCATGCGCACCATGAGATTGGACAGGTTTGAAGGGGCCTTGCCTGTCAGAACATCGTCTCCGGACACATGGACGAAATAGGTGTCCGGATGCTGAGCCGCAGCTTCGCGAATGCCGTCCTTCATGTCGTCCGAATTGGCGATGACTAGCTTAGCCCCTTTGGCCACCAGATCGTCCACCACCTGGGGGATGGTAATGCCCGGTCGATCCGAGGGGTTGACCTTGTCGATGTAAAGCATCTTGGTGCCAGGAATTTTTCGTTCCACATACAGGCCCGCATCGTAGTGCGCCTGGCTCCAACCCTTATCATTGTAAGGCCCCACGAGAAGCAGCCCGAAAACAAAGGGCTTCTCTTGGGCTCGCGCCGGCATGGCAGACCCCAAAAGCGCTGCAGCCAGCAGCGGGATGCTCCACATCCCTAAACGTGTTCGGCTTCGCATGATTTCCCCTCCACTGTGGTCGGCGCGCCGCAGTTCAATCTTTAGTTTTCCAATTTAATTTGTCCACTCGGTTCGGCACCGCGGCCGAACGGCGCGATTCTAAAGAAAAAGGCTTGGGAATGCAATCGCCGGTTCCCCTAAAAAACCTTTTTTTCCGATAGGTCGGTGAGCCTTGACAAGGAGACATCGAACCTTATAATGCCCATGAAACATCTTGTGCGTCGCACACAAGGTTATTCCGCCCCAATCGGTAAGGAGGTTGTAGGTTATGCCCATCTATGAATACGAATGCACACAGTGCGGTCAGATCACCGAAGCCATGCAACGCTTTTCCGATCCGCCCCTGACCCAGTGTTGCCATTGCCATGGGCCGCTGCGCAAGATGATTTCCATGAGCACGTTCCACCTCAAGGGATCCGGCTGGTACGTGACGGATTATGCGGGAAGAAAACAAAACGACAATTCGCATGCCAAGAAGAGCGCCGACGCGGGATCCAGCAGTTCCGATAGTTCCTCCTCTTCGACGCCCTCGTCTTCAGGGACGTCTTCATCGTCGTCCAGCGAATGACAGCCTTTAAAACTGCGCGAAAAGGCGGGCTTCTGCCCGCTTTTCTTGTTTAGTCCTCCAGCCCCAGGGCCGCTCGCGTTGCCGGTCCCACCATGCTGTCCACTTTGAGGTGTCCCGAAGCCTGTTGAAAAGCTTTGACGGCCCGTGCCGTCTCGGGCCCGAACACGCCGTCGAGGGTCACGCGATGGCCCGCTCTGACCAGAGCTTCCTGAAGCCGGCGCACATCCTCGCCGCGCATGGCCGGCGTTTGCAGCCGAAGAATGCGTGCCGAGTCCGGTTCTTCGGCGGAAACGCGCACCGAACCCTCCAGCAGCACGGAAGCGTCAATGAGCGCGCCGTGGACCACGAACGGCAATTCCAGGCCCCACTTGTGCTGGTCCATGAGGCTTCGAAAGCTTTCCATACGATACACGGTTTTTTGAAGCAGGGTGTTGCTGTGTTGCGCGAGCCAGTCCCGGCGGCGGCGCACTTAGCCTTCGATTCAGGCCTTTTCCCCCACATCGGACGGACTTCCTAACTGCGCCGTGGTGAGATCGCGAAGGCGCAGCCAGGATCCATGCACGCGGCTGTCGTAGACCACGGAAACACCTAATGCCGATGTGATGTGAAGATTGGTCGAAGACGTGAGACTCGGTTCCCAATAGATGCGATCGAAAAAGCGATCCTGACAGTCCCGCATCACTGGATCCTGGCCTGCTTCCCGCAGAAGTCCCTTGGGGCGATCGTCAAAGTTAAGAGAGCGATCCCGATGGGCTAGCCGATCCAGGTAGATGGAAAGTTCTGAGCCAAAGGCGGCATCCGAAACGGCGCAGTAGTTCCGCACCAGCAAGTAAAGGTTTCTGCTGGCCAAGGTGGTTTAGGATCGGCCGAAGGTCAATTCGCCGGGATCCTTGGGATGATAGGTGACTTGACCGTAGTCGCCCTGAGGGCGACCGGTTTCAAAGACGTTGACGATGGCCTGGGCGGCCTTTTTCTGCAGTTCACTCAGCATGTTCGCGTCCTTTTTTCCTTCGATCCTATCCTAGGCATGGCATTCGTGCTATGCAGGCCAGACTGAATAGCGTTCATTTTATCCTCGGGGTATTTGAAGAGACAATCCGCGGTCCTTGGAAAGGCACAGAGGATGGGCAAAAGAGTGGACGATTTGCGTTGAAAAGTGGCTGGAAACGAATGGGTTTCTCTGATCATCGGTGGCATGGGTGTGAACATCTCGACCACCGAACTGGCGCTGGAAGCTGCCAGACTCGGGGGTGTCGGGCACATTCCTGATGCCATGCTGCCCGCGGTCACCGACCAGGAGCTTGGGACTCAATTCGTGTCCGAAAAACTTCGGTATCATCGGGCGAGTGTGAAGCGTGCGGACAAGCCTGAAGCGGCGTTTCAGGCAGCGCAGGTAGCGGAAGCGACGCGGCTTGACGTGACCAAGACCATGGCGCAAAAGCGAGGGGCCGGCCTGATCTTTCTCAACTGCATGGAAAAGCTTACCATGGGAAACCCCAAGGAAACCCTGCAGGCGCGCCTCAAGGCGGCTTTTGAATGCTGGCTTTGATGGCATCACTCTGAGTGCAGGATTGCACCTGGCAAGATTTGCGCTCATGGCCGATCATTCGCGCTTTCGCCAGGCATTGCTGGGTGTGGTCGTCTCGTCGGTTCGCGTTCTGAAGCTCTTTGTCGTGCCAGCGGCTCGCCTGAAGCGCGTTCCCGATCACGTGGTGGTGGAAGGTCTCCTGGCCGGCGGGCACCTTGGCTTTGGCCGGGACTGGCATCGGCTCGATCTCAAAACCATTTTTCAGGAGGTCCTTGGGTACCTAAAACAGGAAGGGCTCCGCATTCCGGTCATTCCGGCAGGCGGCATTTTCACGGGCACAGATGCCGTGGCCTTCATGGAAGAGGGAGCCGCGCCCGTGCAGGTGGCCACCCGCTTCACCGTGATTCGGGAATCGGGACTTCTGGATGAAGGGAAACAGGGCTACTTTCAGGCGTTGGTGGTGGACATTGATGTGAACATGCAGTCCTCAATGGGTTACCCCATGCGCATGCTCAAAGACTGCCCGGCCATGTCCCGTCGGGTTCGACCCGCCTGCGAAGCCTACGGATACCTTCTAGATAGCTCGGGCCGTTGCTCATACCTGGAAGCCTACGATCAGGCGGCCCAAAACGGTGGCGCCGAGCAGCTCAAGAAAATTGAGAAAATGTGCCTGTGCACTCACATGCGCCGTGACCAGTGCTGGACCTGCGGCCACACCACGTCACGGCTGAAGGAAACGACGCGAAAAAATCCCGACGGCACCTACCAGATTCTCAGCGCTGAGCATGTTTTTCGAGACGACCAGTTCAGCACCGATCACCAGGTGGCCCTGCCAAAGGAAGAAGCCGGGTTGATGCCCTGAAGTCTTGGTGCCGTTTGACCGAGAACCCCTCTTCATCCCCCCTGGGAGCGCGAGCGTCCCGCCCGTCCTTGGTGCCACCCAGAGACCCGGGTTCCCGGGAAAAACCGCAGAGACCGAGTCCTTTTGGACTTTTGAAGGTTTTTCATGCCGTTCTTGACACGATTCGGCAAAAGCGCTATACGAATTCTACTTTGCATGGGGGGATGTAGCTCAGTTGGGAGAGCGCAGCCTTCGCAAGGCTGAGGCCACGGGTTCGAATCCCGTCATCTCCACCAGCCCGTTGAAAGCTCACAGTCTGTTCGGTACGCTCGAGCCCTTGGGAAACCAAGGGCTTTTTGTGTTTGCTCAGCACGTGAATTAGCGTGTGAAGGGTCCCGCCGTTTGCTTCGATGCAGAGGCTGAGAAATGTGCAGTGGGTGGCGCTGTGAAAAGTTCATCGCACAACGGTCATGTCTTTCACCATGTTATCCATTCCAGATTGGCTATCAAGATCAGACCGGCAGCAGGACTCCTGACACGGCGAGGGCGCTGAAGGGGTCTAGGTCCCGTGTTCTTGCAGATAATTCAAGATGTGGCCCGCGAAGCGTTCGAAATCATGCAGGTGGTTTCTGAAGACACCAAAAACCACGGCATCGTCGATTTTTTCATAGTAATGGACGATCAGGTTGCGGAATCGGGCCATGCGCTCGTAAATTTCTACCTCCTCCATGGGCAGCACGCCATGGGTGGCAAGAATTTGAAAGGCCTCACTGTAGGAGGTTGGCTCCTCGAACCCATCGTCCGAAATGATGTGATGAGCGATGTCGATGCAGGTCTCCACAAGGATGTGCAGCGTCCTTTCTACGAACCGACGAGAGCGTGGATCCCGGCAATACACTTCCCAAGTGATATCTGTTGCCTCGCGCAGAAGCTGCACATTGGCTCGAATGTCCGAACACATGCGCTGAACCAGCACTTTATCGACCATGGGAGAGCTGCTCCTGCATCTTCTTCACATAGCGTCGATGGTAGTAGAGAAAGTCCTGGTAGTCCTTGCGGCTTCGCATGTCGAATCGCGTGCGCACCGTGGGATCCCGATCGTAGATGAGAATGCCGTCCCGACGAACCAAGTATTTGAGGTGCTCTCCGGCTCGGTTGAGGACCACCACGTCCACGGCTTTTCCCAGAAGCTTTTCCGCTTCCACCATGAACCCCAAAAGATCGAAGTCCGGCCCTGGGTCCGGATGCAGCAGCACGGCCAGATCCACGTCGCTTTTCGCCGTGGCCCGACCTGTGGCTGTGGACCCGAAAACATAAACGGCGATCACGTGCGACGTTCTTTCCACCAGAGGTTTCAGCGTGTCGCAAATGTCGCGAATGACATCGATGTCCATGCTGTTTTCTCTTTTTCGCGGCCTTGACCAAGCCAGGGCTGTAAATGTTTCCTGGGCGCTCTTTATACAAGAAGGTGGAGCATGGAACAACAGGGACCGTCGTCGGCGTCCCAGTGCGCGTAGCCGAGCGTGGTGGAACGATGTCGCCGACGGACGGCTGCTCATAATGGTGCGGGCAGACGGTCGGGTCCACGCTGCTGACCAGCGTCTCGCTGCTGGCCCGATGGGTCACATCGTCGGTCCAGGTGGAGGGATTCTGGTCGTCGCCCTGCTTGCCGCCGTACTGCCCCAGGTCCACGGGGAACACGTATGTCTGCGCCAGGTTGCCCGGGCGTACCAGCGCCCACTGGAGGCCCGTGCTGCCCTCGCGCCAGAGGATGCTAGCTGAGCCGACCATGGCATCTGTCAGGTTCACCACCGAGCCGTTGTTCACGTTGGCCAGGCGGTGGATAGCCCTCGTTGGGAATGTCCACGCGAACGGGAACGACGCCCGCGGCCAGGGCGCGCGTGAGCCTGCCGACAACAACCGGCTCCAGCAGCACAAGGAACTTGCCCCGGTGGTCGGCCTCAGTGGGGGTGATGCGCGGCATGGCCGGGTAGATCTTGAAGACCTCGGCCTCCCGAGGCCGGGTCAAAGACCGGACCGCTGATGCCCAGCACGTCGAACCGCTCGCGGTCCGGGCCCGAGTCGTTACGCACTAGGACCATGCAGTTGTGCCCACCGGACGGCGTGCCGGCCTGCGTCTTCTGATGCCGGCGGACCAGAAAATCCCGCGCGGAATCCACGGGCGCGCTAAGGGTGGCCGCCGGAATGACCAGCGGGTAGCCGGGCTTGACCTTCTTCATCGCGTCGCTCATGGTTCACGTTCCTATCCCGAGCGCCGCAAAGTTGCCCTCCTCGTAGACCCGCTCGATGTAGACGGCGACGGGCTTTTTTGTCCATCTTGCCATCAGAAGCGTGTGGTGGAATTTGGTGATTAGCTGTGGGAGGAAGTCCTTAAGGCCGCACCCCACCGGTTGCGAGAAAAATGACGGCCGATTGGGGCTCCGTGCCCGGAGAACTTTTCGTCCACAACGAAAGGCTTCATTTTGGCGGCGTCGTCAACGGAAATTTCTTCGTGACCATGCAACCGCCCCGGAGTTTTTACGAAAACACGGCGGCCATGATCCATGACCCTCATCTTAGCCCGCCTCACCTTTACCTTATGAAATACCGATGGATACGAGACGTGTTCCAGGCCCATACCGTCATCCATGTCGGCAAACACGGGTCCTTGGAATACCTGCCCGGCAAAGCCCTCGGGTTGTCACGCGATTGTTACCCCGATGTGGCCATTATGGATTTGCCCACCATCTACCCCTACATCATCAACGACCCAATCGAGGGGACTCAGGCCAAAAGGCGCAGCTATTGCGGCATCGTGGACCATCTGTCTCCGGTCTACACCAACGCCGACCTTTATGAGGATTTGGCCAAGGTGGAGAACCGTCTGCGGGAGTACGCTGAAGCCGAAAGAGAGGATCCCACGAAACTCGAGATCTTGCGAACTCTGATTTGAAAAGCAGTGGTTGAGGCCGATTTGGACAAAGATCTTCATATTGAGAGGATTGAGGCCTTCAAGGACTTTCCCGTTTTACTTCAGAGGCTTCATGCGTACTTGGATGAGGTGGCCGACACGATGATCACCGAGGACCTCCACACCTTGGGTGCGGCCCCGGAAGGGGAACAAATAGTGGAGTTCCTTGTCCAACTAACCCGACTGCCAAACGGCGATGTGCCGTCTTTGCGGGAGGCTGTGGCGGAGGCTTTAGGATTCAACTACGAGGAGCTGCTTGAGCACAGAGGGGAAAATCTTGCTCATTTTGGGGCAAAACCGGAGGGGAAATCATTCGGCGGATTCATGAACTGGCCTCGGAGCTCGTACGACGTATGGCGGCATCGGACTTTCAAACCGACCCAAAAGAGACGGCAGCGGCTGTGCTGGGACGATGTCACCCCCTGGTCGAGGCGGCTCTGGACTTCATTGCGCGCGATCTGTTTACCAGGGTTTGTCAGACCACGGAGGAAATCGAGGCCGTTGTGCGGGCGCTGGAAGGAGGATTTCTGCCCCCTGGGCCTTCTGGCGCGCCGAGCCGAGGCCAAGCCCACATTCTTCCCACGGGAGGCAACTTCTATTCCGTGGATCCTCAGAAGATCCCGAGCCTTGGAGCTTGGGAAGTGGGCAAACGGCTTGGAGACGCGCTTCTTGAGCAATGCTCAAAGGAAACCGGCAAATACCCGGAAAGTGTTGGAATGATTCTCTGGGGCGGCTCGACCTTGCGCAGCAAGGGGGACGATCTGGCGGAAATTTTCTACCTAATGGCTGTGAGATCCATCTGGCAAAAAGGCAGTGGCAACGTCAAAGGCTTGGAAATCATTGCCCTTGACGAACTGGGCCGCCCTCGAGTCGATGTGGTCGTGCGCATTTCGGGTTTTTTCGGGACTGCTTTTCTAATCTGGTCGAACTTCTCGATCAAGCCACGCAGATGGTAGCGGCTTTGGAAGAAAGCTTCGAATCCAACATGATTCGCCGCCACGTGTGGCGCGATCGTGAAGAGTAGTATCAAAGGCAGGGTAAAAGTCGCGAAGAGGCGTGGCGGGAAGCGACATTTCGCGTCTTCGGGTGCCCGCCGGGCACCTACGGGGCGGGTGTAGCGGAATCGGTAGAATCCAAAGCGTATAGTAGCCAGGAGGACCTTGCGGAAAACTACATTCGCTTCGCAGCCCATGCCAATGGTCGCGGAATCTACGGTCCAATCAAGGAATCCATTTTCAAGCGACTTGTGCGTCGAATGGGTGTCACCGTGAAGAACGAAGACACCCGCGAAGACGACCTGCTCTCATGCACCGATTATGACAAGGACTATGGCGGTTTGATCGTCTCAGTCAAAACGCTGCAAGCAGAATCCCCTTTGGCTTAGGTGGGCGACAGGAGCGATCCTAAGCAGGGCAAGATACACAACCTTTGAGACAACCGAACATATCTTTCGATTGCGTACTCTCAATCCGAAGTGGATTGAGGGCGTGAAAGGCCATGGGTACAAAGAGGCTGAGGATTCATGGAAAGTGATGCTTATCATGCTCGGCTGGGATGCTACCGCTGCGGTGATCGACGACTTTTGTACGAGCGCTTCGCGGCGAAGTGTACTTTACATGCCAAAATGAAGCGCTGGCTGAAAGAAGTGAATCCTTGCGCTCTTCAAAATATCCTGGTCAAACTTTTGGAAGCCGTGGAGCAAGGGCTATGGCAGGCGTCTGCGGAGCTGGTGGAACGATTGAGGGAGGCTTATTTGGACGTTGAAGGCGTCATTGAGGAGGCGACGGCCTGGACTTGATGACCGACGAAGGTCCACCAGAGTCGCCGCATCTCTCGTGACACATGCTTGTCGCGTCTCGGAAGCCCATAGGGGTTTTGACCGTATTAGACCACGTCGAAGGGGATACGCAGCACGTCCGATGGCCAAAAGATCGAGCAGAAAACCCTTTTCTGGACAGCCGAGGCCACTGCGCTTGAAAAGAGTTCAGCAACTGGTCCGCGTTCCGCTGCCATTCAAGCAGGTGTTTGATGAAGACGCTCATAGACTGCGGCATGTCCGTGTTTTCGGACTTGTGGGCGCTTGGATGCCCGTATCCAATCATGTGCTTGTAACCCGCCTCGATCCATGAGTGCCAGGGGCGTTCAGGGCGGCCGCGCCGTACAAAGCGGCACCGGCGACCAGAACGGCGACGAAGCCATAGGCCATGGAGACCAAGGCGGCCACAAGGGCGCTGATCACCGAAGCGCAGCCGTTAATGGCCCACGCCCACGGCACCAGATAGGGGTCGGTGCGAGCCAGAAAACGCAGGCCCAAAGGCATGGGCATGCCCAGGAAAAACCCCACGGGAGCCACGCCCAACACCGCGAAGGCCCACCGCAGTCCAAAGGCAAGCCCATCCGCCCACGGCACCAAACGAACCCACAACATGCCATAGACGCCTACCATGACCCCGGCCCACAAGGCTGTCAATGACACAATGTTTCGGCGCCGTCCGAACTGGGTGTTTTCCAGCCGACATAGCCAACGCTCGGAAACGAGGCTTCCCATACCCGCCCACAAAAGAAACGGTCCAACGGTGGCGGCAAAACCGTAGACAGGGTGTCCCAAAAGGAACACGTTTTTTTGAATCACCACCGTCTCTACAAAAAGAAATGCAAAACCCAAGGATCCAAAATAGGCCAAAGGTTTTCCAAGGGTCTTCAAAGAGCTTTGAAAAAAACCTCGAAGAGAAAAAGCCAACGGGGCGGCGATGAAGAGAGCTGCGGCAAGGCACGCCTGCACCAGAGCCGCTCCCATGACGGGAATCCCCCAGGAGAAAAGCGACACGGCGCGCCAGCGTTCCTCTTTGAGCAGCCTTTGAAAGGTTTTCCAGCGAAAAAAATGAAACGCATACGGCCGATTGTCCGTCACAGGTTCAATGGAAAACGGGTAGGTTTTTATGAAGCTTCGGGCAGAGTCCTTCAAAAGGGCCGACACGTCACCGTACAGCGATCCGTGAAAAGTTAGGTGAAATCTTTGGGCCTCTTCCAGGGTCATGTCAGGAAGATAGCCCAGATCAAAGGCGCGTTCGGCGGCAAAGCGTCGTATGAGGTGCTGTTCCCAAGATGTGATTTCCGTCTTTTTGACCAAAAGTAACGCCGTGTTCCAGTCATGGATCAGGGCCAGGTGACGTTGAGGACGCGGCATCCCACGGCGCTTTAAGGCTTCTTTGGCCGTGGCCACGAAACGCAACGTGGCCTGAGGTGGCACGCTCAGAGTGTGTTGAAGCGCCAGGTAACCGTTGGGGGTCATGTGATCCAGGTAGGCCGTGAAAGCTTCCACGGTGGCCTCGTAGACTTCCAAAAGGCTTGCTCCACCGGCGGCAAAAGCGCTCAACGCGCCGACGGTCACCGGATGGACCACGTCATATGCACTGGATTGTGTGCGCAGGAACCGACGAGGATCCGCCACGTGGACGCGAACGCGGCCAAGGCCGTCCTTGGAATGCAGGCCCCAGGCCAGGTGAGAGACAAATTGCGCCACTTTCGCATGCCTTTCCACCACGTCCAGCGTAGAGACGCCCTCCATGCGGGCCAGGACGGCTTCCAGATTGCCATGAAGACCCACCAAAAGGCCTCGTGGACCAGAAGGGCTCTGACTATCCAGCGCAGCCAGTCGATAAGCCAAGGCACTCATGAGGCATGGTCCAAAGGGAAAGTCCTTGGAAAAGGCGTCCTCGGAAAACAAAGGAACGGGTCCGGAGCCATCCACGAAAAGCCCAAGGGAAGAGGCCGGGGCTTCCGCGGCACAGGCAAGGCTCCAGCCTGTAAGGGATCGAAACGGAACGTGTGGGCTTTCCACCACGGCCACCCATCCCATGGGATCAAAGCCCTGCGCCACCAGGCGGGTTTCCGGGAGTTGGCGGGCGTAGGCCAGGCCCTTGTACGGATTGGGTCTGGGCATCAGAGCGTCATGGGGTACAAGGACCTGTAGGGCCAGGTTTGCCAGAACACAGACTAAAGTCACCGCAAGAAAGTTAGCCTTTCGATGAACCACCAGCGCCGCCAGAGTGGCTGCGGCCGACACCAGGCGCAGAGCCCAAGCGGGATCCACAACGTGCATAAGGCCCAGCGCCAATGCGGTGCCTAGAGCGGCTCCCGAAAGATCGGCAAGATAGAGCCGGTGAATGCTTTCCGGGCGCGTGCGAAAAGCCAGAGCCGTGGCGAAGCCTGCAGCCCAAAAGGGTACGCTGAGCACGACATAGACGCTCGCAAGGCGCCCCATCTGGCGAAAGTCCCAAAGGATCTCCAAGGGATTGAAGGAAAGGCGGGAAAGCCACGCAGCGCTTAAAAGCAAAGTCCAGGAGAGAAAAACCGACGTTGCGGCAAAGACGGTGGCCGGGCGTGCGAGTAGAAACCGCTGGGCCAGGGTGAATCCCGTCGCCCCTGCGCCGTAGCCCAACAGAGCCAGGCTTAGGATCATGAAGGCAAAATGATGATCATGAACGATATGAAGAAAGCGAACCAAGAGCACTTCGTGAGCCAGCGCAGCACAGGACAGTAGAAACACCGCCGCGCCGCTAATCATGGCCTGCCACCGCTTCGGGTCAGCGGCACAAACGCCACGGGAAGAACCTGCCGTGTGGTCATGGTGCCGTCCTCCGACTTGTGAACCACCGTAAGAAATTGCGTCAGAAACGGCGGGCCCACAGGAATGACCAGTTTGGCGCCGGGTTTCAGTTGCTGAAGAAGCGGCGGAGGAATATGGGGTGCCGCGGCGGTCACCAGGATTCCGTCAAAGGGGGCGTGCTCTTTCCAGCCATAATAGCCATCATCGATTTTTACATGCACGTTCGTGTATCCCAACGCTTTCAAGCGCGTTTCGGCACTCCGACCCAAGGGGGCTAGAATTTCCACGGAGTAGACCTCTTTGGCCACATGAGCCAAGACGGCAGCTTGATACCCAGAGCCCGTGCCGATTTCCAAAACTTTGGCATTTTCAGGAAGATCCAGAAGCTCGGTCATGAGGGCCACGATGAAGGGCTGAGAGATGGTTTGGCCGTAACCGATGGGAAGGGGCCTGTTTTCGTAAGCGACCTCGATGAGCGTGTCCGCAACGAAACGATGCCGCGGGACCCGCCGCATGGCCTCAAGCACCGCTGCTGAGAGTGTCCCTCGACCCGTTTCCCCAGCTGTCGCGGCCATGTCTGCCAGCACTTCGCGCACCATAGCTTCCCGGGCTTGAAAAAACCGGGAATCGCTCCCCCTTTGCATAGACCACGCTCGAAGTGCTCCAACGCCCAACGGGGACAAAACCATGACGGCCAAAAGCCAATGGATGGTCGTACCGCGGCGTCGGCAAGGATGCCCGCGAACCATGATGGTTACCTTCTCGCCTCAGGTTCTCCGAATGGCAGTTTTCCTCTACCATGGCGTGAAGCTTTGGCAAGGGTCAAGCCCTTTGTCACAATCTGGTGGGTTGGCTTCGCGCCGCACCTTCCCCAATGTCATTCGGGCTTTCGGATTGGGCTTGGTTACAGCCTTTGTGGCGCCAACTTCATCTCGACGGCACAGCGATCATGGCCGCTGTTGAAGACAGGCTTTTCTTCCCTAGCGTTTCTTTTCCGGAAGTCCAAACGCGCTGCACGCGGTGACCTTGTTATTTACGAGTAGCCGAACAGTGTGATTGGGGGAACGGTGCCGGCCGCCAAACCCTATGGAAACGGCCAGGATTCCATTCGAGAGCACGACACCGCTATGGCATAAATCAAAATTAGACCCCAGAACTTCCGTAGTAGTCGAGGTACCAGGTCACGAATTTTTGAATGCCTTCGCGAAGGGGTGTGGTGGGGCGAAAGCCGAAATCGCGCACCAAATCGTCGATATCGGCGTACGTGGCGGGGACATCGCCGGGCTGCATGGGCAGGAACTCCTTGATGGCTTTTCGACCCAGGCATTCTTCAAGAATGCCGATGAATTCCATAAGTTCCACTGGCTGATGGTTGCCGATGTTGTAGATGCGATATGGAGCGGAGCTGGTTCCCGGATCCGGCGCATCGCCGGTCCATGCGACATCGGGGGTGGGTGCCTTGGCCATGACGCGCACGACTCCTTCAATGATATCGTCGATGTAGGTGAAATCGCGGCGCATCTTTCCGTAGTTAAAGACCTTGATGGCCTCCCCATTCAAGATGGCTCGCGTGAAGAGAAAAAGAGCCATGTCCGGTCGGCCCCAAGGGCCGTAGACCGTAAAGAAGCGAAGGCCCGTGCAGGGCAGACCGTAGAGGTGCGCATAAGTGTGAGCCATGAGTTCGTTGGCTTTTTTGGTGGCGGCGTACAGGGACACGGGATGATCCACATTGTGGTGTACGGAAAAGGGCATGCGCGTGTTGGCGCCGTAAACGGAACTGGAAGAGGCAAACACCAGGTGGCACACTCGGTGAAGGCGACAGCCTTCCAGAATGTTCATGAAGCCCGTGAGGTTGCTGTCCACGTAGGCGTAGGGGTTGACCAGGGAATAGCGCACGCCGGCCTGGGCCGCCAAATGCACGACGACGGAAAACGAATAGCGATCAAAGATCGCTTGCGTGGCCTCACGATCCGCCAGGTCGAGCCGATGAAAGACGAACCGCTCATAGTCTTCTAGGATCCTCAGGCGGTCCCATTTGATGCGCACATCGTAGTATTCGTTGACCACATCCACGCCCACCACGGTGTGGCCGTCCTCCAGAAGCCTTTGGGCCAGATGAAAGCCGATGAAGCCGGCCGTGCCGGTGACCAGCACGGGCACGGACGCATCGGCCACGGGATGATCCGTCATGGGGCTTAGTCCTTTTTCGTGAAACGCACGGTGAGCACGGAACAAGGAGCTTTGCGCACGACGCGGTCCGCCGTGCTTCCAAAAAGCACG
Organism: Desulfosoma caldarium; assembly: GCF_003751385.1. Lineage (NCBI taxonomy): Bacteria > Pseudomonadati > Thermodesulfobacteriota > Syntrophobacteria > Syntrophobacterales > Syntrophobacteraceae > Desulfosoma > Desulfosoma caldarium. The sequence continues at coordinate 74,287 of NZ_RJVA01000010.1, read as the reverse complement.
TGGGCGATGCCCGTCAAGCCGTGGGATCCCATGACCACCAGGTCGATGCTGTTTTCTTGCACGAAACGCACAATTTCCGAAGCTGGGTACCCGGAAAGAATGTGCAGTTCGTAAGGTTGTTTTTCTCGAAGCCGCCTCACATACCGTTCTTCCATCGTCGTTTTGACCGCTTCGGTGGCCCGTTCCACAAAATGCATGTCCATTTCCAGCGGCACATAGATTTCACGAATGGGCGCCGAGGTAAAAGTCACCATCACATGGACCAAATGCAGTGTGGCACCGTAACGCCAGGCCAAATCCTTGGCCGCGGTAAAAGCTTCATCGGCGTTGTCACTGAAATCCGTGCAAAAAGCGATGGATCGGTAAAGATTATCGCTCATGGCCTCGCTCCCGTGCACAAAAAGGTTTACAGCGTGGATCGGCGCCTCAGGCGTCCACGATCCAGACCGTCATGCCCCGAGCGAGGCTGGTGACGGACTTGGAGACGCTTCCCAGAAAAAACTCCTTCACGCGACTCAAACCCCTTCGCCCCATGACCACAGTGGAACAGTTTAGGGCCTTGGCGCGCTCCACGATGATATAAGCGATTTCTTGGCCTTCGACGCCGAAATCTTCATGGATAAGGCTTTTTGAAAAGCCTGCTTGAAGAAGAATATCTCGAGCGGTGGCAAAGGTGCGCCGCATTTTGTCTTCCTCTTCCGGATGCCAAAAGTAGCCGGCCACGTGAGGGAGGGATTCCTGGATGGCTTCGATGCGGCGAATGACGTCGCGCGTAAGGAGATTGGGCGAAGCCGGTGGCAGCACATGAAAGAGGACGAATTCCACATGAACGCATCCTTTAAGAAGGCGTGCGGCGTATTCCACGGCTTTCAAGGATCCGGGCCGATCGTCCAAGGCGATGAGCAGTCGCTCCATGGGCACAGCTCCTTATGGGTTAAAGGTTTTTGAAAACCTTGGCGAGGGAATCGCCCGCCACGTGAATTTTCCATTCGTTGAGGTATCCAAAAGGGGTTTCCACGACCGTAAAGCCGGTGCGTTCCAGGCGCTGGCGCACGACCTGAACCATGGCCTGGGTCGCTTCAGGGGACGCCTTGGTTTCCGCCAAGTGATTGAAGGAATGAAGAACAACGGTGGTGGTGTTGAACTTTCGAGCGATCCACTTGGCGTTTTTGACCCACTTTTCCACCACCTTGCTTTGCCGTTCTTCGTCATGCGCTTCCGCGTGGAAGAAGATGACCACCGCGTTTTCCAAGGCCTTTTCCTCATCCCGGTCGGGTACTTCGGGCACGGTTTTTTGAAAAGTCTGATACCAGAAGTGGGGCGCGTAGAACATGAGAAGCTTCATGGAACCGTTGATCCTCTCTGGGTGTCACGGAGCGGCCATCCTCTGACCCCTTGACCGCGTGGAATACGGCCTTCGAACATGGCCCACCATCCTATACACCTAGGTAAAGGGCCGTGGCAAGGCGCCGGAACGAACGTGCCGATTTGCCGCGCCGTCACTTGACATTGAGGGGGGCTGCCGATAGGATTCGACTCCACTATGGGTGCGCCGAAATCGTGAAGCTTTTCTTCGGGCTTACTGAAAAGAGAGCGGACCGTGCCCTCGAAAGCCGAATAGGGTGAAAGTGCGAGCACGGGGCGGGTCATGGGCCCGCGGGGTGAAATGTAGACGTGCAGAAAGAAACGGTGAATCCTCACATGAGTGTGCGCTGGCGCATTCTGGCCATTCGATCCGCCCTGGGCCTAGTTTTTGCCCTGGTTCTGGGGCACTTTTTTTTCCCGGACGCTTCAGGGGGAAGAATAGCCGTTTTCGCCGTTCTTCTCGTTTTTTCGGCGTACATCTTGGAAGCGCTTCGAGCGCAGCGAAAATAAGGCCACCGCGGGCACCCTTCGCGAGCTGTTGAGGAGGGCTTTTGAACCGGAGTGTCTGAACCGTTATGGGTTTCGGGGGCAAAGACGGGGCGGATTGGCGGCTCCTCGCAAAGGGTTGGCGCTTTCGTCGTGCCAGCGCCCACGGGAGTCCTTAATAGGCGGCAAGGGAGGAATGCCCGTCATCCAAGGCCGCAAGAGCCCATGAACAGAGGCTCGGGACATGAGATGCCGCACGGCCGCATGGCGGTGAGACAAGACACGGCGCGGTTTAGCCGTGCCCCAAAGAGGAGGATGGAATGGATTGGGAAAGACCCCCACACCGAGGCCAAGGCCCCGGGGTGCCTCCCGACCTGGAACAAGTCATCAACCGGCTGCGCCAACGGTTTTCTTTTCCCAGCATGAAAGGTGGGGCCTTTTGGATCGTGGCCCTTGTGGTCCTTGTTCTGGTGGTGGGCGCCAATGCCTACTACACGGTGGATCCTCAGGAAACCGCCGTGGTGCTGCGCTTCGGACGGTTTGTTCGCACGGAGGGCCCGGGGCTGCACTTCAAGATTCCGTTCGGCGTCGAAACCGTGACCAAGGTACTCACAGGCCGCGTGTTGCAGCGCGAATACGGATACCGAACCGTGGCGCCGGGCGTGCGTTCCCGGTTTGTCGAAGAGGGTTTTGAAGAAGAAGCTCGAATGCTGAGTGGCGACCTCAACGTGGTGGATCTCCAATGGACCGTTCAGTATAAGATTCGAGACCCCATGGAGTACCTGTTTCGGCTGCACGATGTGGAAAGCACGCTGGATGATATTTCCGAGTCGGTAATGCGCCGCATTGTGGGCAACCGCTTCGCCGATGAAGTGCTCACGGTGGGCCGAGCTTCCATTGCCGAAATGGCCCGCCAGGAGATTCAGGAGATCATGGACATGTACCACACGGGGTTGCAGATTGTCACAGTGAAGCTGCAAAACGCCAACCCGCCAGATCCTGTCAAGGCCGCTTTTAATGAGGTCAACGAAGCACGCCAGGAAAAGGAACGCATGATCAACGAAGCGCAGCAGGCCTACAACGAGCGCATTCCCAAGGCGCGAGGCGAAGCGCGCCAGACCGTCACGCAGGCGGAAGGCTACGCCACCCAGAGGATCAATCGAGCGATAGGGGAAACCACCCGTTTTCGGAGCATCCTCGACGAATACGAAAAGGCTCCGGACGTGACCCGGCGCCGGATGTATCTGGAAGCCATGACAGAGTTTGCCGCCAAGGCCGGCAACTTTCTGGTGCTGGATTCCGGCGGGGCGGGTGTTTTGCCCATTTTGGACTTGAACCAAGTGGTGCGGCAGTGGGCCGAGGCGGGTTCCGTGCCGGGAAAGGCGGGAGAATGAGTGCCATGCCGCAGAACCTTCGCATTCCTGTGATTGTCGTGGCCGTGGTGCTCGGCGTTTTGGCGGCCGGTTCCCTCTTCATCGTTTCGGAAACGGAACAAGTGGTCATCACCCAGTGGGGAAGGCCCGTGGGAGAACCCATCACCCGCGCCGGACTTCATTTCAAGCTTCCCATCATTCAAAAGGCCAACTTTTTTGAAAAGCGCGTCCTCAAATGGGACGGGAGCCCGAATCAGATTCCCACTCGGGACAAGAAATACATCTGGGTGGACACCACGGCCCGATGGCGGATCAAGGACCCACTGCTCTTTCTTCAGCGCGTGGGCAATGTGAGCACGGCCTTGAGCCGTTTGGACGGCATCATCGATTCGGTGGTGCGAGATCATGTGTCCAATAACTACCTTGGGGAATTGGTGCGCAGCGAAGGGTGGAAACGGGCTCGAGAGAGCCTCATAGAAGCCGGCCTAGACGATTACCAGATCATATTGGGCGAGGAAGGCGAAGCCGATTCCGAAGGGTTGGTCGCTTTGAAGAAAGGGCGGGAAAAAATCACACGGGAAATGGTGGCCGACGCCTCAAGGCTTCTGCCCGAGTTCGGCATCGAACTGTTGGACATTCGCATCAAACGCATTAACTATGTGCAATCGGTGCAGCAGCGGGTCTTTGAACGCATGATCTCGGAACGAAAGCGCATCGCCGCTCAGTACCGCTCTGAAGGCGAAGGGGAGCGGGCGGCGATTTTGGGCCAGATGGAACGGGATCTGGCCAGGATTCAGTCCGAGGCCTATCGTACGGCGGAAGAGATTCGAGGCAAGGCGGATGCGCAAGCCACGCGCATCTACGCGGAAACTTTTGGCAAGAACCCGGAATTTTACCAATTCTATCAAACGCTCGATTTCTATAAACGGTACGAGAATCCTCGAGGCCTGTTTGTTTTGGGAACGGATGCGGAGCTGTTCCGGTATTTGCAGGAGCGTGAGCCGGAAGGGGTAAACCCATGAAGCGCCGCGCAGCGCCTTTCACGAAGAAGACGTCAAGGCATCGGAGCGTACAATGATCGCCGTGGAAGAAAACCCTCAAGGTGTGCAACAGGCGGAGATCGTGGTGGCCATTCCCACGTATAACGAAGCGGCTTTTATCGGGCGGGCCGTGGAAATCGTGGGGCGAGGCCTTCGAGAGCACTATGCCGACCGGTCCTCGGTCATCATCAACTGCGACAACGCTTCGGTGGACGGCACGCGGGATGTGTTCTTTCAGGCAGCCACGGATGTCCCGCGCCTCTATCTCTCCACAGAACCTCATCGGCGCGGCAAAGGGGCCAACATTCGCATGCTTTTTGAGAAAGTTGCATCCCTTGCCCCGCATGCCGTTCTCATTCTGGAAGCGGACATCACCAACCTCACTCCCATGTGGGTGCCCATGTTCATCGAGCCCATTTTTCGAGGGGCGGCCTATGTGACGCCGCTTTACATGCGGCACAAATATGAAAGCACGGTCACGTCCGCCATCGTTTATCCCATGCTTCGATGCCTGTACGGCCGTCGCGTGCGGCAGCCCGATGCCGGAGACTGCGCTTTTCGCGGAGACATGGCGGACATTTTCCTCAAGGCTTCGGCGTGGTCGGAAGCCGTGGAGGGCCGAGGCATTGACGTGTGGATGGCCGGCGTGGCCCTCACCTCGCGCCTTCCCGTCTGGCAAACCATCATCGGCTCTCCTAAGAAACATCGCGCCAAGGATCCTTTCGCTCAATTGCCCTACCGGTTCCCCCACGCATTGTCCGCCCTGTTTGACCAGATGGAAGCTTATGCGGAGTTCTGGAAGCGGGTCAAGTGGAGCAAGCCGACGGCGTTGTTCAACTCGGATGGTCTAGAAATGGACACACCGCCCCTAGTGGAAATCAATGCACCGCGCCTGTATCAGCGTTTTCTTGAAGGGTTTCAGGAAAACGAAGCGCTGTGGCGCCAAATCTTCGATCCCATGACCATGAACAAGCTGGAGGAAATACGGCGCATGCCTTATGAACAGTTCAGCTTTCCCAGCCAAACCTGGGCGGCTCTCTTGTTTGATGCGGCCTGCGCTTACCGGGGTTTAACGGTCCAAGAGCGCGAGCGGTTACTGGATTCCCTGGTGCCGCTTTATCTCGGAAAGGTGGTGGCTTTTGTCAAACGCACGGAACGCCTGTCCGTGCAGCAGGCCGAAGAGTACGTGGAGCAGACCTGTGCCATCTTTGAAGAATCCAAGCCGTACCTGCTGGAAAGATGGCCTTCATGACTCAGAGCGCCGGGCCTGAACGGCGCGTTCGCTTGCGGCAGGAGGAATCCCATGGCGAAAATTTTGGTGGTCGATGACGAAGAGCACATTCGGCTGCTCTATTCGGAGGAGCTTCGGGATGCTGGCTACGAAGTCATCACGGCGGACAGTGGCTACAAGCTGCTGGAGCGGATCGAGGAGGAAAAGCCTGACCTGGTGATTTTGGACATCAAAATGGTGGACTACGACGGCTTGGACCTTTTGCAGGATATTCGTAGCCGGTTCTACGATCTGCCGGTGATTCTTTCCACCGCGTACGACACCTTCAAGGAAGATTCCAAATCCATTGCCGCCGATTACTACGTGGTGAAAAGCTTTGACCTGACTGAGCTCAAGAAAAAAATCGCCATGGCGCTGGAAACCCATCTGCCCGGCTAAAAGCGCCCCCCCCTCTGGGGATCGAGCGCTACTGCGGCGCGCGCACCCACAAGGCGGCGCCGATGGCGGCAAACAGACCATTGGGCATCCAGACGCCCAAAGCGACGGGGAGTATTTCCGATCGGGCAAAGGATGCCCCTATTTGCAAAAGGACCAGGTAGGCAAAGGTGAGTCCCAAGCCTAGGGCGATGCCCAACGCAATGCCGCCGCGATGCCCCAGGTGAAGGCCAAGGCTGACGCCGATGAGGCCCAGAATCAGGGTGGCAAAGGCTGTGGCGACCCGCATGTGCAGTTCCACGCGATAGGGCACGGTATTGTAGCCTTCGGCACCGAGCTTTTTCGTGTAGCCGTAGAGCAGATCCCAGCGAAGCTCTTCCGGAAGCGCCGCCGCCACGGCCAAATCCTTTGGGTGCAATGCCAAGGCCATGTCCATATGTTCAAAAGCTTGGTGTTGGGCCATTCCCCCTTTATAGGCCAGCACGGTGCCCTTTTCGGCCCGCCATGAAGATTCTGCCCAGATCAGACGCTGTGCATCCAGGCGCCGGCGCAGACGAAACTGCTCATCCAGCTCGTAGATCGAAACCCCTTGAAAAACCTTGGTCGCGGCGTCGTAGGTGCGGGCTTGCAAGAAGTAATCCTGGCTATGGTACCAAACGTTTTCCTGCAAAAAGCCCAGCTGCACGTCCTTTTTTTCTATTTTTTCCTGCCAAAGGTCGGCGGCCTTGCGATTGAGGGAGCGGCCGAGCGTTTCCCCGGCCATGAAAGTCACGACGACCAGGGTGAGGGAAGCCAGCACCATGGGGCCGGCGTAGGCCCAGGCTCGAAGCCCTGCGGCCCGAAGAGCCATAATTTCTCGGTTTCTTTGCAGAATCCCCAACCCGATGAGCGTGGCCAGAAGGGCGGCGATGGGAATGCCTTGAGCCAAAATGGCCGGCACCTTGTAGGCAAAATAGAGTACGGCATCCATAGCGGCGGCTTTCTTTTCGAGAATGTCGTCAAGCTTTTCGAAAAAATCCACCACGACGTAGATGCCCCCAAAACCAAAGAGAGCGATGCCGAAAACCCAAAAAAAGTGCTTGAGCACGTAGCGCGTCAGGATCTTCATTGGCGATGAGCTTTCACCCAGAGGGACGTGGCCACAGAGGCGGTCACCGCGTTGGGCATCCATATGCCAAAGGCGGCCGGAACCAGGCGTTGTTCCCCGAGCGCATTGCCGGCGGACAAAAGCAGATAATAGGCCAGGAACAGGGCGATGCTCAGGGTGATGCCGGTCATGCGGCGCCCTTGGGCAAAGAGCACCCCAAAAGGAGCGGCGGCCATGCCCAAGACCAGACAGGCAAAGGGCAAAGCCAGGCGCTTGTGCCATTCCAGCGCATAGCGTCGATCCTGAGTTTGCGCCAGGGCTGTACGCAGCTCGGCCAAGCTCATTTCCCCTCGTTTCCAGGAGACCTCTTTGCCCGAGCCCAAGAGCGCGTCCAGGGATAGCACCAGGTCGTAACTTTGAAACGTGATGATTTGGCTGGTCTTGAGGTCCCTGCCCATGCGAGACAACATGCCATCTTGCATGTGCAGCACCACTTCGTTGTTGCCCTCCGACCGTTCGCGAATCACGGCTTCTCGCGCCGTGATGGTCACCCGAGTCTGTGGATTGCGAGCGTCGTGAATAAGTACGCCGCGCACGGTGCTCGCCGAGGTGTCCACGTGTTGGAAAAAGAAGACCATGTTCGGCAGCGTGTCGATAAACCGCCCTTCCTGCAATAGAGCCGGAATGACGGCTCGGCTGAGGGACCTTAAAGCGCTCTTAAGTTCCCGATTGGCGGTTGGCAGAAGCCGCACGGACGTGTAAAAGGACACGGCGGTCAAGGCCAGCGCCAGGGTGAGAACGGCCGGAGCCATCTGGCGAAAGCTGATGCCGGCGCTGCGCATGGCAATGATTTCGTTGTCGGCGCTGAGGCGCACAAAGGCCAGAACGGTGCCCATGAGGCTGGCCATGGGCAGGGCGTACAGAGCCAACTTAGGCAGGGCCAGGGCCATGACGATGAGAATGTCCGTCGCGGAAACGGAAGCGGCGGTCAAATATTTGAGAAACTGCATGAGGCGACCTGTGACGAGGATCATAAGTAGGCCGAGAAAGCACAGGGACGCCGGAATCAGTTGGTCCAGCATCAGGTATCGATAAAGTGTCCAGCCCATGTTTCGCCAAGCGCCCCACACCGAAAGGTTCAAGGCCGTGAGTGAAGGCCACAGATTCTGCACCGCCCTCATTACTCAAAGCCCATGAGGTGGTCAATGCCCAAAGGGGAAAAGACGGCCCGAAGCGATTTTGCCACCGTGCGCCAGTGGTTGGAAGCCAGGGAGTTTCAAGTGCTGGCGCCTCAGGCACAGAAGAGCGTGGCCAGTCAAGGACGTCAGCGGCCCGATGACCCGGAATGCCCCCTGCGCACGGCCTATCAGCGGGATCGAGACCGCATTGTGCATTCTAAAGCGTTTCGGCGGCTCAAACACAAGACGCAGGTGTTTCTTTCGCCCTCAGGAGATCACTACCGCACGCGCTTGACCCATACGCTGGAAGTGTCGCAAATTGCGCGAACCATCGGCCGAGCCCTCGCTCTGAATGAAGATCTTATCGAAGCCGTGGCCCTGGGCCATGACCTGGGACACACTCCCTTTGGCCATGGCGGCGAACGCGTGCTCAGCCAGCTGCACCCAGATGGCTTTCGGCATCACGAGCAAAGTCTTCGCGTGGTGGATTGCCTGGAAAAGGGAGGCCGAGGTCTCAATCTCACCTTTGAAGTGCGCGACGGCATACTCAAACATTCCAAGGGAAAAACGCATCCCATACTGACGGAGCCCGCTAAAAGGCCTGTGACCCTGGAAGGTCAGGTGGTGCGCGTAGCCGACATCGTGGCCTACGTTAATCACGACCTGGACGACGCCATTCGAGCCCGCGTGTTGTCGCCCCAGGATCTTCCCGAGCCCATCCGTTGTCGGCTAGGGGACTCGCACGCTCAAAGGATTCACACGTTGGTCGACGATGTGATTACGGCTAGTGCGGCGAGCGGCTTGAAAGAGATTCGCATGAGCGAGCCGATTTTGGGGCTTGTGGAAGATCTTCGCGCTTTTCTTTTTGAGCGGGTCTATGAACTGGAAACCATTCGTCAGGAATTTCAAAGGGTTCAGAAGATTCTTGAAGATCTTTACACGGTGCTTCTAAAAGACAAGGACCTGTTTCGGCGCGAGGTGGGACCGCGAGACCCGAGAGTGTCGCGGGCTCAGCAGGTTTGCGATTACATTGCCGGCATGACCGATCGGTATGCTTTGGACCTGTACAAGAAGATTTTTCTTCCACGTCCATGGATGCGCCTGTAAAAGAGGCCAACGGATCCCTGTAGATAGGAGTGGGCATGGGGGCGAAAGGCACGACGGGAGACAGGCCGGTGAATCCCTTGACACTCAATTTTTTACCGTGCTAACCGTCTTAAGATATTTAGACGAACCTCGACGGGGGCACCGACGCCGTGACATCCGCACAACGGTGCAGGCTTGGCAGCGAGGCTCGAGCACAAGGAGGGGCCATGACAAATCCCAAGAAACAGGATGACACCAAGGTTCGCCGTGGCGACGCGCCTGATGAAATTGGCGACCTGTTCAAGGAATTTGATGGGATGGACCCGTCATCGGGTGATGAGGACGACGAGATCCTGGAACTGGACGAGGTGGTGGGTGAGGAAGAAAACGGCCTCACCGACCTGCCCGATCTGGATGACGGCCTTTCGGATCTGGACGACCTAGAAGTAGGCTTAGATGAGCCTGAGGTTGAAGAGCCCCTTCTTGATGAAGAAGAAGTGACCGTTGAGCTGGCCCCTTCAAGACAGGGTGCGGACATTCCCCGCGAACCCTTGGATGAAGAGCTTTTCGACGAAGAACTTTCTGAACCCCAAGAGACATTGGAACGGAAACCCGAACCTTTGCTCGCCGAGGACCGGGAGGGTGAGAAAGCGCTTCGGGACGAGGATCTTGTGGCGGATTTAGCGGAGCAAGAGGAACTGCTGGAGGAGGTCGAAGAGGCGGAGGCACCGAAGCCGGTGGAGACGGAACTGTGGGATTCCGATGAGGAACTGGACGCCATGATCAAGGATGCCGCCGTCAGAGAAGAAACTCTACAAGAATTCGAGCCCATTGAAAAAGAGGTACTTGCGGCCGCGCCCAAGGAAGAACGCGTGGACGTTGACGTTGCGGCGGAGAGTCTCGCGGACAAGGGCTTTGAGGGCGAGGTTGCCGTACCCAAGGAGGCGGTGGACCTCGCGTCCAACGCTGTGGATCGCCCCCCCTTGACATTCACAGAACCTGCCGAGGAGAAAGCCATGGAAGAACGACCGGCTATGTTCCAGCCGATGGTAGAAGTCCTGGAAAAGAGGCTGCAGATCATGGTGCAAAAGGCGGTCCAGGAGCAGCTTCCCATTGTAGTGCGCAGGGTGTTGCAAGAAGAGATGGAGCGGCTGATCAAGACATTAGGCTGAGAGCGATTGGCGACGCAAAGGAGGAGGGATTCTCTTGATGAGTCACGAGCCTTTACCTAAGGCGTATGAATTCCACGAAATAGAGGCCCGCTGGGTTCAGGCATGGGTGGAAAATCAGAATTTTCGGGCCGATCCGCAAGCGTCCAAACCTCCGTTCAGCATCGTCATTCCACCGCCCAACGTCACCGGGCAGCTTCACATGGGCCATGCGCTCAACAACACACTCCAAGACATTTTGTGCCGTTACAAGAGGCAGCGGGGTTTTGAAGTCCTGTGGGTTCCCGGCACGGACCATGCCGGAATCGCCACCCAAAACGTGGTGGAACGCCAGATCGCGAAAGAAGGCCTGAGCCGGCACGATTTGGGTCGGGAAAAGTTCCTGGAAAAGGTCTGGGAGTGGAAGCAGACCTATGGGGGCTATATCATTCGTCAGCTGAAACGTTTGGGGGCCAGTTGCGACTGGACTCGGGAACGTTTCACCATGGACGAGGGTTTGTCTCGAGCCGTACGGTTAGTATTTGTGCAGCTCTACGAAGAAGGGCTCATTTACCGAGGCCACCGCATGATCAATTGGTGTCCTCGATGCATGACGGCTTTGGCCAACATTGAGGTGGAAGGGGAAGAAACCGAGGGACGCCTTTATCACATTCGGTACCCCTTGGCGGATGGATTCGGCGCCGTCACGGTGGCCACCACGCGACCCGAAACCATGCTGGGGGACACAGCTGTGGCCGTGCATCCGGAAGATCCTCGGTATCAGCATGTGATCGGGAAAACGGTCATCTTGCCTTTAATGCAGCGGCCCATTCCCGTCATCGCTGACCCCTACGTGGATCGAGAATTTGGCACGGGCGCCCTCAAGATCACGCCTGGCCATGATTTCAATGATTTTGACATCGGTCAAAAACATGGCCTGGAACTCAAGCGCGTTATCGGCGAAGACGGCATCATGACGGCCGAAGCCGGCCGGTACCAGGGACTGGACCGCTACGAATGCCGAAAGAAGGTGGTGGCCGACCTGAAAAAGGGCGGTTACCTGGTGGCAGTGCAGGATCATAGGCACCGCGTCGGGCATTGTTATCGGTGCAAGAGCACCGTTGAACCCATGTTGTCGCTGCAATGGTTCGTTAGGACTCGGCCTTTGGCCGATGAGGCCATGGCTGCGGTTCGCGATGGCCGAACGCGCATCATTCCGGAAAAGTGGGAAAAAGACTATTTTCAGTGGCTTGAAAACATTGAAGACTGGTGCATCAGCCGCCAGATTTGGTGGGGGCATCGCATTCCGGCCTGGTACTGCGCGGACTGCCAAGGGGTTACAGTGGCCGTGGAAGACCCGGCAGCGTGCCATCACTGCGGGGGGACCCAACTGCACCAGGACAACGATGTGTTGGACACCTGGTTCAGTTCGGCCCTGTGGCCTTTCACCACCATGGGATGGCCCGAAAAGACTCCGGAACTGCAAAAGTTTTATCCCACGTCTGTGTTGGTCACCGGTTTTGACATTCTCTTTTTCTGGGTGGCCCGCATGATGATGATGGGCCTTCACTTCATGAAGGATGTGCCGTTTCGTGACGTCTACGTACACGCCCTGGTTCGGGACGCTCAGGGCCAAAAGATGAGTAAATCCAAGGGAAACGTTATCGACCCTTTGGTCATGATGGACCGATACGGCACGGACGCACTGCGCTTCACGCTCACCGCCTTTGCCGCACAAGGCAGGGACATTAAGCTTTCCGAGGAACGCATTGAAGGCTATCGGCATTTCGTTAATAAGATCTGGAACGCCTCACGGCTCGTGCTCATGAACATCGAAGGGGCTACCCTTTTGGAGCGTCTTCCGGAGCGGCCCAACCGGCTGGCGCATCGATGGATCCTCAGCCGATTCCAGTCGGTCCTTCACGATGTGGAAACGGCCTTGGAAAATTACCATTTCGACCAGTATGCCCAGAGCCTCTATCAGTTCTTCTGGCATGAATACTGTGACTGGTACCTAGAAGTTATCAAACCTGACCTGTACGGTGAAGACCCCGAAGCCAAAAAGCTGGCGCAAAGCATTGCCGCGACGCTGTTGAAAAACCTTCTGATCCTGCTCCATCCGGTCATGCCTTTTGTTACGGAAGAACTGTACCAAAGGCTTTCGGGATCGGCGCAGAGTCTCACGGAAGCGGCATTTCCGGCCAAAGAACCGTGGCGGATGGATCCGGACGCGGAAAGGGACATGGCACTGCTCAAGGATGTCATCACGGGCCTGCGCAACATTCGCGGCGAAATGAACATCGCCCCGGGCGTGCGCCTGAAGGCCGTGTGCCTTTGTGCCGGGGCGGCGGAAAAGAATCTTTTGGAAACCAACCGACAGATGCTCGTGGATCTTGCTCGATTGAACTCCCTGACCGTCGGGCTCCAGGAAGAGTTACCCAAGCCTCGGCTGGCGGCAGGAACCGTCTCTTCTGGCGTGGAAGCCTATGTGATCCTCGAAGGCGTTCTGGACTACAACAGCGAAGCCAAGCGGTTGGAAAAGGAAATCGGCAAGATTCAAAAGGAACTGGAAGGGACGCGAAAAAAGCTGGCCAATGAAGACTTTCTGCGGCGAGCTCCTGCCGAAGTGGTGGCCAAGGAAAAGGAAAAGGCGGAACGGCTCGGGGAAAAACTGGGGAAGTTGAAAGCCAACCGAGAGCGTGTGGAAGCCTTGGTGCGCGAAGCGTCTCAAGGCTGATGGCACTCTCTGATGTCAACCTCATGATACAGAGATCCTCCATGCGACGCGTTCCCACGGCCATTCCCGACGTCCTTGTGTTCGAACCCAGGGTCTTTGAAGACGAACGAGGCTTTTTCTTTGAAAGCTATAATCGAAAAACGTTTGAGATCCTGGGGCTTGTCGAAGATTTCGTGCAGGACAATCATTCGCGGTCCCGCCGCGGTGTGCTGCGCGGCCTCCACTATCAAATTCCGCCTCGAGCTCAGGGCAAGCTGGTGCGGGTTGTGGTGGGCGAAATTTTTGATGTGGCCGTGGACCTGCGTCGATCTTCGCCCACGTTCGGTCGGTGGGTGGGAGTGCATTTGTCGGCGGAAAACAAAAGGCAGCTTTACATTCCCAAGGGTTTTGCCCATGGGTTCTTGGCTTTATCACCGTGGGCCGAAGTGTGCTACAAGACCACGGACTACTATTCCCCGGAACACGAACGCTGTGTGCTATGGAACGATGCCCAACTGAACATCGCCTGGCCCCTTAAGAAAGGAGACATGCCCGCTCTGTCTTCAAAGGATGCACAAGGGATGCCCCTGGCTCAGGCGGACCTTTTCGACTGAAGCCCGTTTGAGAGAACCTCGGGAGGTTTCTTTCCCATGAAAACGGTGGTGGTGACAGGCATTCTGGGCCAGCTGGGGTGGGAATTGGAACGATCGTGTCCGGCATCCGTGCGCCTGGTGGGGGTTGACCTTCCGGAAGTGAACATCACGCAACCAGACCAGGTGGCACGACTTTTTGCGCGAACTCGTCCTCACGTGGTCATCAATGCCGCCGCCTATACCGCCGTGGATCGAGCGGAACAGGAGGCCGAAGCGGCCTACGCGGTCAATCGTGATGCCGTACGCCTCCTGGCCGAAGCCTGTGCCCAGCAGGGGGCGCACCTCGTGCACGTGTCCACGGATTTCGTTTTCGATGGCACGCTTTCCAGACCCATTAGGCCCAGCGACCTCCCAAATCCTCTGGGCGTCTACGGGGCCAGCAAACTGGCCGGGGAAAAAGTGGCCTTGGACGTTCTTAAAGACCGATGCACCATCGTGCGTACGGCTTGGCTTTATTCCAGCCACGGAGCCAATTTCGTCAAGACCATGCTGCGGCTCTTTGATGAACGGGACGAGGTGCACGTGGTGAGTGACCAGGTTGGGACGCCCACGTGGGCGGCCAATTTGGCCGATTTCCTATGGGCGTTTTTGCAAAAAGAACCGGTGCCGGCAGGCATCTACCACTTTACCGATGCCGGCGTTGCCTCGTGGTATGATTTTGCTGTGGCCGTGGAAGAGGAAACACGAACCAAACGGGGAAAACGCGTGTGGGTGCGCCCCATTCGCACCGAAGAATACCCCACGCCGGCTCGGCGCCCATCTTACAGCGTTTTGGATAAGCACAGCGCGTGGGCTCTGTGGCCCCGTCGTCCAGATCACTGGCGCGAGGCGCTGCGACGCATGCTGCACGAGATGGATCATGCCCCGGCGTGACAACACAGGACCCACAGACTGACGCCCACCGTATGTGAATCCCTCATCCCTCGCCGCTTCTCGAGATGTCCCCCGCAGCCGAGCCGAGGGAATGAAAGGCCTCGAACAACCGTAAGGGGTTACTTACGGTGTCGAGTCCCAGTTCCGTGGAGTCGTTAATCCTCATATTCCGGGAGCTCAGGTTGTTCGACGCCGCGGCGAAAGAAGAGATCGCGATAGTGGGCGGCGCGGTAGCGAAAAAGGCGAGGCAGGGGTCTGCCGTCCACGGCGCGGATGGGCATGATGCCCACGAGAGCATTGGTCATCCAAATGGCGTCAAATTGGTCCAGGTCGTCTTTTGAAAGGTTTCTTTCTTCTATTGTCCAGCCGTCTTCGCGAAGCAGAGTCGCCACGCGCGTTTCCGCCGTGCCTTTGAGGCGATGAGGGCTTGCGGCAACCACACACCGGCTTTCGCTCAAGAACAAAAGAGAACCCGTGGCCGTTTCGGCGATGCGGCCGTCCTTGTCGTAAATAAGGGATTCGTCACAGCCCGCGTCGGCGGCGACCTGCCGTGCCCCTAAGTAAAACAAGTAACTTAGGCTCTTCATGGACGCCGTGGGAGGTGTCCAGCCGTTGCGCAAAGAGTGGAGCGTCCATCCGCGGGCATAGTCTTGCTCGGATGGCGGCGTGTAGGGTTCCGCTAGGATAAGCCGCGTGGGCGCGGAAGGTTGAGGCAGCCCCAATTCTGACACGATACCTCGACTGACAACGATCTTCACGCGAGCTGGCCCACGGTTCAGTCCGTTCTGTTTAAGAAGAGCAGCGATGCGTTCGTGCCAGATCGAAGGCGCCTCGGAAAACAGCCAAGGGGTGCTGTCCTCTCCAAGGCCGAAAAGGCGAAGGCACCGCGCGGCGTCGCTAAGGCGCTTCAGATGATCGGCGACGTAAAGTGGCCGTCCGTCGTTGGCGCGAAGGGTTTCAAAGAGGCCGTCTCCAAAGAGAAAGCCTCGGTCTAAGGGAGAGATTCGAACGTTTTCTTCGGGCGCAAAGTGACCGTTCCACCATACGATGCGACTTGTGTTCGAGGCCCCTTGGCCGCTCACTGGCACGCCTCCTCTTCCTGAAGCCGTTCTATCACCTGAAATAGGGTGCGGCCCTTGTGAAGTGTTTCCTCGTATTCGGCGCTTTCATCGGAATCATAGACTACGCCGCCGCCTACAGAGAAATAGAGGCGGTCGTCCTTAAGGATGGCCGTTCGAATGGCGATGTTCATGTCCATGGTGTCATGCCAACCCACGTAACCTATGGATCCCGTATATACATGGCGCACGTGGTGTTCCAGTTCGTCGATGATTTCCATGGCGCGAATCTTGGGACACCCCGTGATGGACCCGCCGGGAAAGGTGGCTCGAAAAATCTGCCCCGGCGAAACGCCGGGGTTCAGTTTTCCAGTGATGACGGACACCAGGTGCCACACGTTGGCGTAACCCTCCAGCCGCTTATGCTCGGCAACCACAATGGAGCGTGGTTGGCAAACGCGGCCGAGGTCATTGCGCAGCAAATCCACAATCATAGACAGTTCTGCATCATCTTTGGGGTTCGTGAGCAAGTCTTCCCGCATGGCGCGATCCTCGTATGCCGTGGCACCCCGAGGGCGTGTTCCTTTGATGGGACGTGTCTCGATGGTGTCGCCGCGCCGGCACACAAAGCGTTCCATGGATGTGGAAAGGATGTGGTGGCCTGGAAGGTGCAGATAGGCGTAAAAGGGCGCGGGGTTTTGGTAAAAGAGCCGCGTCCAGAGAAACCAGGGATTGCCGCCGAACGATGCGGAAAATCTTTGGGAGAGGTTCACCTGGTAGACATCCCCGTTCCGAATGTAGCGGCGAATCGTGGCGACCGCGTCCATGTACGCTTCACGAGAAAAATCACTTCGAAGATTGCCGCTTTGAGCGGAAGTAGACGATCTCTCCAGAACCTCTTGCGTCGGGGATGGTGCCACGGGCGTCAGACCCTTTGTTTCCAAGGTCATATGCACAGTTTCTCCCGTCAGGCGGTCAAAAACCATGATGTCCTTAGGAAGAAAAAAAAGGCTTTCGGGAAGATTCAAGTCGTCGGTGGCGGTTTGAGGAAGAACTTCCAACACGTTTTTCAGTTCGTAGGAAAGGTAACCCACAAGGCCGCCGGAAAAGGGTTCCACCAGCAAGGGGACAGACGGGCGAGTGGCTTCAAGGAGCCTGTCCAGAGCTTCCAGAGGATGTAGGCCTTCGGTGACGGTGCCGTGAGCTGTCGTGAGCGAGACCTGCAGACCTTTGGAGCGAAGGATGAACAATGGATTCCAGAACGCCAAGGAATGGCGGGCGCAGTCCAACTCGGTGCCGCTAAGAAACACCGCGCCGTACGAGGTTCGCATTAAAGGGGCGACCTTTTCCAAAAACGAGGCATCGGTTTCTCGGCGAAAGACCTTTGAAAGCCGTACCCGTTGCACCGCTCCCCGCACCGCGTCATCCATAGCCATAGACCAACTCCCTCACGCTATGGGTTCGTCACGATTGGACGCCTTAAGGTTTCCTGGTCACGAAAAAGGAGCGTGGAGCGTCCCGAGGGTTTTGATGAGTGAAGCTCATAGCGCATGCCTTGTTGCCTCCATGGAGTGCCGAGAACGGGTTGGAGATTGTGGCCCGTCGCTTGCACCCATCGAGGGAATCGAGTCTCTGAAGAACTTTCTGCGCATAGGGAAGGGGAAAATGCCTGATGGGATGCCAGAAAGCGTGCGGCCACTTCCAGACCGTATTCGGATAGAAAAGATTCCGGATGAAATTGCACGCCCCACACGGGAAGATTTTTATGTTGCAAAGCCATCACCACGCCGTCTTCGGCCCACGCGGTTTCTTCAAGATCCCGGGAAGTGACGCGGCATTGTAGAGAATGGTACCGGGCGACGCGAAAGGGTGAAGGCAGCCCTTTAAAGAGCCCGACGCCTGTGTGATGCACCCATGAGCACTTGCCGTGCACGGGCACGGGCGCGCGAAGCGTGGATCCGCCGTAAACTTCATTGATTACTTGCATGCCGAGACACACGCCCAGAATGGGGACATGCTCTGCGAAGGTTCGCACCACAGCCTTGCTGATGCCGGAATGGGCCGGAGATCGCGGGCCGGGGCTGATGACGATCCAGTGCGGGGACAAGGAGGCGATGGTGGCCACCGAAATGGCGTCGTGGCGATAGACCAGGACCTCCACGCCCTCAAATTCGCAAAACAGTTGGTAGAGATTGAAGGTAAAAGAATCATAATTGTCGATGAGGACGAGGCGCATAAGGCACACCTTACCTTCAAAAGCGAGCCCGACAATGGGCACGGTGGGCGTTTCGGCGGAAACAGGAAAGTCCGAGCCTGCGTTTTTGAAGGGACGGCCTTCAGACTGTGTGCACATACCACAGACCTCGAGGACGCGGTCCCTTCAACGGGACGCCCCAAGGGGCTTCCCCGGCCAAATAAGACGCTATCGAACACGCTCCCAGGTGTTGAAGTTTTTGCCATAAAAAAGAAAAGCCACCCTGCCGTGAGGCTGGGTGGCTTTCGCCTGGCATACCTCGCCTTTCTTATGCCTTTTTAGACTCTTTTCGTCAATGCCCAAAATCCGCCATTGCCTCGACTTGTCGGCGAAGCCTTTTCCAGGGGCGCTGCTAGACGAAAGCCTGAACGAGGCAATCCATCTGCAGACCTTTGCGCACGAAGGCCACGTTGCGGAAACCCGCCTCATGAAGGGCCGCCTTTGTCTCTTCAAAAGTGTACGTGTCTCCCCCTTCGGTATTGACCAGCATGTTGATGGCAAAGAGCGCCCCCGCAGGCGGATGGATTCGATCAGGTTCCATGATATGGTCTCGAATGAGAAGACAGCCGCCGGGTTCCAAAACATCGCGAATTTTTCGATACAAAGCCACGTTTTGTTCGGGGCTGTTTTGATGAATGATGGCCGAAAGAAGCACCAGATCGCACCCTGTTGGCAAGGGATCCACGTAGAAATCTCCGGCGACCAGGCGTACACGGTCTAGAAGATTGTGCGCGTGAAGGCGTTCTTGAGCCATGGGAAGAACCTCGGGAAGATCAAAGAGCACGGCCCGAAGAGATGGGTTTCGTTCCAAGAAGGCGATGGTGTAAGTGCCCGAGGCGCCGCCGATGTCCAGAAGCTGTTTGAAGGGCGAAAGATTCAAAGAGGCCGCAATGTCTCGCGCAAGGTTTTTTCCCACCACATGCATGGCCCCGATGAAGGCCGCCAACGCCTCGGGACCCGAATGGACAACAGACTGACGATGCGGGTTTGATCCTTGGCGAACTGTTTCCGTCAAATGATGCCAGTTGTGCCAGATATGGGCGAGGTGGAGCACCATGGGTAACACGGACTCGGGGTTCTTTGACGAGAACTGAGCTCCCTTGTCCGTCAGGGCATAGATGCCGTTGGCTTTTGTCAGGTAATCAAACGTGACCAGGCAATCCAGAAGGCGGGTTAGCGCGCGAAGGTCCGTTCCCGTGGTCTGAGCCAGCGTTTGCGCCGAGACAGGGGTTTGGTCCAAAAGGGTGAAGAGATCCAATTGGGATGCGGTCAGGATCACACGGCTTTTCATGAAGCTTCGCACTTCTTCCAAGGGATCCCCTAGGTCTCGTGCCATGTTTTCCTCCTGTCATGAATGGCGTTCAGAAATGCACAAAATAAGCGGGCAGTCTTGACCGTCCTCATGGAGGCCGTTAATGTTGTGCCGATCGAATGAGCGGTGCAGGCAAAAGCAGCAGTAGCCTACCAGGTTTTTAACATTCTTGTCCATGGGCTTGAGATCGAAGGGCGTCTTGGGGAATTTCAAGGGGCCGATGCTGGTGAGATCGTCCAGGCATTGATCACCAATTGGGAACTCAGAAGACGGCAGGGGATGGGGCATGCAGACGTGGTATGCGTTTTTGACGGGACCGGCGCTGTGGGTGACGTTCGTCGTTTTTCTGGGAGGTCTTGGGGTGCGGCTGGCCTTTCTCTATGGGCTCAGCCGCGAACGGGATCGCGTGTTTTATAACCACATGGACTGGCGCTGGGCGTTCAAGTCCATCGTCCATTGGCTTCTTCCTTGGGGAAGTGCTTCCATGCGCTTGCAGCCTGTGTTCAGCGCCGTCTTTATTGTGTTTCATGTGGGGCTGCTGGCCGTGCCTCTTTTCCTTTCCGCGCATAACCTTTTGTGGGACCGGGCTTTTGGGGTGAGCTTGTGGTCCATGAGCGATGCGTGGGCGGACGGGCTCACGATGGTAGTCTTGGCCTGCGGCCTCTTTCTGGGAATTCGGCGGCTGGTGCGCCCGGAGGTGCGGATTTTGACCACAGCGTGGGACTTTACCTTGTTGACGCTTACGCTGGCGCCCTTTGTCACCGGTTTTTTGGCCTACCGCCAATGGGGACCCTATGAGGTGATGATGGTTCTCCATGTCCTTTCGGGAGAGATTCTTCTTGTCCTTATTCCATTCACCAAGCTGGGGCACATGGTGCTGTTTTTCTTCACTCGCGCCTTTATTGGCTTTGAGATGGGAGCTCGGCGCGGCGCGAGGGCGTGGTAAGACGGGACGGTTTGAAGAGGGTGGAGTGAAAAAAATGAGCCATCAAGCGGCGGCTGTGGAACCTGGAAACGTTGAAGTTCATCCGGTGGACGTGAAAAAGATTCAGCAGATCCTGGAAGCCAACAATGGAGCGCGCATTCGCACCTGGCTCAGCATTTGTTCGCGATGCGGCCTGTGTGCGGAAAGCTGCTTTTTCTATTTGGCCCATAACCGCAACCCTCGACTGAGCCCGGCGTACAAGTTCAAGGCCACCCTGGGCGAACTCTATCAGCGTCGAGGCCATGTGGATTGGGATTTTCTGCATCGATGCGCCGACATTGTCTGGGGTGAATGCACGACGTGCAAGCGCTGCTCCATGTATTGTCCCTTTGGCATCGATGTGGCCACCCTCATTGCCACCACGCGAACCATTCTCTACTCCCAGGGCATCACGCCCCAGGGATTGGCTCGAGCCGTGGTCAACTATCGCAAAACGGGCAACCAAATGGGCATGAGCACCGAAGACTTTGTGGACACCTGCGAGTGGATGGCGGAGGAGAGCCAAGATGAAATCAAGGGGGTGACCATTCCCATCGACAAAAAAGGGGCCAAGTACATGTATACGGTCAACCCTCGAGAACCCATGTTTTATCCTCAGGATTTGGCCATGGCCGCCAAGATTCTTACCGTGGCCGAAGAGGACTGGACCATGCCGTCCACGGGGTGGGACTGCACCAATTTGCCCATGTTTGCGGGCGATCGCGCCTTGGCCGGCCAGGTGGTGCGCACGATGTATGAAAAGGCGGTGGAACTGGGCGTGCAGGCCATTCTCATTACCGAATGCGGCCACGCTTACCGTTCGGCCCTCTTTGAAGGCCCTTATCTGGCAGGCTACCCTGATGGAAAGCCTCCGGTACCCATCGTGCATTCGGTGCAGTTGTTCTACGAATATATTCGAGACGGCCGCCTTCGCATCGATCCGGCCAAGCGATTGAAAGAACCTGTAACCTATCAAGATCCGTGCAACGTGTCACGCAACGGAGGCCTGTGGGAAGAGGGACGCAAGCTGGTGCAGTTTCTGGCCGAAGATTTTCGCGACATGCATCCCAATCGGGACCATAACCACTGCTGCGGCGGCGGAGGTGGTTACATTCCCATGGGGCCGGAATACAAGGCGCGCCGCATGGCGTCGGGGCGTGTGAAAGCCGAACAGATTCGCGCTACGGGGGCCAAGATCGTCATTACTCCCTGCCACAACTGCTTCGACCAAATCAGTGACCTTAACAAGGAATATCAATTGGGCGTTAAGGTCATGTCGCTCAAGGAAATCATCTGCGAACTCATGGTGGTTCCGGAAAAATTTCAACCCGAAGACAATGGAGGCGACGAAGAGCAAACCTAGGCAAGTCCAAGCCGTGGGGAGCTAGCACTAAGAAAGCTCTTGCCCGCTCAAGCCCTGGCAGCTTGTTCGAGTATGACGTGTCGGCGGGTTGAGCGTTTCGTTTCGGGCAAGGGCCTCGGGGCGCGGCGCCGTGCTGCGGCGTGTGTCGCGACGAGCCCCGTGCCCCCTGCCAATGGAGCATAACGGGACAGCCTGGCAGGGCATTGGGTAAAGCTTTGTGGAATGAAACGGCCGGGCCGTGGTGATCCAAGGGGCAAGGTCCGGGCATGGGGAACCAGGGACGAAGGGAGGATGAGGTATGTATCGAAAGATACTCTTTTGCGCCGATCTCTATGCCAGTTCGGATTACGCCTTTGCCGCGGCGTTGGATCTTGCGGAACGGTCCGAGGCGGAACTGATCATCCTCCATGTGCTGGAGTCCCGGCACAGGTATTCGGGGCACGTGATCACCGAAGACGGGGAAACCTGGGCAGGACCTGAAGTCATTGAAAAACTAAAGAAAAAACTTCGAGAATACTACTTGATTCGCATTGAACGGGAAGATCCGCGCAATGTGCGGGTCGAAGTGCGGGCGGGCATTCCCTGGGTGGAAATTTGCCGGTTCGCGCGCAAAGAAAAGGTGGACCTGATTGTCCTCGGCCCGTACACCATCCATGATGCAAAAGCGCCTTTGGATCTGGAAAAGCCTCATCTTGGGCAAAATGCTCAGGAGGTGTCCCTGCGCGCTCCCTGTCAGGTTTCCATTGTGACTTCTCCAAAGCAACGGCTGGCTCTGGAAAAAGTTGAGGAACACGTCCGGGCCAAAAAACGAAAGCGAAAGATGACTTAGACAATGTGTTTGAGCATGGGGTTCACCATAAGGCCATCTTGAAAAAGCGGGGTCCTCATGGCATAGACGGCAGGAGGTTTCATGAAACGCAGTGTTCGAATCCTTGTGGTGTGCTGTATCGCGGTATTTTTGGGGACGTGGGCGTGGTGCCAGGACGAGGTGATGGTCTTAAAAGGCGACGACCCCAAAGGGCTGAAGCGGTCGCCCGTTTCCTTTCCCCACGAAAGGCATGCTCAGCTCGTGGAGTGTACCCTGTGTCATCACGACTACGATGCCTACGGTGCCAACAAGGGCAGTGAAGGCCAGAAGTGCGCCGACTGCCATGGCCATTCCTCCGTTTCCAACCCTGTGCCTCTTCAAAGGGCTTTCCATGAACAATGCATGTCGTGTCATGAACGCCTGCACGCCCGTGAGGGGCGTAACCTGCCTGTCATGTGTGGCCAATGTCATAAGCGCTGAGGCTTGAGCCTTGGGCCGATCCCGTCGCCCCGCCGTTCGGTGTCTGATGTCGTGGCCAAGACGAAGATCGATCGCGGGGCGCGAAAACTCCATGGATTCTCCTTGACATTTCCTTGTGGGCAAAGCACTAGGAGCCTGTCCCAAAGGGTACCCTGCGGGAACGGCGTTTTCTGCAGGCTGAAACCGCAGGTTGTTCTCAGACAAATGCTTGGCGAGGCGCCTAAGCGCGGAGTCCATGGGAGGATTCTTCCAGAAGCAAGACTCTTCAACCTTCACAAAGGGCCAGCGAAGCGCCCTAGCTCCCAGGGGAAAAGGCTCACAAGGAGTGGGAAACCCATTCACTCAAGGCGAGGGGCTCGCGAACTGCTCGGAGTGGGGAAACGGTGATTATGAAAAAGCCTCTTGGAAGCCTACCGAGAATTTCCCACGCCCTCGCCCTTGCGCAAGCTGGAGTCTAGACTCATCATCAAGGGCCAGGAAGGGCGCCAGATCGTCACTCCCGTGCAAACGGGAGTCCAGAACTTCTTGCAGAGTTTTGGTTTCGGGCCCTCTTTTGTGGGGAAGCATCCCCCCAGGATGATGGCCGGACGCTGCGTGAAGCGAGTGATCCTTTGTGGGACAAATAGCCAGGACGATGATGGTGCGGCCAGAGAGCCGGAGGAGAGGGCTTCCGAAGCGTGGCTTAGGTGTGCCCCTTCCCCGTGCTGGCCATGTGGAGAAAGTTCAAAGCGAAGGAGGGCATGAAAGGATGGAAAGGACATTGTCGATCATCAAACCGGACGGTGTGCAAAGGAATCTGGTGGGCACCATCGTGGGGCGCTTTGAGAGCGAAGGATTTCGCATCGCGGGCATGAAACGGCTGTGGCTCAGCAAGAAGGAAGCGGAAGCGTTTTATGCCATGCACAAGGACCGGCCTTTTTTTGACAGCCTCACTTCCTATATGTCTTCGGGACCCGTGGTGGTCATGGTCCTGGAAGGCCCCAATGCCATTCAGCGCAACCGGGACATTATGGGCGACACCAATCCGGCGCAGGCCGCCGAGGGAACCATTCGCAAAGAGTACGGGCTGGATGTGGAAAAGAACACGGTGCATGGTTCTGACAAACCGGAAACGGCGGCCAAGGAGATCGCGTTTTTTTTCAGTGAACTGGAACTCATGCGTTAGAACGGTTGGTCTCAAGGAGGCGTGCCATGCGTTGGCGTATTGTGCTCACGGCAATGATGAGCCTGGTGGCCTTTTCCTGTTCGGGCTTTGCGACCAAGCAAGCTCAGGAACCGAAGGCGGGTGTGACGGCTCCGCCTGTCCAACCCTCCACGTCATCTGAGCCTACGGCCTTCATGGCGCCATACGTGGCACCTCCTGCCAACATGGACCTGTGCGGCGAACCCGTGCCCTTGGGCAACCGTGATGTGCTGGAACGGTTTGATCAGGAATTCACTATCGTCGTGTATTCGCACGCCCAGGTCTATCTTTGGCTGAAAAGGGCGGAGCGGTTCTTTCCGTGGTTTGAAGAGGAACTACGCCGGCGAGGGCTTCCCGAAGATCTAAAATATGTGGCGGTGGCGGAAAGCGATCTGCGGCACGGCGCCGTCTCCCCCGCGGGAGCGGTCGGCATGTGGCAGTTCATTCCGTCCACGGGTTCTCGTTATGGGCTGGATCAAAGCCCTCAGCTGGATCAGCGCTACGATTTTGAAATGGCCACGGACAGTGCGCTTCGGTATCTGGCCGACCTTTACCGGCGTTTCAACAATTGGACTTTGGCCATCGCGGCCTACAACTGCGGCGAAAAGCGGGTCTCCGACGAGATGGCCCTTCAGGGGGTGAGCGACTACTATCAACTGAAGCTCCCTCTGGAAACAGAACGCTATGTGTTCCGTATTCTGGCCATCAAGGCCGTGTTTTCCAATCCCCAAAGGTACGGATATGCCTTGCCACCCGGAGCGGGCTATCCTCCGGAGCGCGTGGATGTGGTCACCCTCAACACGCGATATACGGTTCCCATCGTGGCTTTGGCTGAGAAAGCCGGCATCACCTACAGGGAATTTAAGCGGCTCAATCCCGCCTTCACCACCAGGAACATTCCTCCGGGAACCCATCGTGTGCGTGTGCCGGAAGGTCACGGCAAAGCTCTGGAACAGGGGCTGGAATCCTTTTTGGCCTCGTGTAAGGTGCCGCAGGTGGTCATTCATAAGGTCAAAAGGGGAGAAACCTTGCATCGCATAGCGGATCGTTACAATGTTTCCATTTCGGACATCAAGCGATGGAACGGCCTCAAGGGGACAATGATTCGAGTCGGTCAGAGGCTCCGCATCGAACGCTGAGGCTTCACGGGGATCCTTGACAATGCTGGAAGAACACCATTACGATGGCTCTATTGATGAGATGTTTTACCGTGGGGTGGCTCAAAGGTAAAGGGTATGTGGCCATCGGTCATTGAAGAGGCGGCCAAGCGAATCCAGGCGAGTTCCTGGGCTGTGGCGCTTACGGGGGCTGGCATTTCCGTAGAAAGCGGCATTCCCGACTTTCGAAGTCCGGGCGGTTTGTGGTCCAAGTACGATCCTATGGAGTATGGGGATATTCGCTCCTTTCGCGCCAACCCCGGCAAGGTCTGGCGCATGCTGATAGACATGGAGCATATGCTCATCGATGCGGCGCCCAACGCAGCCCATTACGCCCTGGCGACGCTTGAACGAGAAGGCTTCCTCAAAGGGGTGATCACGCAAAACGTGGACAGCTTGCATCAGAGGGCGGGCAGCCGTCATGTGGTAGAGTTTCACGGCCATGGGAGAAGTGCTCGATGTGATTGGTGTGGGCGGGAAGTGCCGCGGGAGGCGCTCAAGGTGCAGGACGTGCCTCCGCGATGCGTCTGCGGCGGGCCCATGCGGCCCAATTTTGTTTTTTTTGGAGAAGACATTCCGCGGGCGGCTTACCTTCAAGCGATGCACATGATGGAGCGCTGTGATGTGCTTTTGGTGGTCGGGACATCAGCCACCGTGGCCCCGGCTTCTCATTTGCCTCTCATGGCCAAGGACCGAGGAGCGTTTGTCATCGAGGTCAATCCGAACGTGACGGATCTGACATCCATACATACCAATCTTCACGTTCCCATGCCGGCAGGACAAGCTCTGCCGGCTATGGTTTCGGCCTTGGGACTGTCCCTGGAGTGATGGCGACAGAAAGTGAGCGTAGTTTCCATGGTTGTGACGACTGTGTTTTCGCCCATGTTGGTAACGGTGGCGTTGGCGGCTCCGAAGGCCGGCGTCAGCAACGGCGTGGCGGACATGATTTGGAACGCCGGCCCCATGGTCAAGCTGGTGCTGCTGACTCTGGTGATCATGTCCCTGGCCTGTTGGGGTGTGGTGCTGGTGAAATTCAAGGTGTTTCGTCGCGCCGAAAGGCAATCGGAAGACTTTTACGAACTGTACCGGAAGAAAAAAAACTTCGGGTTATTGTATCGAGAAAGCCAGGCGCTGAGCGATAGTTACTTGGCCCAAGTTTTTCGGGCCGGCTACACCGAATGGGGGCGGGTGACGAAATTTCTGGAGTCTTTGGGTTCGGCCGAACCGGCCGCGTGGAATGGCGAGGAGGCGCTGAGCACGGTGGAAAAGGCCATGGAAGGGGCCATGCTCTTGGAAGTTCGGCGGTTGGAGCGCTTTCTTTCCCTGTTGGCCACTACGGGCAATACGGCTCCGTTCATCGGGCTCTTCGGCACCGTCTGGGGCATCATGACCTCCTTTCATCACATCGGGTTGAAAGGGGCGGCCAATCTCGCCGTGGTGGCGCCAGGCATTTCCGAAGCGCTGGTGGCTACGGCCATCGGGCTTTTTGCGGCCATTCCCGCCGTCATTTTCTTTAACTACTTCATGAACCGTATTCAGGCGATTCAGGGGCAGATGCAATACTTCGCAGGGGATCTCTACACCGTGCTCAAGCGTGAATGGATGCGGCGATCCGCCGCCCAGGCCAAGGAAGTAGTCGAGGAGTCCCCGGCCGTTGTGCGCACCTCACGCTGAGAGTTGCCTTCATGAAAGTCCAAGGCCCTTCTCGACAGCTCATGTCCGAGATCAACGTGACGCCTTTTGTGGACGTGATGCTGGTGTTGCTGATCATCTTCATGGTGACGGCGCCCATGATGATGCAGGGTGTCGATGTGGATCTGCCCAATGTGGAAGCGCCCGCCATCCCTTCGGAAGAGGAAAGGTTGGTGGTCACAGTGGATGCCCAAAGAAAAGTCTATATCAACGAGTACGCCGTGGACATGGACACCCTTGGGCCCAAACTGAGTGCCATTTATCGAAACAAAGGGGGCAAGCAAGGGGTTTTTCTGAGGGCCGACGCTTCTCTTCCCTACGGCTTTGTCATGGAAGTCATGGGCACCATACGACAGGCAGGCATCGATCAGATCGGCATGGTGACGGAGTCGGGGGAGAGGCGCGATAAAGCACCGGGCGGATAAATTGTGATGATGGCTGCAGACGCTTTCGATCGCTTGCGTCTTCACCGTCGAGACGTGCTCTTTGGCATGGCGATTTCCCTTGCCGTGCATGCGGTCATGATCTTCGTGGTGGTTTTTTTGCCCCATGTGCTTCCGCGAAAGCCAGTGGTAATGCCCTTTTACGCCGTAAAACTCGTGAGCGTTGGGGAAGTGGGGCTGGATTCGGTCGGCGGTGGCACTGGGCTTCCGACTCCGGTCAAGGCTCCCAAAGCCCCCTCCAGCGCGCCGCAAAAAGCGGCTGTGCCAGTCCCCGTGGTGCCCGTGAAGCGCCTTGCGGACGGTTTCAAGGTTTCCGACGCTCAAGTGGAAAAGCTGGAGGCGACGGCCGGCCCGAGCCTAGAGCCTGTGATCAAGCCGTCCATTGACAAGAGCGTGGAGCAACTTTTGCCCAAGGAAAAGGCGCAACGACCCAAGGCGCCGGCCGTGCCCGAAGGGCTGCCGAACAAGCAGGCGGCTGGAGGATCAACCTCGCCTTCCGAAGCCAAGGAATCTGCCCCGAAGGGTTCCGGCACGGGCGGTGCGGCCAAGGGCTTTTCAGGACCCTCGGGTTCAGAAGGCTCCGAGGACCAACTGGCCTTGGCGCGGCGTTTGTACTATACGGAAGTCTGGGCGGCCATTAAGAGACAGTGGGTGCTTCCCCAATCCCTCGTCAAGATGCAGGGCTTGGAAGCCGTGGTGATCATTGTGGTGCGCCGGGATGGCAAGATCGAAAAGATGCAGTTTGAAAAAAAGTCCGGCAACCAGCTTTTTGACGACTCCGTGCTTCGAGCCATTCAAAAGGCGGATCCGTTGCCCAAATTTCCGGACATCTACAGCCCACCTCGAGACGAAATCGGCGTGCGTTTTCGACCGGAAGACGTGGTGTGAAGCCTCACTTAAAGAAAGGAAGCGAGAAAAGAGTGCACAGAGGATGGCCTTTGTGGATGCTCCTTTTGGGAGTGTGGGCAGCCTGCTTCTGCCTTTCGGTGTCCACCGCATGGGCCGCCGAACGGGTCTACATCGACATCACGCAGCCTGGTTTTGTCAAGCTGCCCATTGCGGTTCCGGACTTTAAAGCGCAAGGGAGTGAGGAGCCATCTCTGGCGCATGAGATGGCGGATGTGATCGCTGACGATTTGGATTTTTCCGGCTATTTCAAAGTGCTGGATCCTGCGGGGTTTCTGGAATCTCCGCAGCAGATGGGAGTTTTACCCTCGGAAATTCGCTTTGATACCTGGAAGGCCTTGGGGGCCGAGTTCCTCGCGCGAGGCCTTTACGAAGTGCGAGGCGGAAGCCTGAATGTGGAATTTCGACTCTTTGATGTGATCTCGCAAAAGATGGTTTTGGGAAAGGCCTACGAGGCCAGGGTGTCCGATGCCGTTGCGGTGGCTCATCGCATCGCCAACGAAATCATCGCTGTGCTCACCGGAGAACCCGGCATCTTTGATACGCGTATCGCGTTCGTCCAGGCCGAAAAAGGTGTCAAAGAGATTTATGTGATGGATGTGGACGGCCGAAACCTCACGCCCATCACTCGCGATGGCACCATTGCCCTGTCTCCGGCATGGAGCCCTGACGGAACCCAGCTGGCTTTTGTGAGCTACCTGGAAGGACAGCCGAAGATTTTTGTAGCCAAGGTTTTCTCGGGGTCTCGGCGGGCTGTGATCGGGTATCCGGGGATCAACATCACGCCGGCATGGCATCCGACCGGGGGCCGCCTTGCCGCAACCCTGTCCAAGGATGGCAATCCGGATATTTTTCTCATCGACACTCAGGGATCCATTCTGCAAAAACTGGTGGGCAGCTGGGCCATCGAAGTCTCCCCGTCGTGGTCTCCCGACGGATCGAAGTTGGCCTACGTGTCCAATGAATCGGGAAATCCTCAGATCTATGTTCTGGATGTGACCAGCGGCAACAAGAGGCGTCTCACTTACGAAGGCAAGTACAACACATCCCCGGCTTGGTCCCCCAAGGGGGATTGGATTGCCTTTTCCGGAATGGCCGGCGGCACGCATAACATCTTTATCATACGTCCTGATGGATCGGGTCTGCGAGCTTTGACCCATGGGGAAGGTTCCAACGAAAGCCCAACCTGGTCTCCCGACGGACGGCTCATTGCCTTCAGTTCGACTCGAGAAGGCCCAAGCGCCATCTGGGTGATGGTGGTGAATGGTGAGGGAACACGGCGGTTGACTCGAATGGAAGGGGCGCAGAGCCAGCCGAGTTGGTCGCCGAGATCGAGTCGCTAAAATATAAAGTTTTCTCGATGGACAGAGCGGGGAGGAAACGATGAATCATCGATTGACGTTGGTGGTGGGGATCTGGTGCGCTCTGGTTTTGGCCATCCTGAACCTGACGGCATGTTCCAAGAAAGCCGTGCCCGGACAGGCGGTGTATCCATCGGCGGCCACGGCACTTTCGGCACCGGAAACGCCTCGGTACACGCCGGGCGGTCCCATCGATGAAGCCACATGGCAAAAGCTGGGGCTGCGTACGGAAGAAGAGCGGCAGAGGTTTCTAAAGGAAATGGATCAGTTTCAAAACGAAGACATCCATTTTGAATTCGATGCTTACGTGCTCATGGAGGAAGCCAAAGCCATTCTGGACAAGAAAGTGGATTTTCTGCGCCGCTACCCTACCGTGTACGTGATCATCGAAGGTCATTGCGACGAAAGGGGTACCAATGATTACAATTTGGCATTGGGAGAACGAAGGGCCAACAGTGCCTGGCAGTATTTGGTCAATTCTGGAATAGATCCCTCCCGGTTGAGCATGATCAGCTATGGAGAAGAGCGGCCCATCGCCTTGGGGCATGACGAAGCGTCCTGGGCCAAGAATCGACGGGCTCATTTCGTGGTGCAGTTTTAGGGAAAAGGGAGCGGCCCATGGGCGGCAAGGCAAGGCGGGGAAAAGGCCTGGGGTTTGAAGCCGCGCTGAGCGTATTCCTCATTCTTTCGGGGTGCGCTTCCACGCAGGAAACCGTGCTGCTTGAGAGCAACCTTTCGAACCTCCAAGTGCAGGTTCAGGAATTGGACGCTCGCATTCAGAAACTGGAGCGAGCGGTGTTCGGCTTCAAAGGATCGACGGGATCGGCGGTCGGAGGCCTGGCCGCCTTGAATGCGCGCATGGATCAGATGCAAATGGATTTGGGGCGGATTCGAGGGCAGGTCGAAGAACTGCGCCACCTTCAGGGACAGGCTTCCCCAGAGTCCTCGGCTCCCAAACCGGGCTCAGACCAACCGGTAATTTCCATTCCCAGTGTCCCCACTCCGGCCCCAGGCCCTGGAACCACGCAGCCCGCGACGGCTGCCGCGCCAGCGGCCCATGCGCTCGACCCCGAGAAAGAACTCTATAACGGGGCCATGGTACTTTACCAAAAGGGAAACCACAGGGCGGCGTTGCAAAAGTTCAAAGAGTTCTTCAAGCGGTATCCCACATCTGATTTGGCCGACAACGCGCTGTTTTGGATGGGCGAATGCCATTTCATGATGGGCAGTTACCAGGAAGCCATCAACAGCTACCAGGAGGTTTTGGATCGTTTTCCTAAGGGGAACAAGGTCCCCCACGCCCTTCTAAAGCAGGGAGCTGCTTTTGAAAAACTGGGCGACACCACGGCGGCGCGCATTCTCTACGAACGCGTCATGCAACAGTATCCCAAAAGCCCTCAAGCACAGGTGGCCAAGAAATGGCTTGATAGGCTCAAATAACACGGGGTTTTAACTTGAACGACCGTCTTTATCGGTTGTTTTGCGGTGTGGCTTTTTTTCTTCTCATGCTCTGCGTGCCGCCGATGCTATACGGGCAGACGGCGGCTTCCCCCGCCGTTCGATTCATTCGCTTTGTGGGTGCCAAAAGCTTTGATACCGGCCGTTTAGAAAAAATCATGGAAACTCAAGCGAGGCGTTTTCGCTGGGGACGTGGCCATCCCCTTGATGAAGCCGTCCTACAGAAGGATTTGGAGCGGATAGAGAAATTTTATAAAAGCAAAGGGTTTTATGACGCTCGTGTTTTGGGATATCGGCTGATTCCCTTGGGAGGGCGCGAAGTCATTTTGGAGATCTCGGTGGAGGAAGGGCGGCCCGTCCTGGTGGAGAGCGTGGAAGTCACCGTGGATGATGCTGCTTTCGGGCCGTGGCATGATGACCTTCTCAAGGTCATTCCGCTCAAACCGGGGCGCCGCTTCACGTCCTCGGATTTCTACGACACGGAAAAAGTGGTTCGGCATTTCCTGAGCCTCTGGGGATACCCTCGAGCCATCGTGGAAACCCAGGGCACCATGGACAAGGAGGCGAAAGTAGCGCGCATCGAAGTGCACGTGGCTCTGGGACCTGCCTGTTTTTTCGGCCCTGTGAGCGTGGAAGGCAACCAGCGCGTGGAAACGGACCTTATTGTCAAGGAGCTCACCTTTCGACCCGGGGAACGGTACCGAGCCAAAGCCTTGCTCGATTCTCAAAAACGCCTCATGGATCTCCATCTTTTTACCTTCGTGGATGTTCAACCCCAGTTGGACGCGTCCTTTGAATCCCAGGTGCCGGTGTCGGTGGTGGTCAAGGAAGCCAAGAGTCAGACCGTGCGCTTTGGAGCGGGCTATGGGACGGAAGACCGACTGCGAGGCCGTGTGGGCTATGAATATCGGAATTTTCTCGGGCAAGGACGGACCCTGGAACTGGATGCCAAGGCGAGCTCTCTGGTTCGCTTTTTTGAAGGCCGGCTGACGCAGCCTCACTTCCTTTACGACCCATTGAGGCTTTCCGTATCCGGCGGCGTCTCTCGCGAAATGCAGGAAAGCTACACAAACGTACAGTATTTTCTTCGACCGCAAGTGACCTGGCAGCTTAATGAACACTGGCTCCTGAACGCCGGACCCAACGTGGAAGCCAACCGGTTGGTGGACGTAGGCCTGACCTCCCAAGCCATTCGACCCAGTGATCAAAAGGGTGAAGAATACTACGTCTCCTCCTTGGTGTTTGGCGCCACCTACCAAAAGGTGGACAACATTTTGGATCCTCGGCGAGGTGTGCAGTTTTTTCAGCGGCTGGAATGGGGTGGTTCGGCTGTGGGTTCCGAGGTGGGCTTTGTGAAGTTCGGCTTGGAAGGACGTTCCTACCTGCCCATCGATCCTTTGGGCGTGCTGGCTTTTCGTGCCAAATGGGGCAGCATTGCGGAACTAGAAAACACGGCTCGCGTGCCCATTTTTAAGCGCTATTTCAGTGGCGGAAGCTCCAGTATTCGCGGATATCCTTACCAAAAACTGGGACCACTGGACGACGACGGAAACCCTCTTGGTGGACTTACCCTCCTGGAACTGAGCGGCGAATGGCGTTTTCCTCTCAAGAATTCCTGGGAAGGCGTCCTTTTTGTGGATGTGGGCAACGTCTATGAGAGCCGCTATGAACTGCTTTGGGACCAGTTGCGTTCCACCGTGGGCGCAGGGCTTCGCTACAAGACGCCTGTGGGGCCCCTGCGCCTGGATTTCGGTTACCAGCTAAATCCTCCTCACCAGGATTTCTTCAACCGTTATCAAATCCACCTGAGCATCGGGCAAGCTTTTTGACACCAGCTCAATGGCGAACGGGTTTTCCCATCGGTCAGGGAAGAAGCACACCCGTGCCTTCGAGGCGATTCGCTTTGAGGTCCTGCAGAGCTTCATTGGCCGCCGTCAGAGGGTACGTGCGCACCACGGCCCGCACGGGCACCGCGGCCGCGGTTTCCAGAAGTTCCAACGCGTCCTGCCGTGTGTTGGCCGTGACACTGTGCACGTTTTTTTCGTAGAAAAGATGTTTTTCGTAATCCATGGCCGGAATCTGAGTCATGTAGATGCCGGCAAGGGCCAGAGTGCCACCCTTGTCCAGGTGTTCCAAAGCTTCCGGAACCAAAGGGCCGGCCGGAGCAAAAACAATGGCATGTTGCACCTTGACGGGAAGATCTTTGGCGGAGGTTCCTGCCCACACGGCGCCGAGATCCCTAGCGAGCTTTTGATGGCGAGGGGTGCGTGAGATGGCGTAAACTTCGTAGCCCCAATGCCGAGCGATCTGAATGACGATGTGCGCGGAGGATCCAAAGCCGTACAAGGCCAAGGTGCGAGGGCCTTCAGCAGGCTGGCGGTTCGATGGGCCGCACAGTGCCCGTTTGAGGCTGCGATATCCGATGATGCCGGCACACAGCAAAGGAGTGGCTTCGGCATCGGAAAGGTTATCCGCGATGGGGTAGGCGAAATCCTCATGGACCACGGCGTGGGTGGCGTACCCGCCGGGCGCGTGGTAACCGGTAAATAGGGCCTTTTCGCAAAGATTTTCAAATCCTTGCTGGCAATATCGGCACACGCCGCAGGTGTGCCGCAGCCACGCGATGCCTACACGGTCTCCTTCCCGAAACCGATGGGCTTCGGGGCCCCTCTTCTCCACCCGCCCCACGATCTGATGTCCCGGAATCACAGGATGACCCAAAGGAGGCAGCTCCCCTTCGACCACGTGCAGATCCGTTCGGCACACGCCGCAGGCTAAAACCTTCACGCGAATTTCCCTTCGGGACGGCTCGGGGTCAGGATGCTCTTCCAAAACGAGGGGATGGTGTTCGACGGGAGCGCACCGGTGTAAGACCATGGCTTTCATGGAATCTCCTTTCTTTTGAGAGCGGGAAATTGTGAACATGAGTTGATTTGACGGGCTGAGTGATTGATAATCCACCCAGTGTGAGAGAGCCCGTAGAGTGAACCCTCAAGGAAAGATCGAACCGTGGGATCTATCAAAGGTCAAGAAAAAACACCTTTAAACTCCAAAAGAAGCCATCGGCCTTTGCATCCTGCGCCGGTTTTCTCAGGCTTTTTCAAGGCCTGGATTGTCCTTGCCGCCCTCGTGCTTGGTGTCCCGCTGCTCACCGTGCTCTTAATGCACGCCCCCTGGGTGCAAGAGTGGGCGATGCAGACTGTGGTCCAGCGCGTGCATCAGGAAACGGGCCTGCATCTAACCGTGGGCGGGTTTCGGTGGTTTCCTTTGGGCAACCTTCGCCTGAAGGACGTATCCGTGGAATCCAACAAAGGCCCCGTGTTTATCACGGAGTCCTTGACCATTCGCTACAACTGGCGCTGGTCGAAACCGTATCTTGCCCTGGGCGATGTGACGCTTCACAGGCCGTATGTGCGACTGGAAAAGGGCAATGACGGCCAATGGCACGTTCCACTGCCCAAGCTCGAGGACAGAGAAAAGAAGGGTGACCGAGCGAGGTGGTGGGCGCGATGGCCTGTGCCCCAGGTCACCGTGGTTTCCGGGCGCCTTCAGGGTTTTGATGGGGAACGATGCGTCCTGAATGTGTCCGAGATGACCGGAACGCTGCGAGTGCGCGATGGATTGGAGGATGGTTCTTTGGGAGTGGAGGTGAGGCTAGACCCGTGGCGCATGGAATTCCTGGTACCCGTGCGAAGCCAGCTCACACTGACCGCCCAGGCTTTCCTCAAGGACCAAGACCTTTACGTGAAGACGCTTCAAATGACGGTCAATGAAACGTCACGCATAGCGGTGAGTGGAACCTGGTATGATTTTCCTCAAGGTAGCTTCTCGGCGCAGGTTCGGCTGATGCCCTGTTCATGGGCCATTAAAGGCTGGGGAGGCGGCAAGGGGGCAGAAGCGCTGTCCGGCATTCTGGAAGGCCTCATCGATCTCGAAGGCACTCCGGCACGGCTTGACGGCCGGTACGATCTTCGAGGATCTCATGGAAGTTTTGTGGGCACGGCTCGTTGGGCCGCTTCCAAAGACAGGGCCCTTCTCACGGCAGATACGTCGATCACGGGACTGGTGCTGCCTTGGGATAGCAAGGGGGCATCCACCGTGTCGGGAAAAACGCACCTGGTCATAGAGCATCGAAAAGGTGGCACAACGAAAATAAGCTTTGCCCTTTCCCAGGGACGCTTCAGCACGGAAAAGATGACCATGCAGGATCTGATCTTGGATGTGGATTTTCAGGAAGGCATCTTCGTGGTGCGGCGGGCTTCGGGTCGATGGGACAAGGGTGGCTATGTGGAAGCGTCCGGGATCATCGAAGGCACACCATCCACAAACGCGCCGGCACGTCGTCCGAATCTACGTCTTGACGTCAAGGCCGATCAGGTGCCTTTGACCCTTTTTCAGCATCTGGTGCCTGACCATGAGCTGGCGGGGGTGGTCTCGGGTCAGGGTAAACTGCAGGGGGCCTGGCCGCTGTTGACCTGGACGGGGCACATGACGGGACGGGATGTGGGGGTGGATGCGTTTCGATCCAAAGCCGTGCGAATCGACGGCACTTCTGACCTTTCAAGTCTGCAGGCGGCTCGAAAACTAACCGTGGAACTCTCGTCCTTTGCCTACGGACAGTATGCCGGGGACTTTCTCTTGATCAGGGTCCATCAGCAGGCCGAGGCAAACACGGCGGACGTGGTCGCGCAAGGACGCCGCGTCGCGGCCTTGGATCATCTGAACCTCAAAGGCAAGCTGACGTCCCCAGAGGATTCTTACAAGGTGTTTCGCATGGACAAGGCGGATTTTTCCTTTGCTGGAGACAAATATGCGGCTCAAGGGGAACTCCGCGTCGGTGCAAGGGCTGTGCACGTGTCGTCGCTGCGTGTGATTCGAGGGGACGAGGAGATGCAGCTGCAAGGAGCCCTGAGAATTTCGGGGCCCTTGGATGTCTTGGTGCGCTTGCGACACCTTGATATGGCCTTTTGGCTGTCGCGCTTTGTCCCTGAAACTTCATGGAAAGGCGGTCTCAAGAAATGGCTTCAGGGACGCTTGGATACTCAGGTGCGTCTTAAGGGAACGGCGGAAAAGCCCACCGTGGTTCTGAACGGGTCTCTCAACCAGCTGTCTGTGCCTGGCCTGGAACAAACTTTTGTGCCCTTTTCAGGACGTTATGAAGCGGGCACGCTGACCCTTCGCGTTAAACTCCAAGCCGCGTCCTTGAACACTCCCGTGCTTTTGGACGGGGCGTGGCCGCTGGACCTTCGATTTGCGCCGTGGACGTGCCGCCTTCGCGACGGGGCGAATGGGCAACTGCGATCCACAGCCCGGGATGTGCCCCTGGAAAGCCTGCAGGCCATCATCCCGTTAAAAGAACTTAAAGGTTTGGCTTCCTGGGACGTGCGCCTTGTGGGTTCCTTGAAAAACCCCCGTTTGAAAGGTTCGGGCGCTGTGCGTGGTGCATCCTTTCTGTGGCCCGGCTGGACGGAAAAGGTGCAGGAGCTTGAGATCCGTTGGCGGGCCGAGGAATCCTCCATTCACTTGGAATCTGCGGAATTTGTCTTGCTCGGCAGCCGAGGACGAGCTCAAGGAGAACTCCTCTTGCCTGGAGGCCGTTTTGGCGGCTACGCGCTCCAGGTTGCCGGAGATGATGTGCGGTTCCCTGAAATTTTTGGTATCGAAGGGCAAGGCTCGGTGCGCGGAACCGTGACACAGAAGGGCTATGGCTTTGCCCCTAAGATTGTGGGTGAAGTGAGTCTTCACAAGGTTTCGATCAATCTTGGAGAATTGGAAAAGGACGTGGCCCGTCAGATTCGCCTCGTTGAAGAAACCGGCCAGGGTTCCAAAGTTCTTCTCGGCACACGACGAACCCAGCCCAGAAAAATGAACGGCTTTGAAAACGTGGCGATGCAACTCAAGATTCACTTGCCACCAAAGGATGCCTGGGTGCGCGGATTCGGTTTGGAAGCCGAGGTGCACGGAGCGGTCACCCTTGATAAGCTCCAAGGCGGTTCCATACAACTTCACGGCACCCTCTGGACTTCCAGAGGCCAATATGCCTTTCAGGGAGTTCACATGCGAGTGGAGGAAGGGGAGCTCACGTTTCGAGGTGAGACGCCGCCGGATCCATTTCTGTCGGTGACGTGTCAAAAAGATCTTCGGGACGTGATCGTCACGGCGTCGCTCACGGGCCAGCTCAGCCGCCCAAGGCTGGTCTTTTCCAGTTTCCCGGAAATGGACCAGGTGGACATTGTGTCCGTGCTGCTCTACGGTCGCCCGGCCAAGGAACTCAGCGCACGACAAGCCCGAGAGCTTCGGGATCGCGGTGTTCAGTTTGTGTGGGGAGGGACCACGCCCGTGGTGAAAAGCCTTTTGGGTGACTTGCCCCTTTCACCGGATGCGGTGGATATTAAAGGGAGCGAAAACGGCAGTGTGCTGGAAATCGGCAAGCACCTGACCCCCGAACTCTATGTCACCTACCAAAAGAGCCTGGAGGGGGCTGAGAAGGATGAGCTGCGCGCGGAATACCGCGTGAACCGCTTTCTTTCCGTGGAAAGTCAAGTGGGAGGAGAAGATCGGGCAGGTGTGGACGTGCTTTTTCGCTACGATTTCGGCCGATGACAGGTAAGGAGTTAGGCCATGAAGATGCAAGAAATTCGAGCCAAAGCCAAGGCGCTGGGTGTCAACTCTTTCGGCAAGAAAAAAGCGGACCTCATTCGAGAAATTCAAAGGGCGGAAGGAAACTTTGACTGCTTCGGCACCGCTCAAGGCTACTGCGATCAGAGGGATTGCTGTTTTCGAAGCCTATGTCTTGCAGAATCTCAACGCATTAGGCCGTGATGTTCGAAGCATTTGTCAAATCGAGGCCTCAGGGCTTTCTTTCGGCGCCCATAACGCACGGTGCGGTGAGGGCGTTTTAATGCCACGGCCGGCCAGGCTTCGGCCACTTGGGACTCCTTCTGGGAAAGGCAAAGGACAGTGATGGAAACTTCCGCTTCCGAGAGAAAAATTGAATTGCTCAAGGTCCAAAACCAGAAAAAGCCCGAACAGGTCATTTCGGTCGTTCGCGACCCCCATGGCGAAGGCTTTCACACAGAGGGCCTTACGCGCCTTTTCGGACTCAAAGAAATCTGGATCGACACGCGAAACATTTCCGAATCCGTGGTGGAATACGCCCGGGTGCTTTCCTTCATTATGGAAAGCATCTCCGAGGCTCAAGACTTGGGCCTTCCCTTTGGTTACCAGGACACTTTCACCTTTCACGGGCTCACGTATTCTTTGAAAGACGGCGGAACTTACAGAGTCCTTCGGCGAGTTCCCGAATTTGGACAAGCCGCCTACGACGAATGAAGCGAGCCCATGGCAACGATGGCACTCTGTGGTCTGAGGCGGCGCCTCTCGTGACGAATGCGACTTTTTCGCGTTGCCCCTCAGGAACGTGTCCAATACGGGTGGGATAGGTCTTCAAAGATGGTCATGGCCGCGCCGGCTCCGGCACCCACGGCCGTGACGATCTGCTTGTAGCCCCCTTCCACATCACCGGCGCAATAGATGCCCGGGACGGTGGTTCGGTGAAAACCGTCGTGCTGAATGTAACCTTCAGGGGTGAGGGCGGCACCGACGGCTTGAGCCAGGCGGTTTTCCGGCACGTAGCCGATGGCCACAAAGACGGCGTCGGCTGGCACAGTAAAAGTCTTGCCGTTTTTGTTGTTCAACAGCTCCACATGGGTGACCTTCTTGTCCCCATGAATTTCCTTGACCTCGGCGTTCCACAGCACGGGAATGCCGGCATTCCCCACTGCCTTGACCAGATGTTCCTGGGCCCTCAGGTGGTCTCGGCGATGTACCAGGGTCGTGTGCACGCCGATGTGATGCAGGTGCAATGCTTCGGTGACCGCACTGTTCCCTCCTCCGATAACCAGCGCCTTTTTCCCTTTGTAGAGCGGCCCGTCGCAAGTGCTGCAAAAGCTCACGCCGCGGCCTGCGAAGCGGCTTTCCCCAGGCACGCCCAGCCTTCGGTAAGTGGCTCCCGTGGCCAGAAGGACAGATCGAGTGTGAAAAAGGCGCCGATTGGTCTTAACGGTCATGGATGGAGAAAGAGCGATTTCCATCACTTCCTCGTTGGGAAAGAGATCCACATATTCCATGGCATGGGCAACCATAATGTCCACCAGATTTTTTCCCGCGATGCGCGCAAAGCCCGGATAGTTTTCCACAACGGGGGTCGTGGCCACTTGCCCTCCCAATGTGCCGCGCTCAATGACGGCCGTGCGCAGACCGCTGCGCACCGCGTAGATGCCTGCGGTCAATCCCGCCGGACCGCCTCCGACGATGACGAGATCCGTGTCGATTTCTTCGGCGTCACTTTCCGGAATGAAAAGGCTCTGCTGTTCCATCTTTTCCAAAGAAGCCATGAAAAGCTCTTCCGGTTGGGCTCCTTGAGCGATGAGGCTCTCATTGGCATAGGTCTGAGGAACACTGAAGGCTGAATATCTTTCCGCCAAATCCGGATGGAATTGAATGTCTACAATCTGTACGGACACCATGTCGGGGCGTTCTACGGCGGCTTTGACGGCGTTGACGACCTGCTGAGGACAATAGGGGCAGGTAGCGCTGACAAAAACGCGAACCTTTCGTGGCTCGGTGAGCCGCTGAAGAATCCTTCGCGATGGATCGCTCAGGCCACTGTGGCGGGAGCCGAGGAGCAGAAGCATTTCCACGAAGGATCGCCCTTCTTCGCCCAACGGCACCCCCAGGTAGCTCAGTCGGTAGCGTTCCGGTTGAAACACCAAAGCGGGCGCTCGGTCGATACCCCAGCCGGATGTTCGAGGATCCTCAAGGTCGATTTCGTGAAACGTGATGGTGTCGGATAGAGGGCGAAACAGCCCGACGAATTCTCGAACGATCTGCGCGATGGCTTCGTGCTGGTTCTTGTCCGTGACCACGTAAACGGTGACGGGGTAGGGTAGTTTCTTGAACAGCTGCTTCAGATGCTTTTCCACGTCTTTGGGAAGCGCTGCTGCGGATGCCATGAAGGCCCTCCAAATAAAATAGTAGGTTTGTAGGGGTCGATGTTCTTATGCCGGTTGTTGAATCCAGGGAAGAAGTCGTGCCCACAGGGCTTCGACCCCTTCTCGAGTGGTTGCCGAAAAGAGGACGATGTCCGTCACGGCAACACCAAGCAGGCGCGAGGCTGCCTGCGCGTGCGGCAGGCGTTTGCTTCGAGGAACCTTGTCGGCCTTAGTCAGCACGGGCACGGCGTGAAGACCGTGCGACTGCAGCCAGTTCCAGAGCTGCAGGTCGTCGGCTGTGGGAGGATGCCTCAGGTCCATGATGTGCACGAGGCCCGCCAGTTCTCGCCGTGTGGTGAGGTATTGTTCCACCATGGGTCCCCATTGTTTTCGAATTTCCGGAGGCACTTTGGCGTACCCGTACCCTGGCAGATCGACGAAGACAAAGGCGTCGTTGATGCGAAAGAAGTTGAGGGTCTGCGTGCGGCCCGGTGTGGCGCTGGTGCGTACGAGCTTTTTTCTGCCGAGCAGGATGTTGATGAGCGAAGACTTTCCAACGTTGGATCGGCCCGCAAAGGCCACTTCAGGAAGCCCTTCCTGTGGGTAACCCTGTGGGGCTACCGCGGATGTGACGTACTCCGCGGATCGAATGACAGGCACGGCGCACATCATGAGCTTCGCTGAGCCAGAAAGCGTTCCAGGCGATTCATGGCTTCGGCGATGTTTTCCATGGAATTGGCGTAGCTGAAACGCAGATAGCCTTCGCCTCGGCTTCCGAAATCCACACCGGGAGTGACCCCCACGCGAGCCTTTTCCAGGATTTCAAAGGCCAAGGCCAAGGAATCGTGGGAGAACCTCTTGGCATTGGCAAAGACGTAAAAGGCTCCCGTCGGTTCCACGGCAATGCCGAAGCCCATGGTGCGCAGCCTGTGTATCATGAAACGGCGCCGCTCATCATAGGTGCGCACCATGCGGGCCACATCGTCTTGAACTTCCGGGACCGTCAAAGCGGCCAGCCCGGCCCATTGAGACACGGAATTGGCAGAGATGAAAAAATTTTGCATCAGGGCTTGCATGGGCCGCACCAAGTCCTTGGGCACCACGAGGTAGCCCAGTCGCAGTCCGGTCATGGCAAAGAGTTTGGAAAAACCGTTAAAGACGATGGCCTTGCGCGTAAATTCCAGAATGGAATGAGCCCGTCCTTTGTAGACCAGTCCATGGTAGATTTCATCGCTCAAAATCCATAAGCCCAGATCCG
The DNA here is from genome assembly GCF_003751385.1 of Desulfosoma caldarium. Lineage (NCBI taxonomy): Bacteria > Pseudomonadati > Thermodesulfobacteriota > Syntrophobacteria > Syntrophobacterales > Syntrophobacteraceae > Desulfosoma > Desulfosoma caldarium. The sequence goes on along the minus strand of NZ_RJVA01000010.1, from coordinate 32,926 downwards.
CCAGAGCTTCCAGATGTTCCTTGTCCATGAGGGTTCCCGTGGGGTTGGACGGGGAATTGATGAGCACGGCACGGGTTCGAGGGCTTATGGCGCGGCGCACCGCTTCGGCCCGCAACTGAAAGCCGTCTTCTTCGTCCACGGGCACTAGCTTGGGCACGCCGTCAAGAAAAGTCACAAAGCTGGGATAGCAGGCATAATGGGGATTGGAGAGAATCACTTCCTCGCCGCAGTCCATGAGGGTGCTTAGAGCTATCAGAAAGGCCGGCGAAGAGCCCGACGTCACCAGAATCTGGTCGGGTTCCAGGTCGGTGACGCCGTAAGTCTTGGCATAGTAGACGCACAGCGCCTCTCTTAATGGCCACAGTCCCAGGCTGTGCGTGTAATGGGTTTCTCCACGCTGCAGGGCTTCCACGGCGGCCTGAAGCACGGCTTTGGGCGCCGGAAAATCGGGCTCCCCCACTTCCAGATGAATCACCGATTCTCCGGCCCGCTCCATGGCCTGGGCCTTTTCCAACACATCCATCACCAAAAACGGTTTGACGTGGCGCACACGGCGGCAAATCATGGCGTCTGTCCTTGAGCTTCCAAGCGGCGAAGGTAAACTTCGGCAGCATCGGCAAGTGGTGTCCCCGGCGCGAGGCGCAGAACCCGGCGAAAAGCGGCAATAGCTTCGGCCGTGCGGCCTTCGGCGACACAGATGCGGCCGTAATGAAATTGCGCATCCGCCAATTGAGGCCCGTAGGTGACCGCGGCCTTGTAGGCACGGCGTGCGTCGGCCCGGCGTCCCAGAGCTTCCAGGGATCGTGCGCGATAAAGGTGCGCTTCGGCGTAGGCGTTTTGAAAGTGGAGTGCCTCATCGAAATAGGCCACGGCTTCGCCATAACGGCCCTGATCCATCATCAAGCGTCCCAGATTGTAGAGCGGCTTTTCAGGGGTGCGGTAAAAGGGATTGGCCAGAGCCTTTTGAAAATGCTCCATGGCCTTGTCCCTTTCGCCCTGTTCCGCATAAAAAGCGCCGAGCGCGTTATGGGCTTCGGAATAATCGGGCTTCAGTTCCAGGGCCTTTTGAAAATGCGTCAGCGCTTGATCGGGCAGGCGACGGGCCGCATAGGCCAAAGCCAAGCTATAATGCACGCGCGGATTTTTGGGGTCCTTCTTTTCCGCGGCCACCAGATACTGAAGAGCCTGCCCGGTGTCTCCCGCCGCTAAGAACTTGTCTCCCAAAGCCTGCAGGTCGTCGGCGTTCATCCAAGCCGTGGGCTCTTGTTGCGACGAAGGCAAAGACGAGCAGGCCATCGCGCTGAGCGCCAGCACGAGAGCCGCAAGGTGCGAGAGTCCACGCCCCGCATTTCGTGTTCCAAGCCCTTTCTGTGCCGTGCCCCCTCGTCTCTCCATCAAGACTCCTTAGCCCTTAAAGGACGCTCAAATCACCTTGTTCAGGCTGTATTCAATGATACCTACCGCCCCACGTTTCAGCAGTTGCGGGACGAGTTCCCGCACCGTGTGCTTAGACACGACCACCTCCACGCTCAGCCAGTCGGACTGATACAAATGGGCCGTAGTGGGTGATGTGAGGCTGGGAAGGATTTCGATGACGTCGTTGAGCTTCTCCTTGGGGACATTCATCTTGAGGCCCACCAGGTCTTCGGCACGGAGTGCTGCCTGGAGCAAGAGGCTAATCTGCTCGATTTTTTCGCGTTTCCAGGGGTCGTTCCAGGCGGTCTTGTTGGCGATAAGCTGTGTGTTGGTGAGCATCAGTTCTTTGACGATGCGCAACCCGTTGGCGCGCATGGTGGCGCCGGTTTCCGTCACCTCCACGATGGCGTCACACAACCCGGCAATGACCTTGGCTTCCGTGGCACCCCAAGAAAATTCAACATCCACGCGCACACCAGCCTCGGCAAAATACCGTCGCGTGAAATTGACGAGTTCCGTAGCGATTTTCTTTCCTTCCAAATCCCCCACGTCTTGGACGGGTGAATCATAGGGGACGGCGAGCACCCATCGTGCCGGACGCTGACTCACTTTAGAATAGATCAGGTCGGCCACCACATGGACATCGGAATCATTTTCCAAAATCCAGTCCTTGCCGGTCAGGCCCGCGTCAAAGGTGCCGTTTTCTACGTAGCGGCTCATTTCCTGAGCCCGACAGATGCTACATTGGATTTCCGGGTCGTTGATTTCCGGAAAATAATTGCGATTGGTGAGCGAAATTTTCCAGCCGGACTTTCGAAACAGTTCGATGGTCGCCTCTTGCAGACTCCCTTTGGGAATACCGAGAATGAGCTGTCTCACGCCTTGTAAACCTCCTTGGGATCAAAAACGCGTTCTTCGGCTACCTGAAAGGCACCGTTTTCAAAGCGGCGGAAAAAGCATGAGGCGTAACCTTCATGACAAGCGGCGCCGCTCTGTTCCACCACGATCAGCAGGGTGTCCGCGTCGCAATCCACATACATTGCATGAACCTTCTGCACATGGCCCGACGTCTCTCCCTTGAGCCACAACGCGTTTCTCGATCGGCTCCAATAGTGTGCCAGCCCGGTTTCCACAGTTCTGGTCCAGGCTGTTTCGTTCATGTAAGCCAGCATGAGGACGCGGCGGCTGGTCACGTCTTGAACAATCACGGGAATCAGTCCGTTTCCTTTAGCGAAATCAGGCTTTTCTGTCAACGTCACCTCCTGCGTGTCGGTGTCCTGCCAGCCTTTGGGGCCTGAGCCCAAAGCCTATGGCCACGATTACAAAGAACGCCTCTCTATGGCCTCAGGATTCCCTGGCCGCCATAAAAAGACGGAACGACTAATTTACCATTCGAGCGGCCAGCTGTCCACAAGCGGCTCGAATATCCGCGCCGCGACTTTGGCGAATAGTGGCGGTGAAATGGGCCTGCTGTAAAATGTCTTGAAAAGCGGCCACGGTCTCTTCGGAAGGCCGTTCAAAGGGCAAAGAGGGATGGGGATTGAAGGGAATGAGGTTCACCTTGCAGCGCACGTGAGAAAGAAGCTTAACCAGGTGCCGAGCGTCTTCCGGGCGATCGTTGACCCCTTTGAGCAGAATGTACTCAAAGGTGATCCGCTTTCGGGACGGCATGGGATACGCTCGGCATGCCTCCATGAGGGCTGCGAGAGGGTAGGTGCGATTGATGGGCATGAGGCGGTTTCGTGTCTCGTCGTCGGCCGCATGAAGGCTTACCGCTAAGTTCACCGGGCTTTCCCGTCCCAGGCGTTTCATGGGGGGTACAAGTCCCACTGTGGACACCGTGACACGCCTGTGGGAAAACCCAAGCCCTTCGGGAGCCAGAAGAATGGTGAGGGCTCTTCTCACGGCTTCTTCATTGGCCAAAGGTTCTCCCATGCCCATGAACACAATATTGGTGATGCGCGGCTTCGGCCCCACCGCGTGCTGCATCTGGATCAATTGGTCGACGATTTCCGCCGTTCGCAAATGGCGCACAAAGCCCATGGTACCGGTGAGGCAAAAGCGACACCCCAGCGCGCAGCCCACTTGGCTAGATAGGCATGCAGTGAGCCGCGGAGGATCGGGGATGAGCACACTCTCGATGAGATGCCCGTCATGAAGGCGAAAGGCAAACTTGCGGGTTCCATCGAGAGCGTCTTCGGTTCCCACCAGTTCCAGTGCATTCAAAATGGTGCCGTATTCTAGTTGGGTGCGAAAGGCTTTGGGCAGATCAGAACATTCATCCCAGGAACGAATCAGGCGGACATAAAGGTGACGAAAGATCTGGCGGGCTCGAAATGGACGTTCCCCAAGGCCGGCGACCCAGGCTTCCAGCGCCTTCAGGGGAAAGTCCTTGATCAAGACACGATCCTCACGCATGGGCTCGCTACGCCTTTTGCATCACGTACCGGTTAGTGGTTCGATCCTGCAGATAAACGCCATCGTAAGACCGTCCGTTCACCGCGTCAAACCATTCATAGCCCAGCGAGACACAGTCCGAGCACGCCTTTCTAGGAATGTGCACGGCATAGATGTGGTAACCACGGTCGGTCAACGAGTCGATGGAAAGAACGCCGCTGCACACGGGGCACACGCGCAGGCGTTCTTTTTGATTTTCCAGGATGTTGTCCGTATCATAGTAGATCGTGCGCTCTCTTTGCGCGAATTCTTTAGTCGCGCGGTTCTTGGCAATGAATTCCGGACATCGGCGCCAATAGCCCAAAAGTTCTTCGGCCATGCGGTCGATGTAGGCGTTGGTTTCTTCCGGCTGTCGAATGCGCTGCGGATCGTAATCCGGTTCCTTGACCTTGCTATAATCCAATCCGGCCATGGCCAAAATGATGCCCACGTTGACGTAGGGCAGGGCCCCTTCGATAGAGTATCCTCCTTCCAGCACGGCAATGTGAGGGCGCAGCATACTGGTCAAAGTGGCGTAGCCGTGGGCGGAAAAGTTCATGTTGGTGATGGGGTCGGTGTAGTGGTTGTCTTGCCCTGCGGAATTGACGATGAGTTCCGGCTGAAATGCTTCCAGAATGGGCAGAACGATCTTTTCCATGGCCCGCAGGAATCCTTCTTCGGACGTCCTGGGTGGCAGAGGGACGTTAATGGTCGTTCCCATGGCCGTGGGCCCTCCCAATTCGTGATGAAAGCCCGATCCAGGATAAAGCGTGCGGCCATCCTGATGAATGGAAATAAACAGCGTGTCCGGGTCATGCCAGTAAATGTCCTGTGTGCCGTCTCCGTGATGGCAGTCGGTGTCCACGATAGCAATGCGGTCCACGCCGTAGACGGCCCTCAGGTGCTCGATCATGATGGCTTCAATGTTGATGTTGCAAAAGCCGCGGGCGCCATGCACGACCCGCATGGCGTGGTGCCCTGGAGGTCGCACCAGGGCAAAGCCTCGGTCGATTTGGTGTTCCATGACCGCCTTGGCGATGGTCATGGCGCCGCCGGCGCTGATGAGATGGCTTTCGGTCAGCACACTGCGCTCGTCGGGTACACAAAAATGCACGCGCTGCACATCTTCGAGGGCGGCCAAAGTGGGCTTGAATTCCACAATGCCCTGAATATCCAACAGACCTTCCTCAAAGATCTGATCCTGCGTATACAAGAGCCTTTCTTCCCGTTCCGGGTGCGTGGGGCTGATGGCCCAGTCAAAGGCGGGAAAAATCACCAGACCGGTTTTGTGGGCGGCACGGAGCATGAGCGTTTCTCCTTAACGGGACTAGACGGTGCAGCTGGGTGCGGTGGCGTCGCTGTGTTGAATCCTGTCGACAATGCATCGGTAATGGCCAATGAGGCCCGGCTTGACCTGAACCTTCACCCGGTAATATTTGCCCGCGGTGTAGAAGCCTCGAACCATGTTGAATTGCAGTTTCTCCAAGACTTCCGTTTCCAAATCGGAGCGGGTGGCGCCCTCGCGAACGGCCTTTTCCGTCAGCAGTTCCAAGGCCAGGGAGACGGCCTTGCCCATGGTGAAATCGCGTTTGACCGGCTGATGAAAGGCTTCTTCGGGCGCCGTGGCGATGCCTCGCTCCGTGTCCACAAACAGGGTGAGTTCGCAGGTGGTGCGGGCCAGAGCCGCTCCCACGGCATTGGCCACGTCCCACTGCGGCACGACGCGCACGGTGTAGGGCGATATTTCTTCTAACCTTTTGGCGAAATAGGGGGCCGGGCCTCCCAGCACGAGGATTTCTTTTGGCCTCACCTGATAGCCTTCTAGAAGTTCGTGAACGGTATAGACGGGTTTGGCATTGATGGCCTGCACCATCTCTTCGGCAGCCTGCAGGATGCCTCGGCATGCCATGTCAAACACCTGCTGCGCGGCCTCCTGCATGGGCACCCCCAGAGCCTCCGCGACCTGAAGCATACCGCGTTCGGCGGCGCTTCGGTTTCCGTTGAGATTTCCCCCCAGAGCAATGATGGCATCCGTGGGCGTGGGTGTGGGCCCACCAAAGGCCATGGCCGGACCTTCTCGGTCCGGTCCCAACTGCAGCCGACCGTTCTTGACTCGCACCGCACTGTCTCCTCCCAGAGCGAGGGAGCTGGTTCTCAAGGCGCGAATGAGGGTACGAAAACGACCCACTTTCGCACCCTGGGCGGCCAAGAGAGGCACCGTGCCCACTATGACGGCCATGTCCGTGGTCGTGCCTCCGATGTCCAAAACAAGCGTGTCCAGATGTTCCGACGAGTAGGGCAAGGAACCCATGACACTGGCGGCCGGACCCGACAAAATGGTTTGCCCCGGAAGGTCCAAGGAGGCGTCAAAGCTCATGGTGCCGCCGTCCGCCTTCAGAATGTGAATGGGAATGGGCAGGCCATTTTTCTTCAAAGACCGGCGCACGGCGTCAAAAAATTTCTTGTGAATGGAATAGACTGCGGCGTTGAGGTAGGCCGTGGCGATACGGCGAGGAAAATTCAGGCTTCCTGACATGCGATGCCCCAGAACGACATAGTCAAAGTGATCCCCCAGGAGTTGCTGAATCTGGGTTTCATGCTTGGGATTGCGGATGGAAAACTTGCCCACCACACCCACGTGGCGCACGCCTTCCTTGCGCAGCCGCGACCCGATAGCTTCGATCTCCATGGGTTCAATGGGCTGAATTTCGCGGCCTCGATGATCGATGGAGCCCGAGACCACGTAATAATGGTCGTTGGTGCGAAAGGATTCGGGGTCCAGGCCCGGCCCGCTGGTCACGATCATGCCGACCGGTGGGAGCTTTTCCTCAGCGATGGCGTTGGTGGTGAGCGTGGTGCTCAAGACGATGCGTTCCACTTCATGAGGTGCCACCCCTAAAGTGACCGCTTCCAAACCCTTCCAAACACAATCAAGCAGGTTGTCATGGGTTGTGGGAACCTTGGCCTGACATTCGATGCCATGTTCGCCCAACAAGACCACGTCGGTGTGTGTGCCGCCCACATCCAGCCCTATGATCATGACCAACCTCGAAGTCTTTGTGGAGTAGCCGATATCGCATGAGACCGCCTTTGAGAATCGCCAATGACATCGAAAAGGCTGTTACCGCGCCTCGTGAACAAAGCCTTGCAATTCCTGAGGATGCTAGCCAAAAGGTCTTCTCGTGTCAATGAACCGTATCTGATTTCGATAGCTCAAACAACCATTGCTTTACAACAAAAGGAAATGAAGATACTGTAAAATGCTTAAGTGGCTTGCAAGAGGCCTTTAAACCAAGAAGGACGCCGAACAGATGATTCCTTTGCGTGATGTCAATCCTTCCAGGCGCTTTCCGGCGGTGACCTACGGCATCATCGGCCTCTGCGTTTTGGCATTCTTTTACGAACTGGCCCTGGGACCCGGCCTGCGCATTTGGATTTACCGGTACGGCATTGTGCCCATTCGCTACACGCATTTGGAAGTGGCCTCGCGCTTCAGCACCCTTGAGCAGGCGATTCCTTTTGTGACGACCATGTTTTTGCATGGCGGCTGGATGCACCTCATTGGCAACATGTGGGTGCTGCACATCTTTGGAGATAACGTGGAAAGCGCTCTAGGGCGAGGTCGCTATCTTCTTTTCTATCTTCTGTGCGGTTTGATCGCGTCCCTGATGCACATTGTGACGAACCCTTCATCGCGCATTCCCACCATCGGGGCCAGTGGCGCCATCGCCGGAGTGATGGGCGCCTATTTTCTGTTGTATCCTCGAGCGAGAGTCCTCACACTGGTGCCCATCTTCTTTTACTTTTCCATAGTTGAAATGCCAGCCTATGTGTTTTTGGGCCTGTGGTTTGTGATGCAGTTTTTTAGCGGCACCTTTGCACTCATGGGCGGCGGAGCCCAGGTGGGGGGAGTGGCCTGGTGGGCGCACATCGGTGGGTTTGTCGCCGGCATGGTGCTTGTGAAAGTCTTTCGAGAACGCCGATGATTCGGCACAAGCGAGACGGCATGGAATTAGGCCCGAAGGATTCCTCCTCTTTTTTACGATCTCACCCTGAAGGCGTCACCGTGACCGTACGTGTACAGCCCAACGCACGCCGAACCGAACTGGCGGGCGTTCAGCAGGGGGCGCTCAAAATCAAAGTCTGCGCGCCGCCTTTGGAAGGGGCGGCCAACAGGGAATGTGTCCGGTTTCTGGCGGATCTCGCGGGAACGTCCAAGAGCCGTGTCCGAGTGCTCCAAGGGAACAAAAGCCGAAACAAGGTGATTTTGATTCGAGGAACCACGGCCGAGCGTCTCATGGCGGTGTTTCAAACGCTCGGTTTTGGCGAAGGGCGGCATTCGCCAACATCCAACGGAAGCTGAAAAGGAGGACAAGGTCATGCGGGAAGCGGTCATTGTCAGTGCGGTGAGAACACCGCTGGGAAGCTTCAACGGCTCTCTTGCCAGCATCGGCGCCACGGCACTGGGCGCCGTGGTCATTACAGAAGCCGTGCGACGCGCAGGCATTGCCAAGGAAGACGTCAACGAAGTCATCATGGGGCAAGTGCTGCCCTGCGGCTATGGACAGAACCCCGCCAAGCAGGCCGCCGTGAAGGCGGGCTTGCCGTGGGAAGTGGAATGCCTGACGGTGAACAAGGTGTGCGGCTCCGGCCTCAAAGCCGTCATGCTGGCCGCTCAGGCCGTGCAGACGGGGGATGCCGACGTGGTGGTGGCCGGCGGCATGGAGAACATGAGCATGGCTCCGTATTTTCTGGACAAGGCGCGCACGGGCTACCGCATGGGCCATGGGCAGCTTAAGGATCACATGATCCACGACGGTTTGTGGGACATCGTGAACGATTTCCACATGGGCATTTCCAATGAACTGTGCAGCGAACGCTACGGCGTGAGCCGCGAAGACCAGGACATGTACGCTCTGGAATCCTATCGGCGGGCTTTGAATGCCATCGCGGCGGGCAAATTCCAGGATGAAATTGTGCCGGTTCCTATACCGCAACGCAAAGGCGACCCGGTGCTCTTTTCTAAGGATGAATGCCCTCGTGAAACCTCCTATGAGGTGCTCTCGAAGATGAAGCCGGCCTTCAAAGAGGGTGGCGTGACCACGGCGGGCAATGCGTCGATCATTTCCGATGGAGCCGCGGCGGTGGTCGTCATGGCCAGGGAAAAGGCTCAAGCGCTGGGTTGCCGTGTTTTGGCCACCATCGGGGCTCAGGCTTCTGCCGGTATCGACATGAAATACGTTCTGGTGGCGCCCATTTGGGCGGTTCCCAAGTGCCTCAAAAAGGAAGGCATTGGCTTGCAGGACGTGGATCTGTACGAAATCAACGAAGCCTTCAGCGGATCCACCGTGGCCGTCCTGCGCGAACTGCAATTGGATCCGGCTAAGGTGAACGTGAACGGCGGAAGCGTGTCCCTGGGGCATCCCATTGGAGCCAGCGGGGCCCGAGTGTTGGTCACCTTGATTCATGAAATGATCAAACAGGACAAGAAAACAGGCCTGGCTTCTTTGTGCCTAGGCGGCGGTGAAGCGGTGGCGCTTGTGGTCAAGCGATAGCAAAGAGGAGGAACACCATGGAAGTGAAAACCTTTGGCGTAGTCGGCGCCGGACAGATGGGCAACGGCATTGCACAGGTGGCGGCCATGAGCGGTCTGGCCGTGATCATGAACGATATTCAGGAGGAATTCGTCCAAAAAGGTCTCAATACCATCAAGAAAAATTTGGCTCGAAGCGTGGAAAAGGGCAAGTTGAGCCAGGAAGAGATGGACGCCGTGCTGGGGCGCATTCGCACGAGCGTGGACCCCAAGGACATGGCCGTTGCCGACTTCGTGGTGGAAGCGGCGACGGAAAATGAACAGATCAAGTTCAAAATTTTTCAAGACTTGGACAATATCTGCCCACCTCATGCCGTGTTGGCCACCAATACCTCGTCCATCCCCATCGGGCGCATTGCCGGAAAAACCAAGAGGCCGGAAAAGGTTATCGGCATGCATTTCATGAATCCGGTGCCGGTCATGAAGCTTGTGGAAATCATTCGTGGCATCGCCACTTCCGATGAAACCTTCCAGCTCACCTGGCAGCTTTCGGAAAAAATGGGCAAAACCCCTGCGCTCGCCCAGGATTATCCGGGCTTCATCGCCAACCGCATTCTCATGCCCATGATCAATGAGGCCATCTACTGCCTCTACCACGGCGTGGGCACCCGTGAAGACATTGACACGGTCATGAAGTTGGGCATGAACCACCCCATGGGACCCCTGGCCTTGGCTGACCTTATTGGGTTGGATACCTGCCTGGCCATCATGGAAACCCTGTACCAAGGATTTTGCGATTCCAAGTACAGGCCGTGCCCGCTGCTGCGCAAGTACGTGGAAGCCGGCTGGCTAGGCCGCAAGACAGGTCGAGGATTTTACGAATACAGCTGAGAGGGAGGCGTCCCCGATGAATTTTGAGCTGACCGAGGAGCAAAAAATCATCCAGGACACCGCAGCCAAGTTTGCCAAAAACGAACTGGAACCCGTGGCGGCGGAACTGGATCGCACCAAGAACCGAGACATTCTCAAGAGAAACCTTAAGAAACTGGCCGAACTGGGTTTTATGGGCCTCAACGTGGACCCGGAATACGGAGGCACCGGAGCTGGAGTGGTTGCCTTTTCCCTGGCCATGACGGAGCTGGGACGGGCTTGCGCCGCCACCACGGTGACCGCGTCCGTGACCAACATGGTGGCCGAAGTCATTCAGGCCACGGGAACAGAAGAACAAAAGCGGCGCTACATTCCCCCTCTGTGCAGCGGGGAATATGCTGCTGGAAGCTTCGCGCTGTCGGAACCCGGAGCTGGTTCGGACCCCGCGGGGATTCGCACCAGCGCGGTCAAGGACGGCAATCATTGGGTGATCAACGGCACCAAGCTGTGGATTACCAGCGCTGAATACGCGGGTGTCTTTGTGGTATGGGCGGTGACCGATAAGGAGGCGCCCAAGGGCAAGGGGATCACGTGCTTTCTGGTGGAACCGGGAACCCCGGGCTTTACCATCGGCAAGGATGAAAAAAAACTAGGCCAGCATGGATCTTCCACCAACGAGCTGCTCTTTGAAGACTGCCGCGTGCCGGAAAGTGCGGTGCTGGGCAGGGTCAACGACGGGTTTCGCATTGCGGTGTCTGAACTGGCCGGCGGCCGCATCGGCATCGGGTCCATGGCCCTGGGCATCGGGTTGGCTGCCATGGATTTTGCCTCCAACTACGCCAAAGAGCGCATTCAGTTCGGTGTGCCCATTGCTAAGCACCAAGCGATTCAGTGGATGATCGCCGACAATTACACCAGGCTGGAAGCGGCGCGGCTTTTGCTCCTTCGAGCGGCTTATCTGAAGGAAAACAAGCGGCCCTATACCAAAGAAGCGTCCATGGGAAAGCTCTACGCCACAGAAGCGGCCAACAAGGCCTGCTATGACGCCGTTCAGATTCTGGGCGGATACGGTTACACTCAGGACTTTCCCCTGGAACGCTATTATCGGGATGTTCGAGTGACGACCATCTACGAAGGGACCAGCGAGATTCAGCGCCTGATTATCGCTCGGGAACTTCTCAAATAAAAACCCTTTTGCGACGCATCCCAGAGTCTTGGCCGAGGGCACGCGAGGCGTGCCCCTCGGCTTGGTCAAGCCTCCACCCCGCCGAGACTCGGCTCAATTGTCGGCCATCGGCGAGGATCGGGAAGCCATGGTGGGTTGAGAAGCCGGTCGAAGGACTTCGGCCAGTTGGGACAGAATCATTCCCGCAAGCATGAGAGCGCAGCCCACAAGCGCCCTCAAGGAAAGAATTTCCCCCAAAATTACCCATCCGGCCAAAGCCGCCACCGGAGATTCCATGCTTAGAAGAATGGACGCGTGGGCCGGATGTGCGTCCTTTTGCGCCACCACCTGCAACGTGTAGGCAATGCCGACGGAAACGAGCCCTCCGTAGAGAATGGGCACCGCGGCCTGGTGCACCGCCTGCCATGAAAAGGATTCAAAAACCAGCGCGGAAAGAAGACTCAAGGCCGAACACACGGCAAACTGACAACAGGCCAGCTTGACGGGATCACGCCGTGGCGACATCCAGCCTAGAAGCAGGACGTGAGCGGTCCAAAAAAAAGCTCCCAAAAGAACCAATGCATCGCCCAATTCCATGGCAAAATCCCGAGTGATACTTAAGAAGTAGAGCCCGACGGCGGCAAGGAAGGCTCCCAGCCACGTGCCCAAAGAGGGGTGCTGTTTCCAGATCAAGCCGAAAATTGGCACCATGACCACATACAGCCCGGTGATGAACCCGGCCTTGCCGGCGGTTGTGAACACGATGCCCACCTGCTGCAGGGTGGCGCCGCCAAAAAGCACCATACCCAAGGGTAGTCCGAATCGCCATGCGGCACGCCATCGAGTGTCCGTGTGGGGTAAGAGCGTGCGACCGTTGGTACGCCGGTCCATAATGGCGATGAGAGGGACCAGGGAGAGGCTTCCCAAGGCGAATCGAATGGCGTTGAAGGCCATGGGCCCGATGGCTTCCATGCCTTTGCGTTGCGCAACGAAAGCGACGCCCCATAGAACGGCGGTGATCAAAAGGAGCAGGTCGGCTTTGAGTGTCCGCATGTGCATGAATAAACCCCGCAGAGAGGTCGTGTTGAGGAGCCGTGCCGTGGACGGAACGTCATCCAATAGCCGAGAGCCTTTGAAAGAGTCAAGGTCAAGAGCGGTTTTTCTTGCGTGCTTCTTGCCAAAATGGATATGAAAGAAACACCATCGGTGGAAACCTCGAACGTTAAGGCCCCTTCAGTTCAAGGGGAGCTTACGCAAGAATCCCCGCAACAGTAAGCCCTTTGCACGAAAGGAATGTGTTCATGCACGAGGATGAGCGGTTCACAAAACCTATTTTGGTCACCGGAGCGACGGGTTATGTGGGTGGACGACTCACACCAAGGCTGCTGGCTGCGGGCTATAAAGTCCGCGTGATCGCACGGTCCGTGTCCAAGGTCCAATGCCGTCCTTGGGGTCGTCACGCGAACCTGGAAGTGTATCGAGCCGACGTGATGGATCGCGATTCCCTTGTGCGGGCGGCTCAAGGCTGCCGAGCGGCCTATTACCTGGTGCATTCCATGGCGCCCGGGAAAAAGGATTTTGCCAAGGCCGACCGCATCGCGGCCGAAAACATGGTCATCGCTGCAGGTAAGGCGCGCATGGAACGCCTCATCTACCTTGGCGGCCTAGGGCGGGAGGCGTCGGATCTCAGCAAACATTTGCGTTCGCGCCTGGAAGTGGCGCAGATCCTTCAATCCGGCCCCACACCCACGACATTTTTGAGGGCTGCCATGATCCTCGGCTCCGGCAGTGCCTCCTTTGAAATCCTTCGATACCTGGTGGATCGACTTCCGGTCATGATCACGCCGCGCTGGGTGCGCACACCGTGTCAGCCCATTGCCATCAGCAACGTGCTCCACTACCTCCAAGGCTGCCTGGAATCTCCCCATGTGCTAGGACAAACCCTGGATATTGGAGGTCCCGACATTTTAACCTATGAAAATCTCATGCGCATCTACGCGGAGGAAGCGGGTCTACCGCGCAGATGGATTATTCCGGTGCCCGTGCTGACGCCTCGACTGAGTTCCTATTGGCTCAACCTGGTCACACCGGTGCCCATGGCCCTGGCCAGACCCCTTGCGGAAGGGCTGCGCAACGCGGTGGTGTGCGAAGATTTTCGCATTCGCCAATGGATTCCTCAAAAGCTTTTGAGTTGCCGAGAAGCGATTCGAAAAGCCATGCAAAAGATTCGGCAGGCTCAGGTGGAAACATGCTGGTCGGATGCGGGCTGGACCATACCCCCTGAGTGGGTTCATTGCGGCGATGCGCCCTATGCCGGAGGGACGCTTAGGGAGTGTGCTTTCAGAATGCGTGTGCCCGTGGCGGCGTCAAATGTGTGGGCCTTGGTGGAGCCCATTGGAGGTGCGCGGGGATGGTTTTTTGGGGATAGGCTGTGGCGGGCACGAGGCTGGATCGACCGGTTGGTCGGTGGCTTTGGACATATGCGAGGCCGACGTGAGGCCCATAAACTGTACGTGGGCGATACGGTCGATTACTGGAGGGTGTTGGAAATCGTCCCCGAACGACGTCTCTTGCTTCTGGCGGAAATGAAAATGCCCGGCGAAGCCGTCCTGGATTTTCGCCTGGCACCGTCCGATTCCCATCATACGGAAGTTCAGGTCATCGCACGATTTCTTCCTCGAGGCCTCACCGGCATGGCCTACTGGGCCTTGTTGAAGCCGTTTCACCAGCGCATTTTTCGAGGACTTCTGGAAGGCCTCGCAAAGGCGCTTGGAACGGCTCCATTGGCGGGACCGGAACCTTTTGATGCGCGTATGCCGCACGCCTGTCATTTGGCGGCCTGAGGGCATGCACGACAAGGAGGAGCCTCAAATGAAGCCAAAAGTGTGTTGGTTCGTTGTTGTTGCCTGTCTTATGGGATGGGCAGGAATGGTGCCCGGAAATTTGCGGGTGACGTGGGCGGGATCGCCCTTGGTGATCATGGGAGACAGCCTTGGAGAAGGCGTGCAGTCGGGGGATGCCAATCTGCGCACCCAGCGTTACAGTTACGGGGTTTGGGTGAGTCGACAGGCGAGGCTGCATCTCACCTTGCCCTACATTGTCAGCGGCCCTCTGGGCGTCGTGGGCGACACTTCCGTTCGCCATCGTCTGTTTCCTTACACGAAAACCGCAAATCTGGCCGTCTCCGGTGCCGACTCCTGGTCGATTCTTCATGATCGCGCACTGGCCAGATCGCCTCGAGCCATCGCCAGCGAGACGGAACTGGTGCTTTTTCCCAGAACCGGTAGCCAGATCGAGATCGTGGAAGCCATCGAGCCTGAAACCGTGCTCTGCTGGATCGGGAGCAACGATGTTCTGTCCGCCGTGCTTGCCTACGACCAATTGAATGTGTCCCAGCTTCCATTGTTCATGACTTCACCGCAAGACTTTGAAGCCAACTATCGGGAACTTCTGTTTCGCCTTCACGGAAGTGCTCGCCGTGTGGTGCTGGCGAACATTCCCAATGTGACTGACATCGCCTTTCTCTTGGACAACGAGGACCTGGAACGGTTTCTTGGCCCTGGGAAATATCTCCCCGAAGGCTCCCGAACCACTCTAGCCGCTCTTTTCATGATCCTGCTGGGTTTTGAAGACATAAACCTTTTTCAAAATGCCGACTATGTGCTGGACGAAACGGAGGTCGCTCTGATCGAGGAACGTACCCACGCCTTAAACGGCATTATTCAAGAAGTGGCCCAAGAATTCGGGTTTCCGGTGGTGAACATTGCGGAAAAATTTAGAGAATATGCTCTGAATCCTCCCATCTATGCAGGAGTGCCCATCACGCGGCGGTATTTGGGCGGGCTTTTTAGCCTGGATGGGGTACATCCTTCCAATATTGGCCATGCTCTGGTGGCCAACGAGTTCCTTTCGATCCTGCAAAGTGGTTATGGGTGGAATGCCCCATTGCTCAGTGCCGCCACGCTCAATGACATCGCCGCTCAGGATCCCTTTGTGGACCTGGATGGAGATGGCCGAGTGCGGGGCCGCCCCTTGGCCGGCATGTTGGAAACCCTTGCACTTGTTCTAGGTATCTCCGGCGACGTGGAAAATTCGCTGGCCCAAAGGACAGTGAAAGAACTGACGGTCGAAGACCGTGAGCGAGCCCTGAGCCTTTTGGAGCCTTTGAGGAATCCTTCATCGCGCGGCGTCCCCGTCTGGTCCTGCAACGAGATTTACCGAGTGATGCACAAACTTTTTCGCCCATGACCCCCAAAGTCGTGCTGACAAAGGTTTGGTGTGATGAGAGGCAACGGCTCGGAAGAGGAGCCCGACCGTTGAGAGAACTTATCGGTCATGGGGGGCAGCGCGAAGGGTACCCCTCTTCGCTCTGCCCCGATGGAGCTTCATGACCTCATGGAGCTATGGACGGATCTGCTGGCGCGGATGACGGTGTCGAAGGGGCAACGCTCGGCAAGGGGACTGAAACTTTGGCCTGCCCAGCCGGAGCGGTGATGGCCGGTTGGGGTTTTTCTTTAGGGGGCTTTGGCGCAAAGTTGCCCCTCTTTTACACGATCACTGCGGCGGCCGGCAATGCGGCAAGAAGCAGCCCCAGTTTCCACGGTTTGGTCTTTTCCGCGTGCGGATCTTCCATGGTTCGCTGAGCGCCTTCGGGAAGCCTGGGCATGCCGGTGGGGGTTTTCCCGAACGGAGTGTTCGGTTTGGCGCGGGCGTTCGCGGCCCGGCCGCAGGCATCCAAGATGAGCTCGAGGTTTCGCTGGCGCAATTTAAGCCATGCGATGATCGTGGATGGGCCGGAGATGACCAACACGAGGCCGGCCAGGGCCAAGTGAATGGGCTACCATCGAAGAGTCATCAAACCGGTCATGAAGAAAGCCAAAGCCGTGCCCAAGGCTTCAACACCCAATACGATGGCGGCAAGATGCCCGCAAATTTGCCGATGTCAAAGGGCGGTGCCGCGCCGCCTGGGTGGGGTGACTGTGGCGGCCGTTGAGAAAACCATGAAGTTCGCGCCTCTTTCTTTGGATGCCGTAAACTTTTCCATCTGCTCGGCCACCACGCGGACAAAGCGCATATAGGTTGCCCCAAAAAGCCTGGCGAAAGCTGATGGGGTGTTCCCAATCTTCACACACAATGGTGGCGTCCTCGTCACGGCCCAGTTGATCCTAAAAGATGCCGTTTCGTCCATCGCGAAGGTTATTGGCATCTCTATCGGTGAATGCGGCCTCGATGTTCATGACATCGCGGTCGCCCCGGTGCTTGCAAGGACAGTAGGCCACAAAGGTTCGGCCAAGGCTTGCCATGGCACTGTGGGCTTTTATGTTATCCACAACCGCCCTCCTTCTTAACCGTAAGCCACGCGTCCAAAGCGTCAAATCGGGCACAAAGATTCTCCCAGTCCTCATAGGACAAGTGGGTTTGCTCTCCAAGCGAAGGCCCCACAGTAGTCAACCGAAATTGGTCCAGCGAGCTCGCCCAGGCGAGATTGACCCCGTCCGTGAGGGGAAGGGAGGTGTCCGAGGCACTGCGGGCCAGAGGCAAGGTCGCCACATCCTCCAGGATCACAGACAGAGTTTTTGTCGTCAAGGTCTGGTTCCCAGTTACCGAGGGATTAAGGTGCTCCAAGGCCCAATCGTCATAATAACAGGCCAGATGGCACTGCACGAAATAGTCCTCGATCTTGGGTCGAACGGCTCCAAAAAAGGCCGCCATGTCTTCGATAGTATTGCCCAAGGAAGACATGGGGGGGCCAAGGCTACCTGGGACCCTGTCCACCGATTTAGGTAGGCTTACGCTCCCGCAAAGAAGGCGTTCACGTGTCTTCACCGATACCGGGCCGGCGCTTCGATCCATATCGCTTCCCGTGCACTCCATCACGTCCCGAACGGCTTGAGCCGCCACTTCATCTTCAGCGGATCCGGGACAGATAGTCCCGTCTCCGTTAAAGGGCGTGTACGGAAAAATCTGAGATCGGTTGGCCGTATCTTCAGCAGTGATGAGCGTGGCGTCGGGTTTTCCCAGGTTAATTAAAATCCGCCAGCCGACTTGAGAATCTGCGCCCCTTCCTCGCAGCTGTCGTCTATGGCGTCAAGGGAGAGGTGGGAGGAGCCTTTCAGAAGATCGTCCGGATCTTTTAAAAACTTTTCTGACTGCTTGACGGCGTCGATCAGCTGAGGAACGCGAATGCGCCCGTCTGCGTCAGGATCGATAAGGCGGAGTGTGTCCTCGTCGAGTTAGAGCCCATGGGTGAGACAGCTGAGAGCGGTCCAGAGTTTTTGGTCCAGTTGATCCAGGGCGAGCAGCGCCGCTCCGGAACTCATCTCCACCTGGTCAAAGCCACCCCGTCGAACGAATGTCCAGTTTGTTGGGAGGGCAAGGTTCCTTCATGGTCATCTTGTTCTTTCGGTTGGAGTCGGGGCGGGATGGTTGGAACAAAAAAGGCTTTACCCATCGGTAAAGCCTTTTTCGATTTCTGGCGGGGACGACCGGACTTGAACCGGCGGCCTCCGGCGTGACAGGCCGGCGTTATAACCGTCTTAACTACGTCCCCTTGTGATATGGTGGGCGGAACAGGGCTCGAACCTGCGACCCCCGGCTTGTAAGGCCGATGCTCTCCCACCTGAGCTATCCGCCCCCAAAATTCCGTCGGGATCCTGTCGGCCTCGCCCTTGCGTGAGGCCCCTTAGTAGCTGATGACCCCCGGCCATGTCAAGCCCTTTTTGGGAGGCTTCAGTGGGCGTGAATGTCATCGGGGCACGGCACCGGATCGGCACCAAAGAACACGGGTTCCGCCGGGGGCGGCGCGTTCGTGAAAAGCCGTTCCGGATCGTCCAGGACCAGCGCCTTTCGGAGCACGTCATCCATGTGGCCGACCAGTTCCACGTTCACCTCTTCAAGAATCTTGGCCGGAATGTCCCGAAGATCTTTGGCGTTTTCTTCTGGGATGAGCACCGTCTTGATGAGGCCTCGGTGGGCCGCAAGAATCTTTTCCTTAAGGCCTCCGATGGGCAAAACGCGGCCGCGAAGAGTGATCTCGCCCGTCATGGCCACGTCACTGCGCACCGGAATCTTGGTCAAGGCAGAAACCATGGACGTGGCCATGGTGATTCCGGCCGAAGGGCCGTCCTTGGGAATGGCCCCTTCCGGCACGTGGACGTGCAGGTCTGTTTTTTCATAGAAATCCTTCGGAATGCCCAAACATTCCGCCCGAGAGCGCACGTAACTGAAGGCGGCTTGAGCGGATTCCTGCATCACATCGCCAAGTTTTCCCGTGATGATGATTTTGCCCTTGCCCGGCATGATCACCGTCTCGATGCCCAGAAGATCTCCCCCAAATTCGGTCCAGGCCAACCCGATAGCCAAACCCACCTCATCGCGTTCTTCCGCTCGACCATATCGGAACTTGGGCACCCCCAAGTATTCCTGAAGAATCTCTTCTGTGAGTACAACGCGGGTTTGCGGGCCGCTTTGCACCACTTCTTTGGCCACCTTGCGACAAATGGAGGCGATTTCCCGCTCCAGATTGCGCACGCCGGCCTCCTTGGTGTAGTGGCGAATGATGCGCAAAATTATGTCATCGGAAAAAACCACGTTCTCCTGCGTGATGCCGTTGGCCTCGCACTGCTTTGGCACCAAAAAACCCTTGGCAATCTGGAGTTTTTCGATTTCCGTGTAACCCGGCAATCGAATGATTTCCATGCGATCCTGCAAGGGCAGGGGAATGGAATGCAGCGTATTGGCAGTGGTGATAAAAAACACCGAGGACAGGTCAAAATCCAAATCCAGATAATGATCGTTGAAGGCGTAATTCTGTTCCGGATCCAGCACTTCCAACAACGCCGCCGCGGGATCGCCGCGAAAGTCCATGGTCATCTTGTCGATTTCATCAAGGCAAAACACCGGGTTGTTGCTTTTGACCTTGCGCAGGCTTTGTATGATCTTGCCCGGCATGGCTCCGATGTACGTCCGCCGATGTC
Source organism: Desulfosoma caldarium (assembly GCF_003751385.1). NCBI lineage: Bacteria > Pseudomonadati > Thermodesulfobacteriota > Syntrophobacteria > Syntrophobacterales > Syntrophobacteraceae > Desulfosoma > Desulfosoma caldarium. The sequence goes on along the minus strand of NZ_RJVA01000010.1, from coordinate 13,530 downwards.
CTCGAATTTCCGCCTCGTCGCGCACGCCTCCCAACGACAACCGCACGAAATTCCGGTTCATGGCGCGAGCGATGGAACGAGCCAGGGATGTTTTGCCGACGCCGGGAGGTCCCACAAAACAGAGAATGGGGCCCCTGATCTTCTTCACTAAAGATTGTACGGCCAAATACTCCAGGATGCGCTGCTTGGGCTTTTCCAAGCCGTAGTGGTCTTCGTCCAACACGGCGGCGGCCTGGTCGATGTCCAGCTTGTCCTTCGTTTTTTCACACCAGGGCAAGGACAGAATCCAGTCGATGTAATTGCGCACCACCGTGGCTTCCGCACTCATGGGAGACATGAGTTTGAGTTTCTTGAACTCGTGCCGCACCTTGGAGGCTGCTTCCTTGCTGAGCCGTTTTTTCTTAATGCGCTTTTCCAGTTCTTCCAGTTCGGACTTAAAGTCGTCCTTTTCGCCCATTTCCTTTTGGATGGCCCGCATCTGCTCGTTGAGATAGTATTCGCGCTGGGTCTTTTCCATCTGTTTCTTGACCCGGCCCTTGATGCGTTCCTCCGTCTTGATGATCTCGATTTCCGCTCGAATGTAACCAAAAAGCTTTTCCAATCGCCGCACGGGATCCGCGATCTCGAGAAGCTTTTGCTTGGTCTCAATTTTAAAAGGCATGTAAGCCGCCACCGTGTCGGCCAGTCGAGACGGATCGTCTGTGTCGTTGATCGCGTCCAAAATTTCCTGCGTGATCTTCTTGTTGTGCTTGGCATACGCCGCAAAGGACGTGCGCACACCACGCCGCAGAGCCTCCACTTCCGTGGGATCCGCCTCAAAAGTTTCATCCAAGGATTCCGCCTTCACGTAAAAGGCGTCGGGCTGGGATAAGTATTCGACGATGCGACACCGATGTTCGCCTTCCACCAACACTTTGACCGTGCCGTCAGGCAAGCGCAACAACTGTAAGATCGTGGCTACCGTTCCGATGCGATAGATGTCACCAGGCCCGGGGTTGTCCGTCTTGGCATTTTTTTGAGCGGCGAGTAGGATTTTCTTGTCGGAATGCATGGCCTTTTCCAAGGCGTTTACCGACTTGTCTCGGCCAACAAAAAGAGGCACCACCATGGCGGGGTAGACCACGATGTCCCGCAGTGGAAGTAAGGGGATGAGCACCGATCGGCTCGATGTCAAAGAATGGTCTTTCTTGCGAATTCTTTCCAACATAGGCAACCGCTTTTCCTAATTCCTTTCTAAGCCGATTCGCGACTCTGGCTGTGATAAAGCAAAATAGGCCGGTCGTTGTTGGTCACGACCTCTTCGTTAACTACGCACTCCTCCACATCGGTCTGTGAAGGTAGGTCGTACATGACATCCAGCATGATGTTTTCCATGATGGATCGTAGACCTCGCGCCCCCGACTTTCGCCGAAGCGCTTCCTTGGCAATGGCTCGCAGAGCCCCTTCCGTGAAACGCAGCTTCACGTTTTCCATTTCAAACAGTTTTCGATACTGCTTCACCAGCGCGTTGCGCGGTTCTGTGAGGATCTGAATGAGTTCCTCCTCGGTCAGTTCACCCAGCGTGGCAATAACCGGAAGGCGACCCACAAATTCGGGAATCAAGCCGAACTTAATCAGATCTTCCGGCTGAACCTGGCACAGGGTCTCACCAATATTCTTTTCATCCTTACTCTTGATATCGGCCGCAAAACCGAGACCCTTGACGCCTATTCGCGATTTGATGATGCCTTCCAGGTGGTTGAAGGCGCCGCCACAAATGAACAAAATGTTGGTGGTGTCGATCTTGATGAATTCTTGCTGGGGATGTTTTCGGCCGCCCTTTGGAGGCACATTGGCCACGGTGCCTTCCAAAATTTTAAGCAGCGCCTGCTGCACACCCTCTCCAGACACATCCCGGGTAATAGAGGGGCTGTCGGACTTCTTAGCGGTCTTATCGATTTCGTCAATGTAGACGATCCCCCGCGAGGCCCTCTCGATGTCATAGTCCGCCGCTTGAATGAGGCTCACCAAAATATTTTCCACATCCTCACCCACATAGCCCGCTTCCGTCAGGGTCGTGGCGTCGGCGATGGTAAAAGGCACTTGAAGTATCTTGGCCAAAGTCTGAGCCAACAGGGTCTTGCCTGACCCGGTGGGCCCAATCATCAGAATGTTGCTCTTTTGCAGCTCCACATCGTCTTTCTTGTCCGGGCGAAGCTCAATGCGCTTGTAATGGTTGTGTACCGCCACGGAAAGAATTTTCTTGGCCCGCTCCTGGCCGATGACATACTGGTCAAGAGCCGCCTTGATTTCCGCAGGCTTTGGGATCTGGGTCGCTCGATTCACCTCATCCCGCTCGTATTCTTCGGCGATGATGTCATTACAGAGTTCCACACATTCATCGCAGATGTAGACGGTCGGACCGGCGATCAATTTCTTGACCTCGTTTTGGCTCTTTCCGCAAAAAGAGCATCGCAGCTCTCCCGTTCGCTCATCACGTTTCTTAGCCATGGACTACCTCCTCCATTGATGCCAGGGATCTCTTTTGCGCTCCCATTGCCGAACGCTCCCTGACCCTGAAAACGCTTCTTTTAAGATCGCCAGCCCCATGTGCTGGATGGTCGCTTTATGATAACGCCTATTCCGAATCCTATCAACGGCTCTTCACCCGTGCAACCAAACTAGAGCAAAAAATGAGCCAAAAGAGGCGCCGCCGATGTGGGAGTGGACCGTGAAAAAGGCGGTCAAAAAGAATTGGATAAGGATTTTCTCAAGGATTCGACGGACCGCGCACCCGCGCGCCTCACTACGAGAGAACCCATGGTGCACGGCCGACGCCGTCCGTCGAGGTTTAGGCGGGTTGCGGAGCTTCAGTGGGGCCTTCCATGCGCCGAACAATCACTTCATCCACCAGGCCGTAATCCCTGGCCTGAACTCCCGACATGTAGAAATCCCGATCCGTATCCTTTTCGATTTGCTCCAGAGGTTTTCCCGTATGGTGCGTGAGAATCTTATTCAATTCCTCCCGCAGACGCAGGATTTCTCGAGCCTGAATGTCCACGTCCGTGGCCTGGCCCTGAAAACCGCCCATGGGCTGATGAAGCATGATGCGGGCATGAGGCAGGGCGTAGCGTTTGCCCTTGACACCCGCAGCCAAAAGAACGGCCGCCATGCTCGCTGCCTGCCCCATGCACAGCGTCGACACGTCGGGCTTGATGTACTGCATGGTGTCGTAAATTGCCAAACCGGCCGTGACCAGTCCGCCAGGGGAATTAATGTAGAAATGTATGTCTTTGTCTGGATCTTCGGATTCCAAAAAAAGCATTTGGGCAATGATCACATTGGCCACTTCATCGGTAATGGTCGTCCCCAAAAAGATGATGCGGTCCCTGAGAAGGCGCGAATATATGTCAAAGGCCCTCTCTCCACGACTGCTCTGCTCAATGACAATGGGAATCAAAGACATAACGTACCTCCGGACCTCAACTCGCCGTCTCGGCCGTCGTGGCCTTGGCGACGGCGTGGTCTTCCAGGAGCTTAAACACCTTTTCCTCCAACCTTTGGTAGACCATTTCCATCACAATGGCACTGTCCGCATATTCCGCCTTCACCTGCTGCGGCGTCGTTCGATACATTCGAGCCACATCTGAGTAGATGGCCTCTTTTTCATCTTCGCTCAGTTCCAGGTTTTCCTGAGCGGCGACTTGTTCCACAATCAGACGCCAGCGAATGGCTTTTTCCGCCTCTGGACGTTGTTCGGCTCGAATTTCCGGGGTGTCAAATCGGCTGGGGTCGATCTTGAGTCCCTGAGCGGTCATTTGATGCACAAAATGCTGTATGCGCCGATTCACTTCCCGTTCCACTACTTTTTCGGGAACCTCAAAGGAGGTCATGTTCAACAATTGATCCATAATGGCCGCCCGAAGCCTCTGCTTCGTGGCCTGTTCGGCGGCTCGCGAAAGCCTTTCCTTAAGGGCATCCTTGAGGGCCTCCACGGAGGCGTAGCCGCCCACTTTCTGAGCAAACGCCTCGTTCAGCTCGGGCAGAATCTTCTCCTTGATCTCATTGATTGCCACTTCAAAGTGCACCGTCTTGCCCGCGAAATCCCGAACCGCGGCATCATCGGGAAAATTCAGCGAACAATCCACCGTCTCACCGGCACGACGCCCCACGAGGTGTCCATCAAAGTCTGGATGAATCCTGTGCGTTCCCAGTTCCAAGTAAAAATTCTTTTGCACACCTTTATCAAAGACGGCGCCGTCCACGGATGGCACCAGATCCACGATCACGTAATCTCCCCACTGCGCAGGCCGGTCGTCTTGAACTGAGCGGACTTCAGCGTGCCTTTCCTGCAGGGCTTTTAGTTCTTCATCCACCCGTTCGTCACCGATTTCTTCGGTGGGAGGCACTTCCACCTCCAACCCCAAATAATCCTTCACTTCAAAGACCGGCCGAACCTCCACAATGGCGGAATAGGAAAAGGATCCATCGGGCTCAAACCGATAATCCTCCACGTCGCCTTCCAACATGGGCTTGAGCTCCGTTTGCTTTAAAGCGTCCGGATAGGTGTCTCGAATGATGTGGTTGGAAACTTCCCCCTGAACCGTTTTGCCGTAATAGGATTCCAGAATCTTTCGAGGGACCTTGCCGGGGCGAAATCCTTTCAGGCGTACCTGTTGGCTGAGCTCCCGGTAGCGCTTGTCCAACAACCTTTTCACATCACGAGGTTCCACGACAACGAGCAGCTTTTTCTGCGTCGGCCCCAGGTCGGTCACGGTGACTTTCATTTCCACGGTTAAACCTTCCTTCTGTGTTCGCTTGAGCTTTCATGGCCCCTGTACTCAGGGAACCGGACAATCTTTTGGCACTGCATTGCAGTGCTCGGGCATTTGCCCAAAAACGAAACGAAGTTAGAGACCCTTTGGGGCTAACTTCGTTGTTTCCTCAATCAGACGAACCTGACTGACGGTGCCATGTTCCTGGCGGATCTGGAACCATAGGCGGCTCGGGTGCGAGAGGGGGGAGTCGAACCCCCAAGCCCGAGGGCGCTGGATCCTAAGTCCAGTGCGTTTGCCAATTCCGCCACTCTCGCGAAATGTTTCGGCGAAGCACGCAATCTTCTAATCGTTCGCCACACACACTGTCAAGGGAAAAGGAATCAATGGGTTAGCGAATCTGCTTTGCCAAAGCAGCGCCTCCTAAAAGCGCACATTCCAGTGTTCATCACGGCCTAAAATGGGTAAAATACACTTTAAGTCGACCCTTCGACCCAGGTTTATGGCGAGTGTCTCAGTGCGATAACGTTCAGCAACGGTGTGTGGGTACAAGGAGGTGGCATTCATGGTCGTGTATCGTCGCAAGGAAGACAGTCAAACGTGGCACTGGTGTTCCAATTGCAGTCAATATCCCACGGGGCAGGATATTATCAAGAGGCAGAGCCGGCCCGAGTATGGGGAGTTTTGCAGCGAATGCACGGTCAAGGAACAGACGGGGGACTGCAAGTCCGATTCCTTCTTTTCCGTAAGAAAATGAATTTCGCGGCGGCCTTGGCACGAAACCGTCAGGGGTGCCGTTTCCGCGGTGTTCCATGCCGTTGGCCCGCGTGGGATGGAGCGGGAAAGGTCTTTTGGGCCGCTGGAGGTGTGACATGAAAAGGCGGTTTCGTGTCCTTCCTGGGGGGAAATCCGCAGCTGGAGGCGGAGCCTTACAGCCCCTGAGGCTTTATCGCGCCTATTCCATTGCGGAAATGGAAAAGGATGATGTGACCTATTACGGAGTTCGAGTCGACTGGTACCGGCTGGACAGAGCGGAGCCGGTGGTGGCCATGGAAAGCCTCGTGGCGGATTACGAAAAGCTGGATGAAATCACACGGCGCCAAGCCCTGGAACAGGTCTTGCGCTACCTTACGGAAGAAGAAGTGTGGGGCCTGAGGACCTATTTGCGGGAACGGCACGGCCTGGAAGTGATCGCCGAAGAGGTGCCCTTGCCCATTGAGGTTCCTACGGGTCCTTTTCATTCGCCTTACGGCGAGGTGTATGAATTTCTGGAGCTCTCCGAGCAGGAAGGCTATGCGCTGCCCTACAGGATCTGGGGATACTATTCCGTACGAGGTTGCCTCAGCGGGCCGAACGTGGCCCGAGGCGTTCGATTCCTGCAAAAAGCTTTGGAAAAGCTTGAAGTGTCGAGAGATTTTTCTGCCAAGGACCTGGAAGGAGTGATCAAGGCTTTGTTTTTCGAAGAGGGCCTTGTGGTCACTTCCCGAAATCGCGAAGGGTCTTAAAAGAAAGGGGCCGCTCCGCACGCCTCGAAGCGGCCCAAAGCCCCGTTCCGAGGAAATCAATACAAAAACATCGGCTTGCCCATGACGTGGCGCACCTTGGGACGATAGTTTTCCACATCGTAGAGTTCGTGCACATCCACGCGCTTTTGGCCTGAGACGACGATGCTCACCGGCATATCCGTATAAATGCCCTTGCTCAGAGCCACCATGCGCCCGAAGTTTTTCCTCAAGGCCAAATCCACGGCCATGTTGGCGAAATTGACCGCCACCATGAGATCTAAAGAATCGGGCGCTCCGCTTCGCATGAGGTAAGACAACTGCTGGTAGATGATGTCCTGCCCGGTTAGCTTTTTGAGAATCTCGCCGGTGACCAGGCCGATGCCACCCAACTTTTTGTGCCCGTACGCGTCCGCCTCACCGCGCTCCAAAACCGCGCCGCTCAGCATGCGTGCCCCCTCACTGATGGTCAACATGGCGTAATTGCTTGGATTTGTCCTCTTGTCTTCCATGATCAGTGTAGCCAGTCGTTCGGGATCAAAGGGGACCTCGCTGATGATGGCGCGATCCGTTCCCGCAAGATAGGCGCTCACCAAGGATGTTTCTCCGCAATGGCGGCCGAAAAGTTCAATAATGCCGATGCGTTCGTGGGATCCCGTGGACGTTCTCAGGGCATGAATAAAATTCACGCTGCGGGTCACGGCCGTGGAAAACCCGATACAGTAATCGGTGCCGAAAACATCGTTGTCCATGGTTTTGGGAATCGCCAGCACTCGAAAACCTTCCTGATGCAAACGCACGGCGTAACTCAGCGTGTCGTCTCCGCCAATGGCCACCAGGCAGTCCACGCCGAGCTTCTCCAAATTGTTGAGCACATGATTTGTGAAATCCCTTTTTTCCCCTTCGGCGCTGAACTGAGAAGCCAAAAACGGCGGGGCGTCTCTGATCCGCACGGCAGCGGGGTTGGTTCGAGAGGTGTGAAGGTAGGTGCCGCCTGTGCGGTCGATGGTGCGAACCGTGTTCTTTTCCAGCCACTGAAAGCATCGGGAAAAGGTTTCCGAATCATCGGGATTGTAGTCGAGAAGCCCGGCCCAGCCTCGGCGAATACCCAGCACGCGGAAGCCTTCTTCGACGCATCGGTATACCAGAATCTTGATGCAGGGGTTGAGCCCAGGGACATCGCCGCCACCTGTAAGAATGCCCACGGTTTTGATCGGGTGTAACTCACCGGCCATTGTCCCGCCTCCTTTGTAAGGGGTGTTACGCCACAACCCGGGGGTCGGTCCTTTGAACCGATAACATTCAAGTTTATCTCATGCTTTCGCCGGTGCAAAGGGAGCCCTTTACGAATGGACTTGCGGCTGCTAAGTAAAAGGCCGCGTGCGGCCGGTTCGTGGTCCCAAAGGTTGTCTTGATGCCCGCGGAGGTGGCAAGACGATGCATAAGAAAGAAGGTCATGATTTTTGGCAGGATCACTCGACAAAGTTCTTGGAAATGGCTCTGCGAACGGATCGCATGGAAACCCTTGCGTGTCCCGATGGTCATGGCAAAAAGACGGGAACCTGCGGAGATACGGTGGAGTTTTTTCTCCTCACCGATGCAGACGGAACCATTCGGCGTGCGTCCTTTCAGGTACAGGGATGTTTAAACACCGTGGCGTGCGCCAACACGGTCTGTGAATTGGTGGAAGGAAAAACTTTGGATGCGGCATGGGACCTGACCCCCGAACAGGTCATCGAGTATTTGGAGTCGCTTCCAGAGCATGAACATCACTGTGCGGAATTGGCCGTGGGAGCGCTTTATTTGAGCATTGCCGACGCGCAGCGAAAGAGGCGGGAGCCCTGGAAAAAAATCTACGGAAGTCGTGCGGAAATCCACTGAAGAAAATCGCCCACATCCTGAATGACGGCATCCAGGCCTGTGCGTTGAGCAAAGTCGGGATCCCATCGAAAAACGGGACCTCCTGCGACAACGGTCACACCGGAAGGAAGCCCCTGAACGACGGCGCTCACGGCGGACTCCGTGTCGGCGTGAAGAATCGTCAAACCCAACACATGCGGCGGGTTTCGGCGACAGGCGTCCACAATACGCTCGGTGGAACACAAGAGACCCAGCCGCACCGTGGGGGCTCCGACGGCTCGAGCCGCCGCGTCGATGACATCGAGTCCGTGTCCCCAGCCATCGTCAAGGGTGGCCAGGTAGATCATGGGGAAACGGTTCAGGGGCGGCCGAGTTTCGGCGCCCAAGGCCTCTTGAAGCCTTTGAAGCTCTTTTAGCTCTTGAAGCACCTGCCATCGTCCAGGAAGCCCGAAAACTCGCCAGTGATGCACTCGGTCACGAACCCTCGCCTTGAATTCCTCCCAGGACATGACCGAAGGTTCGCTAGGGGTGCTCATGCATGCAAATGCCTTCGGAAAGAAGCCTCTTTTCTTCCGCCAGCCTTTGGCGCAGCCACACGAGCACCTTGTCAAATTCGTCCCGCAATTCTCGAAGAGCTCGGCCGCGATGACTCACCGCCGCTTTTTCTTCCGGCGTCATTTCCGCAAAGGTTTTTCCCGCCGAAGGATAATAAAACACGGGATCATACCCGAACCCGAAACGGCCACGAGGTTCCGTGGTGATTTCCCCTTCGCACGTGGCCTCATAGGTCAAGGCCGGGCCCGTGGGGACGGCCAAAGAAAGGACACACACAAAACGTGCCTTGCGATGGGTTTGTCCTTTCATGGCTTGAAGAAGCTTGCGATTGTTGTCTTCATCCGTGGCCTGATCGCCGGCGTAGCGCGCCGATCGCACGCCGGGGGCACCCCCGAGAGCCTCCACTTCCAAGCCGGAATCATCGGCCAGAGCCGGAAGCCCTAGAACGCGGGCTGTAAAGAGGGCTTTCTTATACGCGTTTTCCTCAAAAGTTTGACCGTCCTCTCGAGGTTCGGGAATCGGCCCGAAATCCGCCACGTCTTTGATTTCCACAGGAAAACCATGCAGAAGAGTTCGAATCTCTGACGACTTGGCCCGATTTCGCGTGGCAATGACCAAAGTGATCGGTTCCATGGTGCCGTGCATGCCTCCTTTGTCAGCTGCTGAATCCGTCCAAGTTTTGACGCTTCCCCATCTGCAGCCCTTTAGGCCGACGAGGCGGGGGATGTGGAGGAGTCTTCCGCATGCCCTTCTTCGGCCTGTTCTTTTTTGCCGAAGAAATACGCGATCCATACGCTCATTTCGTAAAGGATCAGCAAGGGAATGGCCATCAGGATTTGGGTGAAGACGTCCGGGGGTGTCAAAATGGCCCCGCCCATGAAGATGATGAGAATGGCGTATTTTCTTTGCTTCTGAAGAAAACTTGCTTTCACCACGCCGAGCTTTGCCAGGAAGAGCGTGACCAAGGGCAACTCAAAAATCACACCAAAGGCGATAAGAAGGCGAGTGGCAAAGGAAAGAAATTCCTTGGTACTGATCATAGGCGCAATGAATTCCGTGGCGAAGGAAGTAAAGAACTGAAACCCGTAGGGAAAAACCACGAGGTAGCCAAAAGCGGCGCCCCCGAGGAAAAAGATCGTGGAAAGGATGACGATGGGGTAGAGGTACCGGCGTTCGTGTTCATAAAGCCCTGGAGCGACAAAGCGCCAGAACTGGTAGAGAATGACCGGCACCGCCAAAGCGACGCCTCCGAGAAAAGACACCTTGATATAGGTCATGAACGCTTCATGGGGCGCGGTGTAGATGAGCTTCTGGTGGCCGTCTTGAGGAAGGGCTTGAAGGAGCGGCCGCATGAGCCAGGCAAAGATTTTTTCTTTAAAAAAATAGGCGATGACAAAGCCAACACCTACGGCGATGGCACAGATAATGAGCCGGCGTCGCAGCTCCTCCAGATGTTCCGTGAATGGCATTTTGTCGGCAGGCTGGCTCATGAAGCTTTCCGATTTTCAGAGGTTTCGGAAACCGCGGCTTCTTGCGGGGTATCGGTGGCCGCCGGCTTGTCTGCCAAAGGCGCCTTCGGCGAAATTTCTTCCGTGGGCGGATCGGTTTTGGAGCCTTCCGTTTTGATGGAGGCGCTGAGGTTGTCCAGCATGATCTGGCTCTGCGCCGTGCGGAATTCCTTTTTCAATTCCTGCACCGTGCTATCCTGTTCAAAGGTGCTTTTAAGGTCGTTGGTGGCCTTTCGAAATTCCGCCAAACCTCGGCCTAGCGCCCGGGCAAGGTCCGGCAGTTTTCCGGGACCGACGACGATAAGCGCGATGAAGAGAATGAGCAGAACTTCCTGAAACCCCAACCCGAACATTTCACACCCCCTTGCGATCCGGTGATTCCGGCGGCAGGCCGTCGTGTTCCGGAAGTTGCCGATACTGGGCGTCTCGCACATCGGGTTTTCCTGAACGCAAACCCTCCTTGAACTGCGTGACGCTCTCCCCCAAAGCTTTGCCGACGTCGGCGAGGCGTTTTCCACCAAAGATGAATAGGACCACCACCAAAACCACAAGCAGTTCGGCGGGGCCGAGCCCGAATACCATGAAACGCCTCCTTTTTGCGCAGGAAGCCTGAGCGAAGGCACGAAGCCCTCTTATTTCGTCGCGTAACTGTGCAACCCGCTCAGCAGGAAATTCACACCAAAATACGTAAAAAGAACGGAACAAAACCCCACCACGGACAACCACGCCACCCTTGGACCCCTCCAACCACGCACCGCCCTTGCATGGAGCACGGTGGCATAAATAAGCCATGTGATCAGGGACCAAGTTTCCTTGGGATCCCAGCTCCAATAGGATCCCCACGCCGAATTGGCCCACACGGATCCGGTAATGATGCCAATGGAAAGCCAAAAAAAGCCGAAAAGAACCATCTGATAATTGAATTCATCCAATTCGCGAGCTTCGGGAATAAGACTGGTGGAAAGCACAGCCAAAGGGCGATCCCTCCGTCGTCGGCGCCATAGGTAGGTCAGGCTCAAGCCGAAAGAGATGGCAAAAGCGGCGTAGCCCATGAAACAGGTGATCACATGGGCGATGAGCCAATTGCTTTTGAGGGCGGGGACGAGCGGCTGAATCTTGGAAACCACGTCCGGAGAAAAAGAAGCATAGGCCATGGCCAAAAAGGCGATGCCCGACGGCACAAATCCCAGGGCGCGATGCCCGATTTTTCTCTCAAAAACGATGTAGATGAGGACAAGAATCCACGAGCCGAACACCAGGGATTCATAGAGATTGGACAGTGGAGCGTGGCCGAAACCCAAGTCGTAGGATTCTTTCCATCGAAGAGCGATGCCCGCCGTTTGGACGAGAAGACTCAGGACCGCACTGCGCGTGGCCCAGGTAAGTAGTTTGGGTTTATGAAACGTGACCCCGGCCAGATAGATGGTTGTGGTCAAAAGATAGGCATAGGTGGTGATCCCGAGAAGCACGGAACTGTCCATGGCACCCTATTTCCCCTGTGTGCGGCGTTGCAAAGTGTCCGCCAGGCGGTCACAAAGATGTTGGAATTCCCTTTCAAAGGCAAGGCTTTTCTTATTAGTCCAGGCGGCAACCACCAGAGTGGTGCCGGGATTGTTGCGTTGCGCCCACAGGTACAGTTTCCTATGGGAGACGTAAAAAGTACTTAACAGACCGACAATCAACACCACAAAGCCGGAAAGAACCACCGGCACGCCGGGATCCCGTTTCACCTGCAATCCCGTGTAGTAGCCTCGCTCCGACGCCAACACGGTGACGCGGTAGCCCTGCAGTTGATTGCCGTGAAAATCGGGATGATTCATGAGAATCCACGTCCCCGAAGGTTGTTCGTTCTCTTTCCAGGTGGCGATGGCCAGGGCCGGCCCAAACCCGCTGAAATCGTCGGTAAAGTCCACCAGTTGCACCGTACGGTCTGTGGCTCCAAAGGGCTGAGCTTCCCCAAAGGGCAGGTCCAGCTCAAAGCGTTCCCCTCCGTCGGCCTTGGTAAAGGCAACGCGCGCGCGCTTCAATAGGGCGCCGTAAGAGGCCTGGTAAAAAGTGATGCCGCGATAGGTGATGGGGTCATTGACGCGAACGGAAGCGTTCAAAACGGGCGTATCACCTTCGAGAACCGTCACGTCCGATCGAAACTCCTTGGGCATGCCGTTTTCATAAAAGCTCACGTCAAAATCATCACACCGTAGCGCAAAGGGCAGGGTGATCATCGCGCGCTGCTTGGGCACGAAAACCTCCTGAGTGGTTTCGCCTTCCGCCACATTCATAATGCCTTTAAAGCCGAACAGGGACCCCATCAAGGCACCGAAGAAAATCCACAGCACACTCATATGAACAACGTAAACCATGTAGCGGGACCAGCGGCCCTTTTCGGCGACCAGCGCCAGCGCGTCGGCCGGAGCGTGCAGGTGCTGCAGGCGTCCAAAGGCGCTGCCAAGCACGGTCTCGGAGGCGTGGCGCACCATGGTAAAATCTGCAGGCACATCCAAGACACGATGCAGGCTGTACTTAGTGAGTTTGGCGGGATCCAAAAAGTCGCCCCGTTCCCGCAGCAGTGCTCGCGTCTTGGGAAGTCGCTGAAGGGTGCAGGCGATGAGGTTCACACTGAGCGCCACCAAAAGGGCCTGAAACCCTAAAGAATGATAGAGATCGTTAATCTGAAAGGCCAAGAGCCATCGGGCCGTCGTAGGCCCGTATCGCGCCATGACCTCCCGTTCGCTCAGATCCTGAGGAACCAGGGTGCCCACGATACATCCCAGGACAAGGATGAGGAATAGGAAGAGAGCCAGCCGAACACTGCCCAGTGTGCGCCACAGTTGCCGTAACCTTTCTGCCGATATGCTCATAAAAAACCTTCCATTCATGGTCGCCGTCCTGTCGCGAACGACGGGGCCAAGTGTGCCGAAAGCCCCCAAAAGAGATTGCTTTGTAACCCACGCCCAAGGCCAAAGCAAGGCCAAGGAGGGCCGCAAAGGGAAGCGGGAAAGGCCTTGTCAAGTCTAGGAGGCTCTCAGGCACAGATCTCTTTTACGGCAGAGATCCCTAGCCTCAGACAAGGCATTTGGCGGGCTTGCGGGCTTTTCGAGCATGAGAGAAAAACCCATTGACATGCCGAGGGCGATCTCTATAATCCGGCTTCCGTTGACGCCACGCGTCGATGGATCGTGAGGGTCGAAAAAAAAGCTTGACCAAGGCCCTCGGTTCGGGTAGAAAGCGTCTTTGCCTGCAACGATCAGGCGCCGGTTCTTTGAAAACTAAATAGTGAGGAGCGTGCTGGGCCATTGAGAAAGGGACCGCGCCTTTTGGGGTGTGGTTGAAGGGAAAAACTGGAGAGTTTGA